>CAZJSO010000086.1:0-5019 GCA_964548795.1 uncultured Dehalococcoidia bacterium | reverse complement strand
GTCCAGTGTAGACTGTGCCCACAGGCTTACCCTCGAGCTTATCCGGGCCGGCTACTCCGGTAGTGGCCACACCTATATCCGTTCCCACCCTCTGCCTGGCTGCTTCGGCCATGGCCTCCGCTACCTCTGGACTTACTGCACCATGTTGAGCGATTAGCCGAGCATCAACCCCGGAGGCTCGCTTAAGCTCATTGGAGTAGGTTACCAGCCCTCCTTTGAAATAGTCTGAACTTCCCGGGACGTTGGTAAGTAAATCGGCCAGCAACCCCCCAGTGCAGGACTCCATGGTGGCCAGGGTTAGCCCTTTCTTCCGCAGCAATTCTCCGACCAATGCTTCCAGACTCTCTTCATCCTGCCCCCAGATTCGCTCCCCGAAGAGGGAGCGAACTTGAGCCGACGTCTCGGCGAGAAGCCTTTCAGCCTCCTCCCTCAGCTTACCTCGGGCGACAAGCTGAACATGTATCCCATCAAACTTGGCGTAGGTGCCGATTTGAAGGTTGGTAGTGGAGGAGAGCGCCGAAAGCCTTTCGTCTACCTCTGATTCGCTCAAGCTCCAGATCTTCAGGGTATGGCAGAGAACCACCTGTGCCGGCCCATGGAGCTGAGGGGCTACTTTTTCCCTCCACATGCGCTCGAGTTCTCGCGGTGGACCGGGGAGGGTGATGAGGCGCTTTCCCTCCCGCTCTACCCACCAGCCTGGGGCAGTGCCCTTGGGATTGGGGACAGATCTAGCCGAGGGAATCAGGGTAGCTTGTTTTAGGTTTTCCTCTGGCATTCTTCGGCCAAGGCGCTGGAAGGTCTCCCTGAGCCATCTCTCCAGGCCCGGGTCTATCTCAAGTTCTTCGCTGAAGAACTTCGCCACTGCCTCACGAGTCAGGTCGTCCTGAGTAGGGCCAAGCCCTCCAATGGTGAGGACAAGCTCAGAGCGCTGCCAGGCTTGCTTCAAGGCCTCGACTATGCTTCCTTGAGCGTCTCCGACCTGGGTAATCCGTCCAACCTCATACCCAAGCTTGAGAAGCTCCTGAGCCAAGTAGGGAGCATTGGTATCAGCTATCTCCCCCCGGAGAAGTTCGCTTCCGACCGAGATGATCTCTGCCCTCACCGCGAGGTTTCCCCAACAAGGCAGCGAGTTCAAATGCTTTGGGGTTGGTGTTCAGGAGGAGAGGTTCTTTCCGCCAGCATCTCGGAGGCGACCTGGGCGGCTCGCTTGCCGGAGAGCAGCATGGCTCCAAAGGTTGGTCCCATTCGGGGCAGGCCGTAGACCGCAGCCACTGCCATGCCGGTCACTATCAATCCGGGATAGACCTCCCCGGTATTTTGCACCACGGCATCCTCAGATTGCTCGATCCACAGGGCTCCCTCGCCGACTATCCTGAGCAGGCCCCGCTGCTCCAGCTTCCGGCAGACCTGGGCATCGTGCCCGGTGGCATCTATCACCAGCCTGGACTCCAGAGGCAATGGATCCAGGCAGGCAACTTCCCGGGGAAGGTGAGCAATGGGGCTCCAGTTCACCACTATTCCTGCCACCCTTTTTTCTCGCAGCAGCACATCCTCTAGGAGGGTAAGGCTGGCGAACTTGACTCCCACATCACAGGCGGCCGCGATTAGCTTGGAGCAGGCATGGGGAGCATCGGCCACGAAAAGCCCCTCCTTGGCCTCCTCAAAGGGAATGCCCAGTTCGGCCAGAACTTCCTGTCCGGGCTCCCTCACGGTGAGCTTGTTCATGAAGTACCCCCCGACCCAAAAGCCGCCGCCGAGATAATTATTTCTCTCCACTAGTAGCACCTTAATGCCACTCCCAGCCAGCTCCTTCCCAGCTACCAGTCCGCTGGGGCCTCCACCGACGATGATAACGTCGCTTTCGGCATATTCTTCAAACTGATGAAGGAAACTTCTTACTATGGCTTGGGTGACTGCCTTCTCCGCCACGGGCTTAAAAATCCCCATTGTAGGCCTCACCTTTCCGCCGGACTTCTCAAGTAGTTGCTGACCAGCTTTAATGCGCAATACTTGCCACACATGCTGCAACCGTTGCTGGTGCTGGGGAAGCGGGAGTGAATTTGGGCCGCTCGGGCCGGATCAATGGAGAGCTTGATTTGCTTTTCCCAATCGAGCTTCTGCCTGGCCCGGGACATCTCCCCATCCCATTCTTGGGCTCCCTTAACCTCCTTAACTATGTCTGCAGCGTGGGCAGCGACACGCGCTCCCATGATGCCCTGGCGGACATCCTCAGCATCGGGAAGGGAGAGGTGCTCGGAAGGGGTAACATAGCATAAGAAGTCAGCCCCAGCAGCTGCAGCTAAGGCTCCCCCGATGGCAGCGGAGATGTGGTCATAACCCGAGGCTACATCCGTCACCAGAGGCCCCAGCACATAGAATGGGGCACCCTTGCAGACCGCTTTCTCAAGCTGCACATTGGCCTCGATTTGATTTAGAGGTATATGTCCTGGGCCTTCAACCATGACTTGGACGCTGGCCTCCCAAGCACGCTCTACCAGCTCTCCGATGGTCAAGAGTTCTTCAAACTGCGCTCTGTCTGAGGCATCGGCAAGGCTACCCGGCCTCAGCCCATCCCCTAGACTCAAGGTAACATCGTACCTGCGAGCGATGTCCAGTAGGCGGTCATATTGCTCATAAAGGGGATTCTCTCGCTCGTGGTAGAGGATCCAGCCGATGAGGAAGGAGCCACCCCGGGAGACCACGTCTGTACGTCTCCCCTCGCTTTTCAGCCGGCTGATGGCTTTCTGAGTTACTCCACAGTGCACGGTGATGAAGTCAACTCCGTCTCGGGCATGCTCCTCGATAACCTGGAAGATCTCGTCGGCTGTCATCTTGACAATGGCACCATGATTGGAGATGGCCTCGATGCCTGCCTGATAGATCGGAACAGTTCCCAGCGGAAGGGGACAGTTATTTAGAATAGCCCGACGAATTGCCCGAATATCTCCCCCAGTGCTCAAGTCCATGACGGTATCAGCCTTCGACTCGATGGACACCCGGAGCTTTTCCAACTCTGTCTCGATGGAGCCATAGTCAGGGGAGGTACCAATGTTGGCATTGACCTTGGTCCGCAGCCCCTTCCCAATCCCTCTCGGAGTAAGTCCCCTATGACTTGGGTTGGCTGGGATGACGATCGTGCCCTCAGCCAATCCCTGACAGATCAATTCCGGGGGGAGGCTTTCCTGCTCGGCCACGGCCTTCATCTGTGGTGAGATAACGCCTTTTCGTGCCAGCTCTAATTGAGTCATGCCGGATAAAGTATAACCCAAGATAGAAAGGTTGTAAATGGCGTCCTTGCGGGTCTGGCTGGCCTATCCGGTGCCATCCTTTCCAACATTTGCTGCCCATTCAGGCCTTTTCGCCTGGTGGACCTCATCTGAGGGAAGGTAAGGTTTGATATCAATTATCGGCGTTCCGTCGAAGGCGTCGAGTCCTTTCACCCAAAGCACTCGTCCTCGGCGTTCCAGTAGTTTTACTATGGTTACCCCTATAGGATTTGGCCGGTGGGGGGAGCGGCTAGCTAGTAGCCCGATCAGAGGCACTCCCTTCCTGCCCCTGGGATGGACCTTAAGCTCCCCCTCATAGTTGGCAAGTTGCATCCAGAAGAGAACGATGAGGTGAGAGAAGCCTTCCAGACCTTCAAGCGCAGGCTCAAGCTCGGGCTCAATGACCAACTTTGAATTTTTCCCCTCCCACCCATCATTGGGGGACTCCCGATACCGGTTCCTGACCCATCCAATTGGGCGGAGTGAAATCGGGGAGGGGTTTAGGCTTACTTTCTCTCCTCTCACCAACTTTACTCCAGCTTCAAATGCTTGCCTCAGAGCCTCGGGGCGACTCAAAACTTCTCCCCTTTCCTCCAGGTCGCTCAGTAAGAGCTCACCCCAGTAGCTTAGCCCCAATGTGGCAAAGAAAGACCTGGTGGTGGGGAGAAGGGCTTGGAATTGCTGTGAGCCATGGCGAGAGGCAGTGGAAATTAAGAGCCCTCTTCGCTGGCCAAGATTTGCGGGGTAGTGTAGCATTTTCCTCTCTGCCCAGAGACATTGACATCGGTCTATCAGGATCTTTGTCTGGGCCGTGAGTCCCAGGAAGAAGACCGGGGAGGCGAGGATGATGTGATCCGCGAGCCTAAGTTTGGGGTAAAGCTGCTCCATATCATCGTGGATAGCGCACTCGCCGGTGGAAAGACACTCATCGCATGATTGGCAGGGGGTAAGGTCAAGTTCATTGAGCACCACCTTCTCCACCTGAGCCCCTTGGCTCTGGGCTCCGGCTAGCGCTTGGTCGAGCAAGATTTCGTTATTGCCTTTCCGCCGGGGACTTCCTAATAGACCCAGAACCCTAGTGGTCATTTTGTCCCTTCAAAGGGTGACTGGAATTTCAGCGGCCAGGTTTATTTCCTCGAGCGTCACCTTACAGTTATAGGCATGTGCCTCCACCCCCTCTCCCACCGCTTGCTGCAGGATCAGCGCAAAAACTGGGTCAAGCGAGCCGTGAGGAGAGAAACTCACTGCGTCCTCACGCTGGATGACGAACAGCACCGCTGCTCGCCTACCACCTCTAGCTGCTTCTCTTAGAAGCTCGAGATGCTTTGTGCCCCGTGGTGTAGGGGCGTCGGGGAAAAAGGCCTCTCCTGCTATAACTAAAGCTACCGATTTAACTTCAATCAAACATCTCTCGGGGCTTTTTACAAGAAGGAAATCAACTCGGCTGCCCGGAAGGCGTGGCTCTCGGGCTATCTGAGTGTAACCTTCAAAGAGGGGTAACTTGGAATCCAGCAGGGCCTCAAGAATGAGCTGGTTAGGTAGCCGAGAATCTACCCCGACCAGAACCCCGGCCGCATCCATTAGAACCAGGTCATAGTCTGTTCTCCTTCCCTGACGTGCTCGTCTCGCTACAAAGGCTCTTGCTCCGGAGGCCAGCACCTCTGTCAGCCTTCCCGAGTTTGGGAGCTACACTTCCTCCTCTTGCCCCTCACGTTGTACTCGGGCGGATAACACGCCTCCGCGCTCCAGCAAA
>CAZJSO010000085.1:3178-5149 GCA_964548795.1 uncultured Dehalococcoidia bacterium | reverse complement strand
TACCAGTCCAAAAGTGAGGCTGACATAAATCAATCCCGGCCAGCCCAGAGCATTTCCAAAGGTCTGCTGCATTATCCCCCTGAAGATGAGTTCCACCACAAAGCCACAGAGGAGAAATCCCAATCCAGGCAGAATTAGGTCTTCCCAACCTAGTCTTACCACCAGCCGCTCCGGCCGGAAGACCAGATACTCAGCCAGCCCCAACGGGAATCCACTGAGCGCCACTCCTACTTGCCCCGGCAACCAGCCAAATCTGAGCCCAATCTGCCCTATCCCCAGCCCCAACAAGTACATCACCCCCACCGTGCCTAGAAACACAGGTACTGCGAGCAACACATGCCGGTAAAGCTGGTAGAAACTCGCTAGAGGAATAGCCAAGTCCAGCCCACGAATTAAAGGAACCAGACTGAGCGAGAGGAGCAGGCGCCGTGAGAGCCCATGCTCCAGGTAAGCATGAAATATAACGATCGCCAAGATGAAGATATAGACAAAATTTACACCCCTAACCCCAGTCCTAGAAGCCATCCATTGGGCCACCCCCAGGCTCGCCAGATATACAAAAAGACCCAGCCATAGTTCCAACTGGGCCCAAAGACGGCGGTGAAATAAGACATCCCTTGCCGGCATGTCTGCTTTAGACCTCGATTAGGGCGTAGCCTCTGCGGCCGAATTTGAAGCTATTAAACGCCAGCGCCTCGGCATCATGGTTCCGCCCAGAGATCACCACTAGGTTGGATTCCCGGTCAGCCTTAGTGAGGCCTCTTAGCAAGGCGGCGGTCGCCGGGCTCTCCTTGGCAGCTCTCTCCATATTCCCATACTCAATTTCCAGTAGAGAGGCCAATGCCCTCGCCGGCTGGCTATCAACCTGCCGCAGGCGGAAAAGGTTTGCCCGCAAACGCTTGACATCTGGCGGAGCCAGGTATTTCAGGGGGCTTACAAAGCTGACCATCTGCTGAGCCACTTCCAGCGCCTTTGTTAGGATAGCTCGGGGTGGGAGAGTAGAGGTGGTTAACCTAACCTCCTGCTGGTCGTAGGCTGAGAGCGCTGCGGGGATGTTCTCCTGGGCCAAGGAAAGGGCCGTGGTGATAAGCTTATAGGCCAGTTCATCTGCTTCCTCAGCACTCCGAACAGCCAGGTTTATGAGCAAAAGCGCTGGCCGCCCCTTAAGCTCGCTGAACTCCTTGGAAACAAGTTCGCTTAACTTCACCGAATGCTTCCAGTCTATAAGCTTGGGGCTATCTCCCGGCTGGTAGGGCCGACTGCCATAATACTCTAACCCCGTGTGACTCGCCGTGGCAGCCTGGAACATGCCTGGGGTGGAAAGTAGGGGTAAGCCTCCAGGGGCGGTTCCCTCAAGGTATCTCCGAGCCAGCCAGGCAGCGTACCTGGCCCGGGGGATGACGTAAAGCTTGAGCGGCTTAAGTCTGAAGGCCGATTCCATTAGTCCCCAACGATCCACGAGCCGCCCCACAAGTTCAGGCTCCGAGGGGCCGGAAAGAGGCGGCTCCAGGGAGAGGCTTATTCCCAGTTCCTCGCCTCTATCGAGAAAGAGCACTCGTGGCTCCGGCCTTAGCCAATCGTAGGGCGAGCTTAAAAATACCTTTGCCCCGTTCATAGCTTGAGCCATAAGGTTGACCTGCACTTCGCCTCGCCTGCCAGCCACCAGCCTTAGGGAAGCTTTTTCTTCCTCCAGAGGCTTGGGTGGCAGTCCTCTCCATATAATTATCAGCAGGATCACCAGACAAGCTAGCGACACGGCCGCAGCCAGGATCAACGTCCGCTGGCCCAAGAGCATTGAGAGGACAAAGGTCAGGAAGGCCACCGAGAAAAGCGCCAGGCAAAGCCGGCTTGGCTGGCGCTGCTTGGCAGGCTCGGGAGCAGGCGAGAGACGAGAGGCTTTCTCCAGGCTAAGGCTTAAGGTCCCTAGCACCGGAAGAGAGACCGGCACGGAGAAGAGGCCCAACCTGGGCC
>CAZJSO010000085.1:253-3168 GCA_964548795.1 uncultured Dehalococcoidia bacterium | reverse complement strand
GTTAGAGCGAAGAAAAGAAAGAAATCGGTAAGCAGCCCTATCCTGGCCCACAAAGCCGGCTCTCGCTTAGGGAGGCGCAGGTAAACCCAAAAGCCAAGGAGGAGCAGGGGGACAAAGGAAAAAGTCGGCGGCGAGAAAAGGGCCGAGGACACCAGAGCCAGAGCAGGGTACAGCCTAAGAAAGCCCGTAAAAATCCAAGGATTTTTGCGGGAACCCCGATAAATTTTCGTGGGGTGGTTTAGCCTCATCAAACCTTCACCCTGGGCACTGGCACCTTCTCCAGCACGCGCTCAAGGATAATTCGAGGGGTGACTTCGTCCATCTCTGCCTCCGGACGAATCCTTATACGGTGCTGCAGCGCCGGATATGCCAGGTACTTTATGTCATCGGGAATGACGAAGTCCCGCCCATCAAGCAACGCCAGCGCTCGGCTGCACTTGTAGAGGGCGATCCCCGCTCGGGTACTGGGTCCGGAGTCCACGTCCGAGTCTGCCCGCAGCGCTTCCACCAGCGAGACGATGTATTCCACCACCTCCGAAGAAACATGAACTTTCTTCACCAATTCTTGCGCTTCGTTTAGCTCCTCCAAAGAAGTAACCCGCTCAATTTGTGGCTCATCAATCTGGTCAATGTTAACAATTACCTCTTTTTCCTCCTCCTTGGAAGAATACCGGCTCAGACTTCGAAGCAGGAAGCGATCAACTTGAACGTTGCTCAGGGGATAAGTCCCCTCTGCCCCCGCTTCCTGCTGTGTAGCTATGACCATGAAGGGTCGGGAGAGCTGGTAGGTCTCCCGCTCGATGGTAACCTGATATTCCTGCATCGCCTCCAAAAGCGCTGACTGGGTTCTAGGTGTGGCCCGATTAAGTTCATCGGCCAGCAGCACGTTGGCAAATATCGGTCCCTCAATGAATCGAGAGCTGCCGTCAGGGGAATAGAGGTAAAATCCAGTTATGTCCGCCGGCAGCATGTCCGGGGTGAACTGGATCCGTTTAAATTTACCACCGATGACCTCAGCGAAGGTTCGGGCCAGCTTTGTCTTGGCCGTGCCCGGCAGGCCCTCTATCAGCACATGTCCCCCGGCCAGCAAAGCTATCAGCAAGATGCGCTTGAGCTCGTCTTTGCCTATGATGACCTTAGATAGCTCAGCCAGTATTCTCTCACTGAGCTTGGCTAGTTTTTCCCTCTCAGTCAATTTTACCTCCTTTGCTCCAAAGCAGGTATCTGGCCACCCCGCCGAAGATCAAGGCCAACAGACCCATAGCTGGCAAAGGATGCGAGAAGATCTCCCGTGCCCTTGCTAGCTTGAGTTTGGACTCATCCAGAGGAGTTTTCTCCAAATGAGCCCGATCAACGAGCAGGCCACCTGGCTCAATATTATAACCCATTAGATATTCCAAGAATGACCGATTGTTGTCCTTCCCTATCATGCTGTTGATGAGAATGCTCGGGTCGGATACCAGGAGGAACTCCCCTTTCCCCACTTTGAGCTTGGCGGCCACCGGAAAAGGCCCTTTTGGCTCAGCCGGACTCCATTTCTCGTCCCCATTGAGGTCCAAGAAGCTTCGGTCAGAAGACCAGGCAAGCACTTCACCAGCACCCATGTTCGTTAAGATAGTGGCATGGTTGAACACCACCGACTTCACCCCCGCTTTCCTCACCCCCGGAGCAAAATCGGTTATTCGGGGAAGGCGGGGATTCTTATAGCAGAAGAGGGGGTCAAGCAATGGCTTACCGCTGAACCTCATCTGAAGGCCCAGGTATTCCAGAACTTCGTTGCCCTGGCCGTAATCGTCCATCAGGATAAGTCGGCCACCTCGTGTTACAAACCTCTTTAGCTCGGTCAGCTCCTCCTCCGTATACGAAAGATAAGGAATAGAAAGCAGCACCTTCCCCTGAGGTAGCCTGGGAAGTTGCGTGGCTGAATCAAGGCAAGAGGCCTTATATTCCCCAGAAAAACCGGCCAAGCCATTCCACAGGCTGTTGCCCACCATGAAGTCCTGCACCGTGGGGTAAAACACCACGCAAAGTACCGAAACGAGCAAGATAGCTACGGCGGTGGTCAGGAGAACATCCAGGCTCCTCATCTTCGCTTCAGCCTCTCCTCGATTTGCTTTGAGAGGACCTCACTGTGTCGAGCATCTTCCTCGCTCGGCTGGTAGCGAGAGTAAAGCAGCCTCTCCGCCAAGCGCGTAAGCTCGGCGAAGAGTCCGGCAGCCGGGCCGAGGTATGGGGAGACCTCCCGCAGAAACTCCCGTAGAGTTTGCTGGGGGCGGAAGGTCACCCGGATGACCTGCTGAATCAGCCGCACCATCCTCCGGTACCAACCGAGTATCCGGCGAGGTGGCTCCCCGGCCGGCAAATCCTCGACCGAACGGACCGCTGGCCTCACCTCCTCCGCCACCCGGGGAACGGTTGATGGCTTCTCCACCCTTCGGGGGAGACCAAGCCTCTTCAGCCTCCTCTGGACCAGGACAACCAGCCCGAGCAGTAAAAGCAGAACTCCGCCCGAGTTCACCCAGTTCACCAGGAACAGGCTTGTGGAAAGGGTCGCCGCGGAATTCCAGGGCTCCTGAGGAAGGACCCAAACCCGAAGGTTCTGGCTGCCGATGAGCTCCGGCCCTAGGCCCACTCTAAGCCTCGTGGCGAAACTGCCATCCTCGGCACTGATACCTTCAGCTTCGGCCCGACCCAGCTTCAGCTTTATCTCGCCTCCCTTCACCGGCCCCACCTCTGAGAAGACCCACCCCCCGATCCTGATGCTCCCCGGGACAAGTGCCCACCGGGGGAGATCCAGCTCCACCACCGGCATGGCCTGGACTACCTCCAAATAAGCACTGGCTACCACTGGAGCATGTCTCTCCTTTGCTGGGGCCGAGATGATGATCCGGTGCTGACCCAACTCAATCTCGCGA
>CAZJSO010000085.1:0-243 GCA_964548795.1 uncultured Dehalococcoidia bacterium | reverse complement strand
GGTCCTGGCTGCCAATGAGCTCTGGCCCCAGGCCCATTCTAAGCTCTACCTTAAAACTTCCCTCCCTAAGGTCTGATAAGGCTTCACTTCGGCCCATTTTTAGCCTTACTCTTCCCTCTACCGGCCCTAGTTCAGAAAAAACCTTCCCCCTGATTTTAATGCTTCCGGGGATAAGAGCAAGTCTTGGGAGATCAAGTTTTACCACTGGGGCTACGTCAAGATAAGCACTGGCTACCACCGGAG
>CAZJSO010000084.1:0-5383 GCA_964548795.1 uncultured Dehalococcoidia bacterium | reverse complement strand
TTGCCTGGAGGAGCTTGTAGGCATATTCCAGGGGTAACTGGTATCGCTTAACGGCTTGGAGTAAACTTTCGGGGAAGGGGATGAGGTAGAACTCGGGGGAGCCATGTAACACCGAGTGGGCCGCTTGCCTTCTAACGCCGGCTGCGCCGACCAGGTCGGATAAACTTAGCAGGCGATCGAGATAGATGCCGATGCGCGGCTTGCCCCCTAGTGCGTCATGGGTGGCAAAGAAGATCTCCCCCTCGGACTTTTCGAAGACATATAGCTCAATGTACTCCGATCGAGGCTCACCAATGACCTCATAGCATCCGCTGATGACTTTAAGGATATGTTCAATTGAGGACTGGGGAACCTCCCCGAACTTAACCACTGAGACCCTCACCATATTAACCTCTGCCTGAATTTGCCGTGAGAGGATCGAATGGAAAGAGGCTGCGCTAATCTGGGCGGGACACCTTTAGGCGCATCTGGCTAGGACAGGGGATTCGGTGCGATTTAGGCTATGTCCTTAAGAAACCCTCACCCCTATGCAGGTAGTGGTCTTGGAAACTCCTAGGGTGGAGTGAACTTGCTTGACCACGTTGCCGATGGAATTCAAATCAGGGACTTCAACCATGGCGATTATGTCGTAAAGCCCCGTTACTAGATCGGCTGACTTTACTCCCTCTATTTGCGATATGCTTTCGGCTACATCCCCCATCTTGCCCACCTCTGTCTCGATCAGGATGTAAGCTCTTACAGTCATAGCTGAAAAACCTCCTTTCCGCTTTGGAACCATTATATCAGACTGGCCAGCAGGGTGCCATGCGGGGTTAGACTGGGCGTGGCGCACTAAAAATGCTAAGTTACAATCCTGGGGAGGTGGGGGGCTGTTCAGAGCGGTACAGATCCTCTTCGCTTTCGAGGTAATCTGTGTAGAGGACGCCGTTGAGGTGGTCTATTTCATGTTCTAGGGCCTGGGCCAGAAGGTTGGTGGCTTTGAGCCTGATCGCCTTACCCTTGAGAGTGTATCCCTTGACCGTCACGGCAACCGAGCGCTTTATCTTGCCCCAGTATCCGGGAAAGCTGAGGCATCCCTCCACCACCTCCCTCTCTCCGGCTCTCTTCACTATCTCTGGGTTGAGAAGGATCACCGGCTCCTGCTCTGGTATCTCGATGACGATGACTCGAAGGAGTTGGCCTATCTGTGGGGCTGCCAGTCCTACTCCAGAAGCAGCACGCATGGTCTCCAGCATGTCGTCAGCCAATCGGCGAATGGAGTTATCCAGCCCGCTTACCCTTTTCGACTTCTGTCGGAGTACCGGATTGCCAAAGAAGAGAATGGGTAAGAGTGCCATGGTCGGCCTAAACATCCTCTGGTGGAATTGATTGCGGAGAAAGCTCTGTGACCTTTGTATTGGTGCGAAGCTCAGCTTCAGCTCGGAGGAGGGAGGCCTTGTCGGTCTTTTCCCAAGGAGCCTCGATATCGGTTCGACCGAAGTGACCATAGCAGGCGGTAGGCTTGTAAATGGGACGACGCAGGTTGAACGCCTCGATGATGGCTCCGGGACGGAAGTCAAAATGGTCCTTGATGAGGTCGAGGATGATGCCCTCATCAACCTTGGCCGTGTCGAAGGTCTCAATGGAAACAGCTAATGGACGAGCTACCCCGATGGAGTAAGCCACCTGCACCTCCAGCCGGTCAGCCAGACCAGCAGCGACGATGTTCTTGGCTGCATAACGGGCCATATAAGCACCGGACCGGTCCACTTTGGTGGGGTCCTTGCCGGAGAAACAGCCTCCGCCGTGTCTTGCTGCCCCTCCATAAGTATCCACCATGATCTTCCTTCCTGTGAGTCCGGTATCGCACATGGGCCCGCCAAGGACGAAGCGGCCGGTGGCGTTGATATAGTACCTCGTTTGGCGATCCAAAAGGGAACGCGGAATCACTGCCTTGATCACATAGTCCAGGAGATCACGCCGGATGACTTCATTGCTCACCGACTCATCATGCTGAGCTCCGATAACCACTGAGTCCACTCGCTGAGGCACTCCATGGTTGTACTGCACGGTTACTTGGGACTTTCCATCGGGACGCAGGTAGGGGAGCAACCGCTCCTTCCTCACCTGGGCCAGCCGCCGGCAAAGTCTGTGTGCTAGCATGATGGGTAATGGCATAAGCTCCGGCGTCTCATTGCAGGCGAAGCCAGTTACTACCCCCTGATCTCCAGCCCCGAGCATTTCCTTCTCATCCTGAAAATTTGTCCTTCCCCTGACTTCTAGGGCCTCGTTGACGCCCATGGCAATGTCTGGTGACTGTTCCTTAATGGAGACCAGCACGCCGCAGGTGGCATAGTCGAAGCCATATTTGGCCCGGGTATACCCCACCTCACGCACTGTTTCTCGGACGATCTCCGGTATTTCTACATAGCACTCCGTGGTGACCTCCCCCATGACGATGACTGTTCCAGTGGTGGCCATGGTCTCGCAGGCCACCCGGGCCATGGGATCCTTCGCCAGAATGGCATCCAGAATGGCATCGGAGATGATGTCGCAGAGCTTATCGGGGTGACCTTCGGTGACCGATTCCGAGGTTAATAAGAATGAAGGCGAGGTCATGAAAGTGAAGCTCATTTTTCTCCTCCTTTTGGCTCTAAGCGGCTTAGAGTCTACCACCTCTCCCCCAAGCTGTCAAGGAGTTGTATTTGCACAGCTTTTATAATATTCTTAATACGCAGGTTTGTGAGGGAGGATTCGCTTGTATCAGGCGCCTAGAGGCACTAAGGATATCCTACCTGAAGAGCAGGCCTACTGGAGATATGTGGAGCAGAAGGCGGCGGAGATATGCCAGCTCCATGGCTACGAGCGAATTGATACCCCAGTTTTTGAAGATACTGGCCTCTTCACCCGAAGCATTGGGGAGGAGACCGACATCGTCGAGAAGGAAATGTACACCTTTCAGGATCAGGGGGGCAGCTCGCTCACCCTGCGACCAGAGGGCACTGCCCCGGTTTGCCGAGCTTACCTGGAGCGGGGGATGCATAACCTTCCCCAGCCGGTGAGGCTTTATTATTTTGCCCCCATATTCCGCTATGAGCGCCCCCAGGCGGGGCGTTACCGCCAACATTACCAGTTTGGCTTCGAAGCCTTGGGGAGCGATGATCCGGCGATTGACGCTGAGATAATCGAGCTTGCCTGGTC
This sequence comes from uncultured Dehalococcoidia bacterium, assembly GCA_964548795.1. Lineage (GTDB taxonomy): Bacteria > Chloroflexota > Dehalococcoidia > SZUA-161 > SpSt-899 > CAZYDA01. The sequence goes on along the minus strand of CAZJSO010000084.1, from coordinate 2,203 downwards.
GTTTTACCAAACCCTCGGGCTGAAGGACTTTCTGTTAAAGCTCAATAGCATTGGCTGTCCTCGCTGTCGTCCGTACTGGGTGGAGAGGCTGCGGACCTTCTACCAGGAGAGGCAGGCCTTACTTTGCCCCGACTGCCAGCGCAGACTTGGAAGGAACCCGCTGAGGCTGCTCGATTGCAAGCAGGAGATCTGTTCCGAGCTGAGCCGGCAGGCGCCGAAGAGCTTTGAGTTTCTTTGTCCTGATTGTCGGGAGCACTTTGGGAAGCTCAAGAGATACCTCGACCTGCTGGGCCTGAAATTCGAGCTGGACTACCGCCTGGTGCGGGGGTTGGACTATTATACTCGAACAGTCTTTGAGATTCAGCCCCGGGGCGAGGGTGGAGCACAGGCTGCGCTGGGTGGTGGAGGGAGGTATGATGGGCTAATAGAGGAACTAGGAGGCAAGCCTACCCCGGCAGTAGGCTTTGCCACCGGGGTGGAGCGGATCATCCTGGGCTTAAAGAAACAGGGGGTTGCGGTGCCTCCCCTTTCTCATCCTGCCGTGTTCTTGGCTTATCTGGGGCAGGAGGCCAAGGAGAAGGTGCTGGAATATGCGGCCCAGCTGCGGGGGGCGGGGATCGGGGCTGTTCTGGCCTCGGATAACCGCAGCCTCAAGGCGCAGCTAAGACAGGCTAACTCCCTGGGGGTAGCTTATACTCTCATCGTGGGCGAAGAGGAACTCCGGGAGGGGAAGGTGGTCTGGCGGGACATGAAAAAGGGTGAGCAGCAGCGCTTGAGTTTGGCCGAGGTACTAAACAGCCTAGGCGTGGCTGGCAAAGATTAGTCTTCCCCGGCCTGGCGAACTCCAAGCCACCAGCCCACCTTGACTTCGAGAGTCCCTTGCTCTATCTCCACCGCGTACCGATACGGCCTCCTCGGGGTGTACGATTCCTCACTCAGCGGGGTCAAGTTATGAACATCAACTACAACGCCGTGGCTATCGGCACAGATAAGCGTTAGGGGGATATAGCAGTCCTTCATCCAGAAGGGATAGTCAACCTCTTCACCCCAGTCAATCGCCCAGGCCCAGCCAACAGGTAATTCAGGTATGTTGGCCAGACCTCTCAGATAATTTGGCGAGCTTGGGCCGGGCGCCCAGGCATGGAGAACGCACAAATTCGCCCCATCGAAGAAGGTTACATACCCTATTTCCCCTGGGGCAACCCAGGAGCCTGCCAGGCTACCCAGGATCAATAACATAAGACAGAGAAGGTTCAGCATCCTTCAGATGGTAGCGTCGGTTCGGCAGTTCTCTGTCACCCTCAACCACTTTTCCAGATGTCGGTTTTCTCCCTCAAGCTGAAGTATCCTTCGCTGCCAATAATAATGTGATCCAGGATGTCTATCCCCAGAACTTTGCTTGCCCCAAGTACCCTTTTGGTGAGTTCGATATCTTGCCGACTTGGCGAAGGATCGCCTGAGGGATGGTTGTGCGCCAGGATCAGGGCTGCTGCCGGAGTTTGAATCGCTGGCGCAAAGATTTCCCTCGGAGAGGCAAGGCTCTCATTTAGGGTGCCAATGGCGATGATCTCGTCTCTTATCAGTTTATTTCTGGTATCCAGGTAAAGTCCTCTCAGATTCTCCTTTCTGAGTCGGGCCATATCTCTGGCATATTGGAAAACTTCCTCCGGTGATCGCAGGAAAACCTCGTGCTGCTTCCCAAAGAGCCTTCGTCCCAGCTCGAAGACAGCCACTATCTGGCAAGCCTGGACAGGAGGGAGTCCCAAAGCCTTCTCCACCTTTTTCACGTCTCCCTCGGAGAAGATGGCCTGATTCCCATACTGGGACATGATCCGCTGCGCCCGCTGCAGGATGTCCTCCTTCACAGTTCCTCGGCCCAGGATCACCGCCACCAATTCATAATTCTTCAGCGCCGCCGGACCATACCTGCGCAGCTTCTCTCGAGGTTTCTCTTTCTCAGGCAGGTCACGGATACGAACCCGATATAGCTTTTCCAAGAAAACCCTCCAAGACCGGAAATTTAACCTTATTTTAAACTTTCTCATTCCTTTTGTCAGCCGGCGCCATAATGCTTTGTTGCCCTCTGGGCGAGAGATGGCATCTGTGGTAAGATTTAGTGGAATGTTCACCGTAGGCATCTTGACCGTGAGCGACAAGGGGTCGCGGGGGGAGCGAGAGGACCTGAGCGGGGCAGTGATAAGGG
>CAZJSO010000083.1:0-5446 GCA_964548795.1 uncultured Dehalococcoidia bacterium | reverse complement strand
GCCCGAGCTGCTGGCTAACCAAGGCCTGGCCTAGATCTCTTCCTCAATCAATTCCTCAGGCAACTCCACCGCGGGCAGCAGAGCACCAGCTTTTCCAGCCTTCCTCTTCGGAATTTTCAAGGATCCAACAGTCTTTCGCAGGGAGGCCAGCTTCTTTGCGCTTTGCTGACCTAGGTGCACCACAATGGCTCTGAACCCCACCCCACACAAGGCCTCCAGCTCCCTGGCCCCTGCCTCTCCAGTCAAGGAAAACAGAGAGGGCTTGCCTATTAGAGCAAGAAGACGTTGATAGTTCATCAATTGCCCAATGGTCAGAGGAGGCTTAACTTCCTCTGAAAGCAGTACGGCATCAATCGGCAGCTTTCCAGTAGCCTGGGCCAGCCCATCAGCCAGGGAGGGCTCAACTAAAAGCACTCGACCGAACTTTTCTTCCCCTAGAAGCCCTGCCGAGGTCTCCGGCCCAAAAACGATAAACTCACAGCCCAGCTCGATTAGCTTTCCCAAATTCTCTGGAACTTTTTCTGAAAGCCATACTCCCCAAGAAGGCCGCAGCTCTTTAAGCCTGTGGAGGGCCTCGCTCACTGCCTGGACATCCTCCGGGAAGACCAACAGGGCGTCAACTTGCTGAGAGATAGCTAAGTCAACTTTATCCAACTGGCCCCGGGGCAACTGACCAACCAGCAGGAGGGGTGAGCTCTTAGCCTGAGATGCCGGGGCAAACCCTAAGGGTCGTGTTTTCCCCTCCATTAGTTCCCCGAGCCTCTTTATGAATTGACCCATCTTACCACTCAATAGCCTAACACGCTATTCACCATATCGTCAATGGGTTGTGCTTCGTGCTCGGTAGTATTGCCCCTTGCTCTTAGTAATCAGGCAAGACTCTGGAGAAACCCCGGCCCAGTGGGTAGCAGAAAAGGACTTCCAAGTGGCAAAATATAAATCGTGAGCGTTTAGTTATCGGGAACGGCCGAACGCTTGCACAGAGCTCAAAGGAGGCTGAGAAAATGGGAGCAGACAAGCCAACCCCTCTGGGAAAAGGGTATGTCCAGGTTTACACCGGGAACTGCAAAGGCAAAACTACAGCCGCTCTAGGCCTGGCTTTCAGAGCTGCTGGCCATGGACTAAAGACTTACATGGGGCAATTTATGAAAGGCCAGCATTACGGTGAGCTTGAGGCAGCAAAGCTTATGCAGCCATACATCACTATCGAGCAGTATGGACGGCCCGGATGGGTTCACGTCCAGAAACCACCTAAGGAAGAGGACGTCCATCTGGCACAGGAAGGGCTGGGAAGGGCAAAGAGGGCTATGCTCTCGGGGGAATATGACATTATTGTCTTCGATGAGATCGCTACCGCACATTACTTCGAGCTCATCTCTCTGAAAGACATGCTGGATGTAATAGCCTCCAAGCCGGATGGAGTGGAACTGGTCTTCACTGGGCGATACGCACCACCGGAGGTCATTGAGGCAGCCGACCTGGTGACAGAGATGGTAGAGGTGAAACACTATTACCAGAAGGGCGTCCAGGCTCGAGAGGGCATCGAACGCTAAGTGAAAAAGCCGAAGTGGCCGAAGGCCTTGATTTAGATTCAGCCAGCGGTCGGATTCGAACCGACGACCTGCGGTTTACGAAACCGCTGCTCTACCGCTGAGCTACGCTGGCTAGCCTAATTATAAAATCCCGGACAGAACTTCGGCTAGCTATGGTCGTAAAGGAATCGGTTCTTCAGGACTTCCAGTTTACTGGGGGCTGTTTTTAAGTCCTCCTTCAGCCCCGAGGTAAATCTCCGCAACACTATCAGTCCGAAGAGGCCGAGGTAACCCCAGATTACCTCCCGTGGTTGACCTAATCCCCAGGCAGCGAGAGGGAAAACGGCGAAGCCGGCCAGCATGCCCAAGGGCATGGCCGCGGAGGGATTTCTGAATTTGAAACGTTGCCCGGCGGGGCTGCCTGAGCCCCTTGTGGAGTAGATCCGAAAGGCTACCCCCAGAACTACGGGCACCAGTCCGAGGCCAAAGGCCCTGGGGGCAATGAAGGAAGCCACCCCAATACCAGTGCTGTTCCCCTTTTCTCCCTCAAAGCGAGTAAAAATGGGCCACATCTGCCCCACCACCACAGCAAGGCCCGCAAGAATCACGATCAGCGTAGGAAACCCCAGTAGCCAGGCCACCAAAGGAGCAATTACCCCTTTAGCAATATCCCAGGTAACTGCCAGGCCGCCTGCCAGGTATCCCACCTTGCGCCAGAGCGATAGGTGGAGGTCTACCTCTTTGTCCGGATCAAGGCCCCGCAGAACAGCCATTAGCTGCACCACCGGCAGAGAGCCAAGCAGATAACATCCCAGAATGAGAACAACCTTAACCCACATTTAGCTCCTTTCCCCTACTCTTCCACATAAAAAGCCATCCCCAGGAGACCGGGGCCGGTATGGGCCCCCAGGACCGGGGTCATATCGCTGAGGTAGAGTTCAGCACAATTGAACTCGGCCGAAACTTCCTTGCCCAGCTCCTCCAGCTCCTCCCGGGCATCAGCATGCATCAGCATAACGTGTATCCTGTTTTTTCCCACCCTCTCCCGCAACAGCTGCAGCATCCGCCTCACCGCCCTGGACCTGGTTCTTATCTTTTCCAGGAGTTCAACCTCCCCCGCCACCAGCTGAAGAATAGGTTTTATGGAAAGGAGAGAGCCAGCCCAGGCAGCCACCTTAGGCACCCGGCCACCTTTAGCCAGAAAGTAGAGTGTATCCAGAATAGCTAGAAGTTGTACCCGAGGGATAAGAGCTCTCACTCTCTCGATTACCTGTGGCATAGTGGCTCCGGCTGCTGCTGCTCGGCCAGCCTCTAACACTATCAGGCCCTGTCCTCCAGCACCAGTCTGAGTATCAATTATTTCTATCTTCACCCCGGGGAGGCTCTCCTTCGCCATCTCCCTGGCCTGCAAGGCTGAGTTATAAATCATGCTGAGATTGGGGGAAAGGGTTAGTTGCAGTATGTTGCTGGTCTCCCGGCTTAGTTGACGGTAAACCTCAAGGAAGGCTACTGGCGAGGGGGCAGAGGTGGTGGGCAGGATTTTCCTCTGACGCTGGATCTCATAAAGCTGCCCCGGGGTAATATCTATCCCGTCACGGTATTCCTGGTCTCCCAGGATGACGATGGTGGGAACAACAACTATTTTATACTTCTCTATCAGCTCCTGAGGCAGACAGGCACAACTATCAGTTACTACCCTCACTTGGGTCATTTCCCACGTGCTTATTAGCATAGAGTAGGGCTCCTCGCCTGTCAAGTCTTCCAGCTCTCAAGCCCTTGACACCAATAGCCCAATGAGCTAACATTATTATGAACATATGTTCATAAAAGGGATGCAGAGAACATGTCGAGACCACCAAAGTGGCGTTGCGTTGGCCACCTGCCTCGGGTGAATTTTTTCCTGCCAGCGGGTGTGCCTGCAGCAGTTCTCGAGGAGGTTTACCTGACCGTGGAGGAGGCTGAAGCTGTTCGTCTTAAAGACCTGAAGGGGCTGGAGCAGGAGCAATGTGCTCAACAGATGAGGATTTCGCGCCCCACCTTCCACCGAGTACTGGAAGGCGCCCGAAGGAAGCTAGCTGATGCCCTTCTAAATGGCAAAGCGATCCGAATTCAGGGGGGTAATTTCGAGCTGGCGCTGCGCCGCTTCAGGTGTAATCACGATGGATATGAGTGGCAGGTTCCATTCGAGACCCTGATAGCCAACCCGCCACAGAACTGCCCTAACTGTCACAGCCCGGATATTCTCCCCGTGCCACCTGTAGGGCCTGGCTGGGGCAGAGGCCGCCGGTGGCAGGGTGGGCGAGGCCAAATAAGAAGGTAAGGAAAGGAGGTGAGCGAAATGCCATTCGGAGATGGAACCGGACCTCTTGGACTGGGGCCAATGACCGGAAGAGGAGCGGGTTTCTGCGCTGGCTTTGGTAGGCCAGGCTTTACCAATCCAATACCCGGGAGATGGTTCGGCCTCGGTTGGGGCTGGAGAGCGCCATGGGCTTATCCTCACGCCGGATATGGCTTTCCCTATTCCGGACTAGGCTATATCGCACCTCAGGGATATTCATACGGGTATCCTTATTATGGCCCAGGCTATACTCCACCCTATGGCTATCCCTATAGCTATCCAGGGATGACACATCCGCCTACTGGAACGCAGCCAAAAGGCTAAAGAAGGTAGGACGATTCTGGAAAGGAGGTGAGGAAGGTGTATCCGTACGGCTATCCTTTCGGTTACTTTTATCCTTATTATCCTTATCCAGTGCCAGTTTGGCCCCGGCCCTGGGGCTGGGGGCGTGGCTGGGGGCGTGGCCGTGGCTGGAGATGGTGGCCTTACTGGTTCCCTTGGTGGTAAATTTGAGGTAAAATTGAAAGGAGGTGATGGGAAATGTGGCCCTGGTTCTGGTGGCGTCCCTGGGGCTGGTTCTGGCCCGGGTATTCCTATCAGCCTTATGGGTATCCGTGGGGACCCATGCCCAAGGAGCAGGAAATAGCCATGCTAGAGGAACAGGAAAGATGGCTCAGCAGCGAGCTGGACCGTGTGAAAAAGAGGCTAGAAGAGCTTAGGGAATAGGAGGTGAAAAATCATGCCTAATGGATTCGGATGGGGAGGTGGAGGATTCGGGTGGGGAGGTGGATTTGGACGCGGGCGAGGAGGTGGCGGCTGGGGCTTTGGCTTCAGAGGGAGTTCTCCCCCCTGGCCTTTTGTTGGACTAGGACGAGGAGGCTTGCCCCGTTGCGGGTATTTCCTCAGCGGAGCAGCAGGAGCACCTCCAGCCTACTGGCCCAGCCCTTACCCCTCGGGAGCCTGGGCGTATGGGGGTTATCCTGCAGGCGCTGCCTACCCAGGAACTCCCGCAGGCACAACGGCACCCGGATTGGGAGTAAACCCCTACGCTCCACCGCTGACCCCGGAGCAGGAGCTTGACTTCCTCAGGGGGCAAGCTGAGGCAATTAAGAGTGAGCTGGAGCAAATCCAAAATCGCATTCAGGAGCTGGAGAAGGAATAAGGTATGTCCAAGGTCTGGAAAAAATATGATAGAGAGAGGTAAGAGATGAGAATTGCGGTATCGGCCACCCAGCCAAGTCTCGATGGAGAAGTAGACCCTCGTTTTGGAAGATGTCAATACTTCGTCATTGTTGACCCGGAAACCATGGACTTCGAAGCCTTTGAGAACCAGAATATGATGGCAGGTGGTGGAGCCGGGATCTCCACGGCCCAACTCATCGCCAGCAAGGGAGTTCAGGCAGTGATCAGCGGGAATGTCGGTCCCAACGCCTACCAGGTTCTGTCAGCTGCCGGGATACAGATATTCACCGGGGCCACTGGCAGAGTCCGCGAGGCCATCCAGGCCTACAAATCTGGTCAACTTCAAACGACTCCTCAGGCCAACGTGAGTTCACACTTTGGCATGGGTATGGGC
>CAZJSO010000082.1:2063-5504 GCA_964548795.1 uncultured Dehalococcoidia bacterium | reverse complement strand
AGAGCGGCCGGCTCATAACCGGTTGGTCGCAGGTTCGAATCCTGCCGAGCCCACTTCAGTATATAATAGGCCTCGGCATGCTCCCGGGGCATATCTTCTGGTGGTCCGGGCCTTCTCCGGCGTCCAATCATGGTGGCCGAGGTGATTCTCCTCTACTAGCATCCACTGTTCGCGCGATCCACTGGAATGTTTGGTTAGCGAGTATAATACTTGGCATTGCTGGTAAATCGTGGATTTGAGGGATGGCCTGGAAATCCCTCCACCTTTATCGTTTCCTCATCTACCATCTGGACAATAATGGTGGCGGTGAGACCCCCCTCTGCCCACTCCGGCAATCCCCTCAGCCGATACACCACCAGACCGCTATCGGGGGTAACTTTGGCCGGGTCAGGCGAGTTCCCCACTACTTGATAGACCTTACCCTCCCCTGGCACGTTCAGAACCCCACCGACTGCTATCCTTACTTGAGTAGGGTCATACATGTCATAAACAAATGCCAGCTGTTTCCCCCATTCGGCAAGGATGTCACCCGAGGTGCCCTTCAGAACCCAGTTGCCCACCAGCTTGCCCGGCTGGTCGAAGTCTATTTTGCCCCAGCGTGGTTCTGCCGTTCTGGGAAGCTTCTTTAAGAGCGTCTCTGCCAGACCTGCTTCACAGTAGGGGATGAAGTGGACCGAGTGCACCATTCGTCCGTACTTGTCCGGATGAATAAAGCCCAAGGTTACCTCCTCATCCCACACGCCCCAATCTATTCCCACAGCTCCCTTGGGACCAGTGCCGATAACCTGCCCGGCCTCGATGGGGACCTTTAGCCTTCTCGCCTCCTGCCCTGGCTTCAGCTTCCCAGCCACCGCTTCGATCTGAGACATGATTGATGGCTCGATGGTGGCCAGATGGTCAAACCAGCTTCGGAAGGTATTGGTGTGGGTGATAACTACCCGGTAATCACCGCCCTCCTTGTACCGGATCTCGCTGATGACTCCATCGGCTGGTGCCCTGACCTCTCTTATCCCACTAAACTCAAGGCCGCCATGATCCGTGGGGAAAGTATGTCCCGCGGACGGATTCAAGTTGCCGAGAGGCTCAACTTTTTTGAGATAGCTCGGGTCAACTGGACTAACCGTGAAAGTAACCGTACCGCTGCCAAGCTCCGCGTAGGACTCACCGCTCTCCTGGCCTTCTTCGCCCCCTGGCTTTCCCTCCTTACCTGGAGCACCTCCTTCACCTGGTGTGGTCCCTAACGGTTGTATTGCCTCCCAGGAACCGGTGGCTATGAGGATGAAGGTGTGCCCCTGGGGCACGGCCTGAACGACTATAAAGGCGCCTTTGTCTGTCTTTCTATATTGCTGAGTGTAGACCATCGCCCCTGGCCGGTCTGGAGGGGAGAATGACCCCTCATGTTCCAGGCTCCAGGCAGACATCCGCTCCTGATACCAATCCTTCACCTCTTGGGGAGGCGCCGCTGTGGTGTATCCCTCGCATAGAGCCTCTGAAGGAATGCCAAAGGCTGTCTTCATATCATCGGGCACCGCTGCTCTAGTTGCCTCCGGGTATCGGGGAATTCCAATCCCCCCGGCCGAGGAGCCCTGGCCCTCCCCTCGGTTTTCTTCTTCACCGGGCTCTTTCGGCAGGCTTCCCTGCGCCTCGGGTGGAAGAACTTCCACGAAGATCAAGGCGTCATTCAGGCTGAGGGAGGCAGCGTCGACCACTCTTTCCCTCCCGGATATCTCGGTTACCTTGACCTTCCCCTCGATCCCGGGCGGCAATGGGCCAGCGCCCCAGAGAGCATACACCACCTTGTCTCCTACTTCGAACCTGTACCTTCCTTGGGCCAGTCTCTCAGCCGAGGTAAACCCATCCACCTTCTGGATTAGTGTTTTTAGGGCATAATAAGCCGGCCTTTTCTCGCCATTAGCGGCGATTAAGGCCGATTCTTTGAACTCTGCCGGGCCAGACTGCGGTGCTCTAAAGGTGGTGTAGAAGACTTTATCCACCCCATGGGCAAAAGCTGTAACATAACTTTTGGCCAGTGTTTGGCCATGTTCCTCTGGGGAAATATAACCGCCTTTGAGACCCCTCCCTGTTCGGTGCTGTGCTTCAGTAACCCAGATTGGTTTCCTGATATCATATTTCGAAAGCAAAGCTACAAATTGAGGAACGTTCAGCTCCTCGCTTGCCCCTATCGAATGGATGTTGGCAATGTCGAAGTACTGCTTTCCTTTTTCAAAGATTGGCTCCCAGAAGGAAACCATCCAGGGCTCCATCCCAGCCATTCCAGCGTGCAACACCTTGGCCTCTGGATCTGCCTGCTTCACCGCCTGGTAAGTAACCTTCAGAAGCTCGAGGTAATCCTCCGACGAGCCCTGGAAGAAGGTATTAAAGCCGCTTTGCATGCTTGGTTCATTGCCGATCTCCCAGTACTTGATGGGAACCTCCAGCCCTGGCATATCATCCTTCCCGTCACCATCGTATCTTTCTACCAGGGCAGTGACGAACTTCCGGTAGGCCTCCAGGTCATAGGGCTTGTGACGACTTCGCCCCAATTCCTGTTCAAACACCAGCGGGGTGGCCGAAGCCGAGGATTCCCAACTCGCCTGATCCCAGCCGGCAAAAGGCCAGATCGTTGCCAGGGTACCAAAACCCTGGATCTGATTCTGCTGAACCAGGTGATCCGCCTCTTGCCAGCGATATTGACCCCTCACCGGCTCGATCCGACCCCAGATAAACGGGCCAGGATGAGGCCTATCCCACCTCACGCGGAGCTCGCTCATGCCCTGGGCATCAAATGAGGCTCCCAGAAAGCCGAAGTGGGAGCTCTGAATCTCGCCTGGTATGGTCCTCGGGGTAACCGTGGGCCTGGGAGCAGGCCGTTTTTCCTCAGGGACGGCAGGCGGCTCCTTGGCAGTTGAAGGTGTCTCTGGTTCCTTGAAAGTCAGCGGTGGACTTTGTATCTTCAGCCTGGCTTCGAATGATGAGCCATCGCTGCCCACAAGCTTAAAAGGGATGGTCTGGGGACTGGATATAGGGCTGGCACTAAATTTGAGGCTTGCCTGTATGCTCTGCCCCTGGCTCAACTTGAGCGGTGATGGCACAAGCTCCCATTGGACACCTGCTGGGAAGCTGCCCTCTACCTGAACCTCCCCCTCCCAGCCATGCTGAGAGGTCGCTTCCAATCGAAAGGCCCTCGTCTTGCCATCGGACTGAATCACTGCAGTGGGCAGGGGAGGGGTTCCCTCAAACTGCCAGTCGCTGGAGTTAAAGGTGATCTTCAGTGAAGGAGGAGGGCCTTTTGTTCCCTGGCACCCCAAGGATAGGACTAGCAGTAAAATCGTGATCGACAAAACGTACTTCCTCACGTGTTGCCTCCTGATCTTCTCTCTCTGATACTAATTCTCGTGCCATTACGAATTTTACCACCTCATTTTGCTCGCTTCCATAATT
>CAZJSO010000082.1:0-1963 GCA_964548795.1 uncultured Dehalococcoidia bacterium | reverse complement strand
CTAATTCTCGTGCCATTACGAATTTTACCACCTCATTTTGCTCGCTTCCATAATTTAAGCTTGAAATTTTTATAGGCGGGCGCGCAATTTCGGAATTTACGGGGTCCCCAAAAATTCGAAGAATTTTTGGGAGTTACTTAAGACGCTGGCTTCCTGTTGGTCAGTAGCTGCTCCACCTGGTGGATAAGTTCATCCTTCCGGAAAGGCTTGAGGAGGAAAGCATCAATGCCATCTTTCTTCAGATGCTGTGGGTTGAGGGCTCCCTGACCGGTTATCAGGATGACCGGCGTCTGGGGGCTTAGGCGCTTGATCTCCCGAGCCACCTCCCGACCTGATATATCGGGTAAGCTCAGGTCAGTCAGCACCAGCTCGTGCTCGCTCCGCTTGAAGCTTTCCAGGCCCTCTCTTCCCCCCACTGCCAGCTCTGCCTGGAAATCGGCCTGCCCCAGCATGGTCTGCATCATCTCGCCGAGGACGGAGTCATCCTCGATGACCAGAACCTTATTCTTGGCTTTCCGTCTGGTAACCCCTTCATTTTTGCTTCCGGAGGCAGGGACCCCCTGTTCCACCCCCGCCGGGCTAAGAGAGGGCAGAATTACCTGAAAGGTAGAACCCTTGCCCGGGGCACTCTTTACTTTGATTTTCCCCCGGTGGCTTCTAACAATGCCGTAGACTACGCTGAGCCCCAGTCCAGTGCCACTTGAGCCTTTGGTGCTGAAATAAGGTTCAAATATGCGTCTCTTTACCTCCGGCGTCATGCCTACGCCGGTATCGGCTATGGAGATTATCACCTCCCCATTTCCTTGGCGTGTCTCAATGGTAAGGGTGCCTCCCTCGGGCATGGCATCAAGGGCATTGGCGATGATGTTGGTCAAGGCCTCCTTCAATTCTCCTTTATCTCCGGAAACTGGAGCTACACGATTGAGAAATAACTGAACCTTTATGGGGGTAGCCTCTTTCTCCTGTCTGGCCAGCCGGTGTTCTACCAGCTGAAGAGTGCTCTCCACCAGCTCGTTCACTCTCACCGGCTTGAAGCGCTCTTTGACCTCTGCGTGGGTGAAGCCCTGAAGTCTACGCACTATCTGGGCCCCATCCTGGGCTGCTTCATGAACAACCTCAAGGTCTTTTTTGAGTTTCTCCTCCTGGACTTTTTCCAGGGCCAATTCAGTCCGACCAAGTATAGAGGCCAGGACATTGTTAAAGTCGTGAGCTACTCGGTTAGCTAACTCGCCCAGGGCCCTCATTCGCTCTGCCTGAATTAAGCGTTCCTGGGCCTGTTTCAACTCTACCAGTGATTGCTCCAGTTGGGCCAACAGTCGGGCATTGTCCAGGGAGGCAGCTACCTGACGGGTTGCCACCCGCAGCATTCTAACTTCCTCGGGGGAGTAATCCTGCCCTGAAAGTTTCCGCCCCAGGATCAGCATCCCCCTTAAGCCCTCTCTGGTCTTTAAAGGCAGGAACAATTCTGCCTCCATCCTATCCAGCGCTTTTCTCTCCTTGTGGCTAAGGGCTTGAAGTTGGGGAATGATATCCAGGTCTTTGCGAGTGAGGTAACCTTCGTGTCGGCTGAGCCATTGAATCAAGGCGCTCTTCTGCTCCAGCGAGAGGGAGCCGAGATCCTCGACGTCGTGCGAGACCACAGGGGTGAGGTACTGGCCGCTGGCATCGGGCAGCAGCAGGCAAGCCTTCTGACAGCGCATGGCTCTGGTTACCGTGTTGAGCAGCGAGGAGGCGATGAATCCCAGGTTAGATACACCTCTAGTTTCCTCTCCCAATCTTTCCAGTGCCCGGAGATAATCATATCTCTCTCTATAGAACCACCGATCCACGAGGTTTTGCACCCGGTGAAGCACTGGCTGGAGTCCTATGGCGATGAGCATGATAAAGGCCATGCTGAGCCAGAAGGGAGGGCTCCAAGTGTGAGTTAAGGCAAAGTGTGCGAGGAGCAGAAGCAGGATATATA
>CAZJSO010000081.1:0-5549 GCA_964548795.1 uncultured Dehalococcoidia bacterium | reverse complement strand
TGCCTCTAAGCTCTACGCCACCTTTAAGCTCAGCACATTCAGTTGCCCTGAGGTCGGAAGACAGCTATAATCTAAGGGGTTTTGTTTCTAGGACATCATGGATAATTCAGCTATAGCTAAAGTATTCCGTGATATCGCTGACTTGCTGGAACTGAAAGGGGGAAACCCCTTCAAGATAAGGGCTTATCAGCGAGCCGCCCGCACCATTGAGGGCCTACCCACCGAGCTGGAGCAGCTAAGGCGGGAAGGGAGGCTTCGAGAGGTTCCCGGGATCGGCGAGAGCATTGCCCAGAAGGTCGAGTCCCTCCTCAGCACCGGGAGGCTGGAGCTTTATGACGAGCTCCGAGCCGAGTTTCCGGCGGGCATTCTCACGCTGATGGATATTCCCGGCGTGGGGCCTAAGACAGCGCTGCGGCTGGCTGAGGAACTTGGAGTCTCCAACGCCGACGAGCTGGAGAAAGCTATTTTGGAGGGCAGGGTGGCGGGAGTGTTCCGCCTGGGGGAGAAGACGGCGGAGAATATCCTGCGCCATATTCAGGCCATGCGTCGGAAGGAAAGGCGTATCCCTCTCGGGCGTGCCCTCCCCATAGTCGAGCAGGTTCTCCAAACCCTGAAGGAAGAATCTGAGACTTATGCTCTCGTGCCTGCTGGCAGTTTGCGGCGCTTTAAGGAGACTGTGGGGGACATTGATATCATGGGAACTGCCCCTGACCCGATAAAGGTCCTTCGAACCTTCGTCCAGCTTCCTCAGGTGAGGGAAGTCTTACTTCAGGGAAGCACAAAGGCCAGCGTTATCCTGGGGGATAATCTGCAGGCTGACCTGCGCATTGTGGAGAGAGATGCCTTTGGCTCGCTGCTACAGTACTTTACCGGGAGCAAGGATCATAACATAATCCTTCGTGAGCGGGCAGTGAGACAGGGGCTTAAGCTAAGCGAATATGGCATCACCGACCTCCGGACGGGGAAGATGCAGAAGTTTGCTACCGAGGAGGCCTACTACGAAAGGCTGGGACTGGAATTCATACCGCCGGAACTCCGGGAGGGGCGGAACGAAATAGAACTGGCGGAGAAGAATAATTTGCCCCATCTTCTGGAGCTCTCTGACATTAGGGGAGACCTTCATGTACACACCGACTGGAGCGATGGCCATGATTCTCTACTGGATATGGCTCTAGCGGCCAAGGCGCATGGTTATGAGTACTTGGCCATTACCGACCACTCGTCTGGCCGAGGAATTGCCCATGGGCTCAACGAAGAGCGGCTAAGGGCCCAGATTGCAGAGATAAGGCGAGTCAACCAGAACCTTGAAGGGATCGAGATCCTGGCGGGTATTGAAGTGGATATTCGGGCTGATGGGAGCCTTGATCTCCCTGATTCTGTCCTGGCAGAGCTGGATATCGTAATTGCAGCGGTTCACTCAGCCATGGGGCAGAGCAGGGAGAAAATGACCCAGCGAATAATCAAGGCGATGAGAAACCCGCGGGTTAATGTGTTGGCCCATCCTACCTGCCGCTTGCTGGGGGAAAGGGAGCCCATCGAGGTGGATATGGAAGAGATATTCCAGACGGCGAAACGTACTGGGGTTGCTCTGGAGATTAACGCCATGCCTGACCGACTAGACCTGAAAGACCTGCACGTCTTCCGGGCACGGGAACTGGGCTGCAAGCTAGTCATTGGCACGGATGCTCACCGGGTGGGGCATCTCGATCTGATGCGATTTGGAGTGGGGGTAGCTCGGCGGGGATGGTGTGAGGCGAAGGATATCCTGAATACCAGAAGCTTACCGGAGCTCAAGACAGCGTTGAAGAGAAGCGAGGTCGCTACAAATTTGTAGTCAGCCAAGCGAAGATCGGCTAAATCCATGGATAAGCTGAGGAGAGCATCAGAAGTTCCTGCCAGCACCTCCAGAGATGCCGAGGCGATCGAGCATCTGAAGCGGGGCATTGCCTCTGGCAAGCACTGGTTCTTGGCCTTGCTGGAGGCCATCGGACTGTGGACCTCACCGGAGGAGACTTATAATGGGCGGCGTTATTGCTATCTTATTGCCGGCGAGGCCTTTGATTGGTTGTTGCTGGCTGAGCGTCTGTTGCAGGAGGTAGATAACCTTGTGCCGCTGGAGGAGAGGGTGACTCTGCTTTTTGGCAATTTGCCGCTCCCGCTTTCGAGGGAGGAGTTCAAAGCTCTGATTGGAGAGGCCAAGTATAAAGCTTATCTCAATTACTTTTACGGCATCATTGTGGAACAGGCCCTGCATCTGGCCATAGAACAGGAGATCTGGAAGGAGCAGAATTACAACCCGAAGTATTACGCTCAGGATGTTTATAGGCGAATTTATGGAGCCAGCGAGCAAGAATTGCTCTATCGCTTCCAGCAGGAGAAAGGCTATCCCCAGGGTGAGGACATTAGCCTTACCGAGTTTCGGGAGTTCATTTACTGGCTTTTCAAGTATAGGGTGGAAAATCTAGACAAGGCTCGGGTAGCTAGTGATACCAAGAAGGCTTTAAAGCAACTTGAGCTGATGCCCGAGGGCGGGAGTCTTCTTATCTGAGGAGAGGATGTTTCGGTCTTGACTTCGTTCTGAGCTTTTGTTCTTGAGGAGGTTTGAGAGATGGAAAAGGTCATCATCTTTGATACTACGCTGAGAGATGGAGAGCAGTCGGCTGGAGGGGCTCTGACCCCGAATGAGAAGCTCGAGATTGCTCACCAGCTTGATAGATTGGGTGTGGATGTCATTGAGGCAGGTTTTCCCTTAAGTTCCAAGGGTGAGCTTGAGGCGGTGCAGCGCATAAGCCAGGAGGTTCGCCGGCCGACCATCTGTGCCCTGGCCTATGCCCAGCCTCAGGCAATAGAGGCTGCCTGGGAAGCAGTAAAGGAAGCTGAACATCCCCGGATACATGTCTTTCTCTCCAGCTCTGACATACATATTTCCTATCAGCTTAGGAAAAGCCGGCAGGAGATCGTGGACCTTTGTCAAGCCATGGTGGGGCGAGCCAAAAGTTATTGTGAGGATGTGGAATTCTCTCCCATGGACGCTACTCGAACTGACCGCGACTTTCTCTGCCGTGTTCTGGAGACCGCCATCGAGGCTGGAGCCAGCACGGTGAACATCCCCGATACGGTGGGCTATACTGTTCCTCAGGAATTCTGCCAGCTTATAGATCACATCTTCGAAAACGTGCCCCACATTCACCAGGCGGTAGTCAGCGTTCATTGCCATAATGACCTAGGTCTGGCAGTGGCCAATAGCCTGGCAGTCTTAGACCATGGTGTACGCCAGATTGAATGTACCATCAACGGAATTGGCGAGCGTGCTGGAAATGCCTCACTGGAGGAGATCGTGATGGCGCTCAAGACCCGCCAGGATCTGTTACATTATGACACCAGCATTGATACCACTCAGCTCTACCGTACCAGCCGTTTAGTCAGCGAGCTCACTGGCATGCCAGTCCAGCCGAACAAGGCCATTGTGGGAGCCAATGCCTTCCGGCATGAGTCTGGAATCCACCAGGATGGCATTTTGAAGGAGCGTGTAACTTATGAGATCATAGACCCCGACTCGGTAGGATTTCCAGGAACCACCCTCACCCTGGGTAAGCTAAGCGGACGCCACGCGCTGAGGAAGCGCCTGGAGGAGTTGGGCTATGAGCTCAGCGAGCAGGAATTGAGCCGTGCCTTCCTGGCCTTTAAGGAGCTGGCGGATAAGAAGAAGGAGATCACGGATCGAGATCTGGAGGCTCTGGTGGCAGAAGAACTTCGAGCTGTCTCGGAGACCTATCACTTGGAGCGAGTACAGGTTTCCTGTGGTGATCCCGGCATACCAACAGCTACAGTTAGCCTTCGTGACTCTGAGGGGCAAGTTCTCACCGAGGTGGCTTTAGGCACTGGCCCGGTCGATGCAGTTTATAAGGCCATCAATCGTCTGGTGAACGTTCCTTGCCGCCTGGCCGAATTTAGTGTTAAATCGGTTACCGGGGGCATTGATGCTATTGGGGAAGTTTTAGTGAGGCTGGAAAGTGGGAGCAAGGTCTTTGCGGGTCGTGGAGCTTCGACGGACATCATCGTAGCCAGCGCTAAGGCGTATGTGAATGCACTTAATCGTCTGCTGGCAGCGCAGAACATTAAATGAGCTGAGGAGACTAAATTGGAGTGGGAATTAGCACTCCGCCTACTAGTGGCATCGTTGCTGGGGGCAGTGATAGGTCTTCAGCGGGAGCTAGTGGGCAAGCCAGCTGGCATGCGCACTCACGTATTAGTTTCCCTCGGCTGTGCCCTATTCACGGTTGTCTCGCTCGAGGGATTTGGCCCAGCCGCTGACCCAGCACGGGTAGCTGCGGGAGTAGTGGCTGGAATTGGTTTCTTAGGTGCCGGCGCTATCATTCGAGGCACTCAGGGTATGGTTATTGGCCTTACTACAGCAGCCAGCATCTGGGCTGTGGCTGCTATTGGATTGGCTGTAGGTGCTGGCTTGTATTTTCTGGCCTTGGTAGGCACTGCCCTGGCAGGAGCGGTATTGTTACTTCCTAAGATCAAGGGATAAGTTATTATCGGAGCCTTTTGACTCTTATTTCATCACCACGGCAGTACCATAGGCGAGCATTTCGGCG
Organism: uncultured Dehalococcoidia bacterium; assembly: GCA_964548795.1. Classification (GTDB taxonomy): domain Bacteria; phylum Chloroflexota; class Dehalococcoidia; order SZUA-161; family SpSt-899; genus CAZYDA01. The sequence goes on along the minus strand of CAZJSO010000081.1, from coordinate 945 downwards.
GCGCCGGACATTACCATGGAGGTGGTGAACCTTACCCCAACGATGGCGTTGGCCCCAAGCTTTTCCGCCTCGGTCACCATTCTTTGAATGGCCAGTTCCCTCGTCTGCGCCAACATTTGGGTGTACTCGGGGATTTCCCCACCAATAAGGCTACGTAATCCAGCCATGATATCACGTCCGACATGCCTAGCTCTGATCGAGCTCCCCTTCACTAAGCCCAAGGTCTGCACAATTTTCTTTCCTTCTATCTGGTCCGAGGTGACGATGAGCATTAGTATTTGACCTCCCGGAGTTCTTTCTCCTTCTCCCCTTTCTTGGTAACCCTGTACCTTTCCCAGGCGGCTGTGGCAAGTAGTAGAAGAATCCCTAATATCGCTACTGCTACTGCCACCCTGAATCCAAGGGCGATGAGGGAGGTGGCAAAGAACCATTTGAAGAAGTAGACCAGAGCTGCCACCAGACCTCCCCCGATCAAGGTAAAAGAGATTTTCTGCAGCATTTCCTGCCTTCCCGCTGTCTCTCGTGTAATTTCACTGGAGGATGGCTTCCCGGCAACGACCTATTTTGCCGAGGGGTTGCCCCCTCAGTATCGTCGGCGCTGGGACGTTTCACTTCCGTGTTCGGGATGGGAACGGGTGGGTCCGCCCCGCTCAAGTCACCGGGAAGCCAAGATTAATTATATAGGTTTCCCCGCTGAGAGGCAACCTTAGAACAGGCCCTTGATCCTCCCCGTCTCCAGGTCAACATCCACATCCATGAAGGCTGGCCTTGAGGGAAGACCGGGCATGGTCATCATGGCTCCGCAGATGGGATAGACGAAACCAGCTCCCGCGGAAGCCCGCACATCCCTTATCGGCATTTTGTAGTTGCGCGGCACCCCCACCCAGTTAGGATCGTGCGATAGAGAGAGATGTGTCTTGGCCATGTTCACGCTCAGCCAGCCAA
>CAZJSO010000080.1:0-5608 GCA_964548795.1 uncultured Dehalococcoidia bacterium | reverse complement strand
GGAGAAGGAGGCAGCCACCCAGAAGTCGAAAGACCTGGTGCGCATGGCCGTGGCCCGGGCCAGGATATCCGAACCTTTGAAGGAAATAAGCCTGGGAGTAGTCCCCGCAGCATTGGTGATAGGAGGGGGCATTTCAGGGATGCAAGCTGCCCTGGGCCTGGCTCGGCAGGGATTTGAAGTCCACTTGGTGGAAAAGGACAAAGAACTTGGGGGAATAGCCCGAAGGATATATTTCACACTGGAAGGCAAGGATGTTCAGGCCTATCTAAACGACCTCATTGAGGAGATTTCTGGACACCCACTGATTCACGTCTATAAGGGCTCCGAGGTGATTGAAACCTCTGGTTATGTGGGGAATTTCTTAACCAGGATAGAAACCAGCTCCGGTGAAATGGTGGAGGTCAAGCATGGAGCAGCGGTAGTCGCCATAGGCGCTGAGGAATATAAGCCAACGGAGTATCTCTATGAGAAAGACCCTCGGGTGCTTACCCTGCTGGAGCTAGAGGAAAAGATCGCCAAGAAAGATAGGGAAATCGTCTCAGCGAAGAATTTGGTCATTATTCTGTGCGTAGGTTCCCGGGAAGAAAGCCGGAACTACTGTAGCCGAGTGTGCTGTGGCCAGGCTATAAAGTGCGTCTTAAAGCTTAAGGAACTTAATCCAAAGATGAATATTTATGTCCTTTACCGAGATATCCGCACCTATGGCTTTAAAGAGGACTACTACCGGAAGGCCAGGGAAGAAGGGGTGTTATTCATAAGGTATGATCCGGAAGGCAAACCACGGGTAGAGGGAGGAGATAAGTTGAAGGTGGAAGTAATCGAGCCTGCTCTGGGGGAGAGAGTGATGCTAGAGGCCGACGTATTAGCCCTGGGGGTAGCTACACTGCCACCAAGAGACAGGACAAAAATCTCGCAGCTTTTTAAGACCTCCCTGGATGAGAACGGATTCTTCCTGGAAGCTCATGTGAAGCTCCGCCCAGTGGATTTTGCTGCCGACGGCCTCTTCCTCTGTGGTCTAGCTCACAGCCCCAAGTACATTGAGGAGTCCATCGCTCAGGCTGAGGCGGTGGTCTCCCGCGCCTCTACCGTCCTCTCAAAGAAATTCATTCATGCTGGTGGAGCGATCTCTTCGGTCAATCCGAACAGGTGTAACGGTTGCGGAATGTGCGAGCTGGTTTGTCCCTTTGGAGCTGTGAAACTGGAGTACAATGAGCGGCTAAAAAGGGAGGTGGCCGTCGTCACTGAGGCCTTGTGTAAAGGATGTGGGATTTGTGCCTCCACCTGTCGGAACGGCGCCATTGACCTAAAGGGCTTCAGCGATTCCGAGATCATGGAAATGGTTGATGCCCTGAAGTTGCCGAGGTAGGTTATGGAGAAAGGAGAGGGATCCGAGCCTAAGATACTGGCCTTCCTCTGCAATTGGTGCAGCTATGCCGGGGCAGACCTGGCTGGCGTGAGCCGGCTACAGTACCCCCCAAACATTCGGGTCATTAGGGTCCCCTGCTCTGGCCGGGTAAACCCGCTCTTCATTCTGAGAGGCCTGCGACAGGGGGCTGACGGCGTGTTAATCTCCGGTTGCCACCCGGGAGATTGCCACTACCTCAGCGGCAATTACTTCGCCCGGAGAAAGTTTGCGCTGCTGAAGAACCTGCTGGAGTATGTAGGGGTGGAGCCAGGTAGAGTGCAGTTCTCCTGGGTCTCTGCCTCCGAAGGGGGTAAGTTCTCCCAGGTGGTAAAGGAAGTGACCCAAGAGGTAAAAGCCTTGGGACCAAATCAGAAGCTGGTGAAGAGGAAGTGGAAGAGTGAATGATTTAATTGCAGAGATAAGGCAAGCAGCCCGCCGATTGCTGGACGAAAAGAGGGTAGACCTCGTGATTGGATTCGAGGAGGGCACTCTTCCCCTCCGCAGCTCGCCTTGCTTTATCCGCAATCCTGAAGAAGTGGAAAGACTAACCTGGAACTCAAGTTGCGAGAACAACTTAGCTAAATACCTACCGGGCAGGAAGGAACGCGTGGCTATCGTGGCTAAGGGCTGTGATAGCCGGGCCATAGTGGGGCTCATCCAGGAGAGACAGATAGAAAGAGAGCAGCTCATCATTCTGGGCATTCCCTGCCACGGTATGATCGACCGAAGAAAGCTGGAAAATATTCTGGAAGGAGAAGAGGTTCTGGAAGCTGAGGAGAGGGAGGAGGAAATCTGGCTGAGAGGCCTCAATTTTGAAAAGACGTTGCCCAGAGCAGAGCTTCTTCACCCCTCCTGCCAGGTCTGCCGCTATCGCAACCCAGTACTCTACGATTCTCTCCTAGGAGATAAGGTTACGGAGAGCGAAGTCACCGACGAGTATGCTGAGGTAAGGGACTTAGAGACAAAAAGCCTCGAGGAAAGATGGGCTTATTTTACCGCAGAAATAAGCAAATGCATCCGCTGTTATGGCTGCCGCAATGCCTGTCCTTTTTGCTACTGTCGAGAGTGCTTCGTAGATGCCCAACCCCAGTGGATTGGTAAGACTATTGCTCTTACCGATACGCAGCTTTTTCACCTAATTCGTGCCTTTCACCTTGCTGGCCGCTGTGTTGACTGTGGTGCTTGTGAGCGAGCCTGTCCTATGGGGGTGGACTTAAGGAAGCTTAATAAGAAGCTGGAAAAGGATGTGGAGGAGCTATTCGGCTACAAAGCAGGACTCAGTCTGGAGGAATTGCCACCCTTGGCTACCTTTAGGCCAGAGGATCCACAGGACTTTATCCGGTAGAAGCAGAGCAGCAAAATGAAGTTTTTGAAACTAGGCAAGGAGAAGCTGGCTGGTTTTCTGGATGGCCTTCGAAAGGAATTTCAGGTTGTTGCCCCAGTAAAGAAGGAAAACCTGGTCCTTTTCGAGGAAATCGGCTCTGGAGAGGAAGCTTTAACCGATTTTGCCAATTCCAGGAAATCTCCCAAGGATTTCTTCTTCCCCCAGATGGAGGTGCTCTTCAGCTACCGGTTCTCGAACGGCAAGGTGGAGATAGAGGAGCCTCCGCCAGAGCCGCGGAAAACGATAATCTTCGGAATGCGCCCCTGCGATGCCAGAGCCCTGCTTCTCCTGGATAAGGTATTCCTTGAAGGGGAATATCAGGACTCGGGGTATCGGCGAAGAAGGGAAAATACCATCATCCTGGCGCTGGGATGTACCCACCCGCGAAGCACTTGTTTCTGCACCTCCTTGGGTGGGGGGCCTTTTTCCAGGGAAGGGGCTGATGCTCTCCTGGTGGATATAGGGGAAGCGTATGTGGTGGAGGTATTAAGCCAAAAAGGCGAAGAGCTGTTTAAGAGGCTGATGCTCCCCGAAGCCGATGAGGGAAGCTTAAGGTTGGCGGAGCAGGCCAAGGAAAAGGCCAAGGCACTGATAAGCTCTCGGGTGAGGGTGGGGGAAGCCACTGAGAGACTTGCGGGGATGTTCGACGATGCCTTTTGGGACCGAGTTCATGAGAAATGTCTGGGGTGTGGCATCTGTACTTACCTGTGTCCCACCTGTAGCTGCTTCGATATAGTTGATGAAAGGACCAACTCAGGGGGGGAGCGAATCCGCATCTGGGATTCCTGCCTGTTTCCCTTATTTACACTGCAGGCTTCGGGATTTAATCCCCGGCCCACAGGGAGAGAGCGCCTGAGGCAAAGGGTACTACACAAGTTCAAATATTCCGTGGATAGTTTTGGTGAGCCATCCTGCGTGGGATGTGGGAGGTGCATTCTGAGCTGTCCGGTGAATCTAGACATTCGTGAGGTGCTAAACAACCTGGCCGGAGGTAAAGGGTGAGTAATCCCTTCCTTCCCGCCCTGATGAGGGTGGAAAAGGTCGTTATAGAAACGACCGACAACAGTTTAAAGAGCTTCTACCTTTCCTTCCTCAGGGAGGAAGATGAAGAGGGTTTTTCCTATCTGCCGGGGCAGTTTGCTGAAATTTCCGTTTTCGGAAAGGGAGAGGCTCCCTTTGGCATGGCTTCTTCTCCTACAGAGCCTGGGCTCAGGTTTACAGTAAATAAGGCCGGGACGGTAACCACTGCCCTTCACCGTTTAGAGGAAGGGGAGATAGTGGGGGTAAGAGGTCCTCTGGGGCATCCCTATCCCCTATCCAGTCTGGAAGGGAAAAACCTGGTGGTCGTGAGCGGCGGCTTCGCCTTCACCACTCTTCGCTCCCTGGTGAAGTACATCCTGGACGCTGGGAGAGAGAAGTTCGGAAACATCGACATCATTTACGGCGTGAGGAGCCCTGGCCTGTTTCTGTATAAGGAAGAGCTTAAGGAGTGGGCTGAAAGAGAAGACCTCAGACTGGTGCTCACCATTGACCGGGAGGCGGAGGGGTGGGAGGGAAAGGTGGGACTGGTGCCCAATGTGCTCAAGGAAGTTGCCCCCTCGTCGGAGAACGCCTATGCCCTGGTCTGTGGTCCGCCCATCATGCTCAAGTTCACCTTGCCCGTACTTCAGGAGCTGAAGTTTCCCTCGGAGAGGGTCATCCTGTCACTGGAAAAGCGGATGAAGTGCGGGGTGGGGATGTGTGGCCGGTGCAACATAGGCCCCAGGCTAGTTTGCCGGGATGGGCCGGTTTTCACCTTAGCTCAGCTAGCCGAGCTCCCCGGCGAAGCCCTTTAGTGGAAACCCCTTGGCTGGCTATTTACTCCCCCACAAGCTGAAGGATGATCTCCCTGGAGCGGGGCCGGTTGTCGAAGTCCACCAGCACGATCTGCTGCCAGGTTCCCAGGGTCATTTTGCCATTTGCCACAGGTATGGTGAGGGAAGCGCCCAGCAGTGAAGCACGCACATGGGAGTATCCATTACCATCGCCCCAGGCTCGGTCGTGGGCATAGGGGATATCGGTGGGCACGTTGCGGTCCCACATCGCCTTGAAGTCCTGCAGCAGGCCACTCTCGTTTTCTATCGTGGAAACAGCAGCAGTTGAGCCGGCCACAAACAGAGTCACTATTCCATCTCTAACTTCTGAGTTTTCGATCTCCGCCGCTACCTGGCGGGTTATGTCTATGATGTCGCAATGTCCCCGGGTTTGGATAGATATTCGCCTTGTTACTACCATTTTCAGCCTCCTCATTTTAATTTTAACGCTGCCGAGTGCTTCTTGCCTAATTGCTTGCCAGGCGGCCCATTTTGGGCTAAAATCTGGTGTGGTGTGGCGCTGAGGAAGGGAAGTAGAAGAGCTAAAGAAGGAAGCTTAGCTTAGGGTCCTCTAATTAAGCTAGTGGCCAAGAAAACTCGCCGATACCGACCAAAGGGAAAGAAGAAGAGGCGGCAGGTTCTGAGGCCTGTACAGGAGCGGCCTCCGCTTTCCGTTCCAGAGACCGCAGCTAAACCACGACCGGTTGCGGAAAAGCACCTGGAGCCGCAGCCACAGGAAACAGTGCCATTGGGCAGCCGAGATTACTCCTATGTAGCTTCGGACCTGAAGCGAACACTCATGATAACCGGTGCTCTGTTCGCTCTCCTCATCATCCTGGCCATATTCTGGTGAGAGTCCGAGCTCCTGGCTAACCAACGCCTGTCCTAGATCTATTCCTCAATCAATTCTTTAGGCAACTCCACCGCGGGCAGCAGAGCACCAGCTTTTCCAGCCTTCCTCTTCGG
>CAZJSO010000079.1:0-5693 GCA_964548795.1 uncultured Dehalococcoidia bacterium | reverse complement strand
GGATTGGAAGAGAGGGTGAGGGCTTCAAGCTGGCCCTAGAGTCAATAAATGCCAGCCGAATTAATGTAGCCTCTAATGCAGCCGGAATAGCACGTGCGGCCTTTGAGGCTTCGCTAGAATATACCCGGGAGCGCCAGGCTTTTGGCCAACCTCTGGCTAATTTTCAAGCACTCCAGTGGATGCTGGCCGACATGGCCACGCAAATTGACGCCTCTAGACTCTTGACCTATCGAGCTGCTCGCCTTAAGGATCAGGGGGTTCCTTTCGCTAAAGAAGCAGCTATGGCCAAACTTTTTGCCACCGAGGTGGCCATGTGGGTAACCACCAAGGCCATTCAGCTTCACGGGGGCTATGGCTGCACTAAAGATTATCCGGTGGAGCGCTATTTCCGAGATGCTAAGGTGCTGGAGATCTATGAGGGGACTTCGGAAATACAACGGCTTACCGTCATCCGCAGGTTGCTGGCCGAGACTTCATAGGGTGCAAGTTATGATTAAGAGGGTGCTAAAGGAGGTGTTCAACCGTGGCTGAGGAGAGAAGTATTCGAGTTTTGGTAGCTAAACCGGGGCTCGATGGTCATGACCGGGGAGCTAAGGTGATAGCCCGGGCCCTGCGTGATGCCGGCATGGAGGTCATCTATACAGGGATCCGGCAGACCCCAGAGATGATAGCCGAGGCTGCCCTACAGGAGGATGTGGATGTCGTAGGGCTGAGCATCCTCTCCGGAGCTCATATGGAGCTGTTTCCACTTGTTCTCGATGAGCTAAGGAAAAGGGGCCTTGAAGATGTCATCGTCGTTGCTGGTGGCATCATTCCCCAGGATGACTACCCGGCCTTGAAGCAGATGGGCATTAAGGAGATATTCGGACCTGGGACTCCAACTCAAGAAATTGTTGACTTTATCAAAAAAGCGAGGGCGGAGAGGGGAAGCCAGGGCTAATTAATCTGGCTATCCTCTGACCCTCGGCTTCTAGAAAACGTTGGAGGTATAAGATTAAGCCGAGGAAGCGATTAACCGTAGTGGATACCGAGAGGTGCGTCGGCTGCCAGTTATGTATGTTTGCTTGTGTCCGGAGGGAGGGAGCTGGATTGGCTGAAGCGCGTATCGGAGTGAGATCGGTTGGTGGCATGGAGCGCGGGTTTGTGGTGATAGTCTGTCGGGCTTGTGAGGACCCTCCCTGTGCTAAAGTCTGCCCCACCCATGCCCTGGAGCCCCGCGAGGGTGGCGGTGTGCTGTTTGACCCCGACAAGTGCATCGGCTGTGGCGGCTGCCGCCAGGCCTGCCCTATTGGCTGCGTCTTTTGGAATGATGAGGCCAACAAGCCCATGATTTGTCTACATTGTGGCTACTGCGTCAAATTTTGTCCCCATGGAGTGCTGAAAATGGGGGAGAGTCATGCTTGAGGGAGATCCCCTGGTCAACGTCCTTTACATTGACCTCTCCAAGCGAAGCTTCTGGGTGAGGCGCCGGGAGGACCTTTTTGACCGGTATATTGGTGGTACCGGGGTGGGCCTTGAGCTCCTTGAGGAGGAGTGCCCTGAGGGGATTGATCCATTTTCGCCGGAGAACCCGATCGTGTTTGCAGTTGGCCCCCTGACAGCCTTATTCCCCCTGGCATCCAAGACGGTGGCCCTATTCAAGTCACCCCACACCGGCAATCTGGGCGAGAGCCATGCCGGTGGGCGCAGTGCGGTGGCCATCCGCATGGCCGGCTATGGTGCCATTGTAATAAAAGGCGCCAGCGAGATGCCGGTCTACCTTGCTATCCATGGCGACCGGGTTTACTTCCGCGATGCCTCTTCCCTTTGGGGGATGGAGAGCAATTTTACCGTGGGACGTATCATCCGTGAGGTTGAACCGGCGGCCGGGCTGCGCACGATCATGCGGATTGGCCTGGCTGGTGAGAAGCTTGTCAGTTATGCTTGTGTGGTCACCGAGAGCTACCGCCACTTTGGAAGGCTGGGGTTGGGGGCGGTTTTCGGAAGCAAGAAGCTGAAAGCAGTGGTGGTCTCTGGCCGCCGCTCGCTCCCCGTAGCCGACAGGGCTCACTATCGAGAGGTCTATGATCGAATCTATCAGGAGGCTGTGGGCTCCACCCTGATGAAGAAATACCATGACCTGGGGACATCGGAGAATATTTCGCCCTTGAATAAGCTTGGCGGTCTGCCCACAAGAAACCTGCAGCAAGCCCGGTTTGAAAAGGGTGAGGAAATCTCGGGCGAGAAATTCGCCGAGCAATATCTCGGCCGGCGGCTGGCTTGCTCCCATTGTCCGGTGGGCTGTATTCATATTGCGGCCCTCCGTGAGCCATATGAGGATGAGCCTTATTTTTATAAGACCTCCATGATTTCTTATGACTACGAGCCCATTTATGCCTTGGGCTCTATGCTTGGCGGCTCCGACCCCCGGGGGCTGCTGAAGCTCATGGATCGTGTTGAGGCCTGGGGGGCAGATGCGATGAGCACCGGGGTGGTGCTGGCCTGGGCCACCGAGGCCCAGGAAAAGGGCCTTATTTCGGAGAGAGATACTCTGGGCTTAAAGTTCTCCTGGGGAGATTACCCTACCTACATAAAGGGACTGGAGCTTGTCTTAAGAGGGGCGAACGATTTCTACCGCTCCTTGGCCCATGGGGTGGAGCAAGCTGCTTCCCGGTATGGTGGCGAGGACTTCGCCCTGGCCTTCGGGGGGAATGAGATGCCAGGATATCATACCGGCCCGGGGGCACATCTGGGATATCTGCTGGGGGCTCGCCATAGCCACCTGGACAGCGCTGGTTATAGCCTTGATCAAAAGACACCCTTGGACAAACCTTTTACCCCGGAGGGACTGGTCGAGGCTCTGCTGGCCGAAGAGAGTTGGCGACAGGTACTCTCCAGCCTGGTAGTCTGTTTCTTTGCCCGAGGAATATATCGGCCGGAGCTGGTGACTGAAGCTCTTGGCACGGCCGGTTTTGACATCTCGCCCAGCCAGCTTCATGAGGTGGGTGAACAAATACACTGGAAGAAGTACAGGTTCAAGGTCCGGGAGGGCTTTTCTCTGAAGGGTCTTCGCTTGCCTGGGCGAATCTTTGAAATACCGTCTCCCAGAGGCAAGGTTGAGGAGGAATTTATTCGTCGAGCCATCGAATATGCGGTCGAGAAGCTCGAGATGGCCGGGAAATGAAGAGGAATTCATGTGGCGTGTGATCGGACAGGAGAAAGCGGTAAGGTTACTTCAGCGGGCGTTAGAGGGCCAGCGCTTTCCGCATGCCTGGCTTTTTGTGGGCCCCAAGCATGTGGGGAAACTCACCTTGGCCCTTGACCTGGCCTGTGCCCTCAATTGCCTGGGAGAGGAGAAGCCTTGTGGGAACTGTTCCCCCTGCCGGCGTACTCTCTCGGGAAACCACCCAGACGTGCAGCTTATCGAGCGTCAAGATAAGGAAATTGGGATTGCTGAAATCAGAGAGCTCCAGCAGTCGGTCAGCTTGAAGCCCTATGAGGGAAATTTCCGGGTTTTCATCATCAACGGTGCCCAATACCTCAGTGAGGAAGCCAGCAATTGCTTCCTTAAAGTTCTGGAGGAGCCCCCGCCAGCGACGGTCTTCATTTTGTTAACCCAGGATGCGGACTCTCTTCTCCCTACAATTGTCTCCCGCTGCCAGAAGGTTGAGCTTCTCCCACTTCCGCTCCCCTCGCTGAAGCGGATGCTCCAGGAGCAGTTTGGAGCGGACGAGCCCCAAGCTGAGGTTCTCTCTCGGCTCTCTCAAGGCCGCCTTGGTTGGGCCATTTCGGCCCTCCAGGACAGGAGGTTACTCGAAGAGCGGGAAGCTCAGCTTAAGAAACTTCTCCGCCTGGAGGAGGCTGATCTCGCCGAGCGCTTTGCCTTTTCGGCCCAGGTTGCGGTTGAGTTTGGCAAGGACAGGGAGTCGGTACAGGAATTGCTCGAACTCTGGGCTGGGTGGTGGCGGGATATTCTACTGGTTAAAAGCGGATGCGGAGACTTCGTTACTAATCTGGGCCAGAGCGAACTTCTCCGCAGGGAGGCGGGAAGTTATACCTTGCCACAGCTCACCCAGATTTTGAGGTCTATTCGTCGTACCAGGCTGGAACTGGAGCAGAATGCCAATCCTCGCCTGGCACTGGAGGTACTGATGCTCGATCTCCCGAGGAGGGAGGCGACTTATGCCTGAAGTAGTTGGAGTTCGCTTTAAATCAGCCGGGCCGGTGTATTATTTTGACCCGAAAGGGATTGATTTTCAGGTGGGTGACTGGGCCATAGTGGAGACAACCCGGGGGCCGATGGCGGGCAGGGTGGTGATCGCTCCGGAGCAGGTTCTCGAAAGCCAGCTAAAGGAGGAACTAAAGCCTGTGTTGCGTAAGGCTGGTCCAGAGGATACTGCCCGCCTTGAGGAACTTAAGCTGAGGGAGAAGGAGGCCCTGAAGAAGTGTGCCGAGTTGGTGACTAAACATAATCTACCGATGAAGCTGCTCCTGGCCGAGTACAATTTCGACGGCAGTCACCTCACCATTTACTTCAGTGCCGAGGGCAAGGTGGACTTCCGAGCCCTGCTCAGGGAGATGGCCTCTGAGCTTAAGACGCGAGTTGAGTTAAGGCAAGTAGGGGCCCGGGATGCGGCTAAGCTGGTGGGGGGTCTGGGGATGTGCGGACGTCCGATATGTTGTCTTAGCTACCTTCCCAGCCTGGAGTCAATTTCGGTAAAGATGGCTCGGGACCAGGACCTTTCTCTCAACCCAGCTAAGATCTCCGGCATCTGTGGAAGACTTCTTTGTTGTCTTGCCTTCGAGCATGAACAATACTTGGAAGCCCGCCAAAGGCTTCCGTCCCCGGGGGAAGAGGTAGTTACTCCCCAGGGTGTGGGCAAGGTAATGAAGGTAAATCCTCTTCAGGAAACGGTCGCCGTGCAGCTTTCCGGTGAGGCCACCTTGGAGTTGCCAGCTTCACAGATCAGCAAGCGGAAGGGGAGAGAGGCCGACCAGCCAGATTAGCCGCTTAAGTGCCCTTTAAAAAGCAGCCTTTATTTTAAATCCAGCTTGTAATCTTGGCCTATTTTTTGTATACTAGCTTCACCATGCTTTAGGGGGAGCACATGAGAATTGCTTGCCTTCAGGAGAAATTGAACCGAGGACTAGGGATAGTGGGAAGGGCAGTGGCCACCAGGACCACCCTTCCCATAACTGGGTTTGTACTTCTAGCGACTGACCAGGGCCGACTTAAATTGGCGGCCACTAACCTAGAAATTGCCATTAGCCACTGGCTCGGGGCCGAGGTCGGGGAGGAGGGCTCTATTGCCATACCGGCAGGGCTACTTTCCAGCTTCGTGGGCTCCCTACCTTTGGAGCGAATTGATCTTAATGCACCACCCGGCTCTCAAACTCTGGAACTTAAGTGTGCTAGATATGAAGCTCGCATCAAAGGACAAAGCGCCAATGAATTTCCTCCTATTCCCCAAATCGAGGAGGGGATAGCCACCCAGGTCGATCCCAAATTGTTGCACTCAGCCATAAACCGAGTAGTGTTCGCTGCGGCCACCGAGGACTCCCGACCTGTGCTGACGGGGGTTCATACTCACTTGAGCGGCACCACCCTCACCCTGGCCGCTGCCGACGGTTTCAGGCTAGCCGTGGACCAGCTTCCTTTAGCCAAGGAGGTAGCGGAGGAAGCCAGTATCATTATTCCCGCCCGCTCTTTAAGA
>CAZJSO010000078.1:2843-5835 GCA_964548795.1 uncultured Dehalococcoidia bacterium | reverse complement strand
GCCTTCTAAGCAGTGGGCTGCGGGTTCGAGTCCCGCCAGGGACGCTTTTATGGGCGGCTCAACGCAACCGGCGTGCCTTCCTCCAAGAATATCCCTGACTTTGAGTCCTCAACCTGAAATATGTGTTCATACTCGTCACCGCCAAGCTTTCTTTCTATCTCAACGAGCTCATCATAGGTCCACTTTCTGTCATCCAGCGGTTTGACCTTGCCCCCCATGCTCCTGTACCAGTTGGCCAGAACTCGAAAGGCGGGGGTGTCGAAGTTGAGCCAGCCAATGGAGGTGCGAGGAAAGCTGGCGATAATCTTGCCATCGGCTTGCCTGACCAGAGCCTCAGCGATTAGCCTGGCCTGCCTTTGGCTCAGAACCTGGTCTCCGGGGATCGGCTCAAACCACACCCCACCGGTATAGGCACCCCACTCATAGAGCCCAAAGCCCTTAAGATTGTAGGTCCGCACATACTCGTTGCCTTTTTGTATATACTTTTCCAGCATTTGTTCCCAGTCTTCGATATGACTCCACCCGCACGGAGGGCCACCTAAAATCAGGTCATAACCGCTGTAATCGTACGGAAAGGGGATGGAGTGGCCGCGCCCCAAGGGATACATGGTATCAACAGCTATCACCTTCCCGCTATAAACTTCCCTAATTAAGGGGAGGATTTCCTGCAGCCACCTTGAAGCATCCCTATAATCTCTGACCAGCTTATACGGCTCATTGACCGGGGAAAAACCGTCAACGTGGTACTCTTCGGCGATCTTGGCCCATTTTATGACCACCGGGTCAAGCTTCTTGATGAGCCGGTAACTGCGATGATAGCGAGCATTTGGGTCGGGGGCCTTCCATTCATATCCCTGGCCCAGGTCTAGATTCGGGTGCATGGGATTGGGGATGAGAATAATCCTAAACCCCGCCTTCTTCAGCGCCTGCAAATAGAAAATGAAGACCTTATCTCCCAGAGACTTGGCTTCACCGGATTCCGGATCAAAAACGACGTCAACCCCGAGCATTATGGTATCAAAACCAGCCTCCCTCAACCGCCCGGCGTTTAGCAGATAGCTCCGCGCCTCGTCAAGCCGGGAAGCCCATGCCCCACGATGAAACGTTGGGTATAAAGAAACATCAAGGTGAAACGGCCTCTTATACTCCTCCCACCATCTGTCAAAGCCTTCCCTGGAAGTCTGCGGTTTGGGCTCCGGGGATAGGGGCGCTGGGACATGTTCAGGTTCCTCCGTCGGCCACGAACTGGGACTGCAGGCAACCGACGCCACTACGAGCGTGCAAATTGCCACCAATAAGGCCAGTTTGTCCAGCTTGATCATGTTCTCATGTTCGCTGAATGGATCGGGGTTCAAGTCCCGGGCTCTAAACCTCCAAACTGAAGGCACAGGTTAGGGGCAAACAGAGACCGGCCCAGGGAGAGGAGAAGAGCTCGACCAGCCCTTTGTTCCCCTCCCGAAGTTCCTGGCAGATCGTAGGCAAGAGGTCCAGATAAGCACAGATGATCCTCCCACCTGGATCCGGAGGTATGCGCCAGAACCGCTTCTCTCCATCCCGGCGAGCTTTCTCTCGTCGTCCTTGGCACAGTTGCTCTAATTTCACCCGGGCCTTTTCCTCACGCCTCCCCAAATAAGCTTGCAGGACTTCAAAGGCTTCCCGTGCCAGGCTGAAGAAGTCAATTATCACATAGGAGGCAACCCGAAGGTGGAAAAGGAGATCTTTCTCACTTAGCGATTGACTGCTTCTCAATTCCCAGACAGTAAATGGCGTCAATTCCCTGAATAAACCTTTCTCAGCTACCATCAGGGGGGCAGAATAGCAGCAGGAAAGAACCATCGAATCGGTTACCAGCGGCGAGGCCTTGGACAGGAGAAGTTGAGGCAGTTCCTCAAGGGCGGGATCTGGAGGGTGGAGGATCACAAAGGGAGGTTTTTGAAACTGGGTGATCTGAGAGGCTGGTTTATATCGCGGGGATAGGCCGAGGCGGCGGTAGCGATGCTTGCGTACCAGCCACTTCAACTTTCCCTCGTCAGGCTCTTCCGGCAGAAGCACTACCCCGCGAAGGTTCTTGAACAGCGAAGCCCAATCGATGAGATTCGAGTCCATTTTTAGATTACCCCATGACTTTTGAGGAAAGGAACAGCGTGGGCACAGGCCTCCCAGGTATTCCATTCCCCTATCTCGCACACCTTTATAGCCGAGGAGGGCGTATTTCGAGCTATGAAATCCCAGTCCACATCTCCGGTTCCGGGTGCTCGGTGATCCTGGATTCCCAGGACATCGTGAAGGTGAACCCCAATGAGTCGATCCCCAAAGTGAGAAAACCACTCCTCATGTGGGGTGAGCCCCAGCCGGGCCTTGACCTCGGCATGCCCCACATCATGCCAGTAGCCCACCACATCTGGGGGAAGCTCCTGAAGAAGCACCTCCATCTCCTCAAGCTGGGGGATCTCATAGAAATAGAAGCGGGTCTCCAAGCCCAGCCTCACCCCCCACCCCTGAGCAAACCTGGCCAGCTGAAGCAGACTCCTTCTAGCTGCCTCGAGGTAAGGGGCAGCCCGGGAGCCTCTCTCCTGGATAAGCTTTTGCCTGGCCTTTTCAAACTCCTCTGAATTCCGGTGCTTGTAAAGCCAATGCAGCTTGTCCTCCAGCCCGAAGTCAAGCTTAACTTTCCCAGCATGAATTACCACAGCCTCGGCACCGACCCGTGAGGCCAGCTCAATGGTCCCCTGGGCAAATCTTAACGCCTCCCCCCGCTCCTCCTCATCCAGAGAGCTAAGCTGCAAACTGGCCGCCGGGATGCCGAGGCGCGAGGTGGTAACCGGGCAGGGGCAGTGCACGCTGGAGACCTTCACCCCTAGCTTTAAGAGCTCGCCTAGCTTTGGGGGAGTAAGAATGGAATTAAGCTCCACCTGGCTAAAGCCGAATTCCTGGACATCTCGCACAAACCTATCCATGTGGTTATATCGCTGGCTCCACATAGTGGAGAGAG
>CAZJSO010000078.1:0-2743 GCA_964548795.1 uncultured Dehalococcoidia bacterium | reverse complement strand
TCTTACCTCAGAGAGCAAAGCCTGAAGGTAGTCCTTTTCCTCCACTACCCGGACCTTCTCGCCCTTGCGGAAGATGACCCCCTTCCCCTTGCCGCAGGCCAGGCCGATGTCGGCTCCCCTGGCTTCTCCGGGGCCGTTCACCACACAGCCCATCACTGCCACCCTGATGGGCTTGGTGAAACCGGCAAGGAGCTTCTCCACCTCATGAACAATTTCAAAAAATCCCTCCGCCTCACAACGTCCACAGGTAGGGCAACTGACCAACTCCGGCCCGGAGCGAAGCTCAAGGGCCTTGAGTATCTCCTGCCCTACGAAGACCTCCTCGCAGGGATCAGGTGTGCTGAGGGAAACTCGCAGGCTATCGCCAATGCCCTGGTAGAGGAGGAGGCCCAACCCCGTGGCACTGCGTATTTCCCCCGTTCGAGGTGGGCCGGACTCGGTAATTCCTATGTGAATGGGATAAGGTATCTTCTCGGCCACTAGCCTGTTGGCCTCTACTGTGGCCAGGACATCAAAGGCCTTAAGTGAGACCTCGAGGAGTTCAAAGTCCAGGTTCTCCACAAATTGGACCCATTTCAAAGCCGTCTCGGATAGGCGGTGAGCCAGGGTACCCTCTCCAGGAGGAAGGCTACCCGCATTGACTCCGACCCGCAAGGGAACGCCGCGTTCCTTGGCTGCTCGGACGATGGCTGCCACCTGCTCCGGCTCCTGGATGTTTCCGGGGTTAAATCTCACTTGTTCCACCCCCATCTTAAGAGCCTTCAGGGCCAGGCGGTAATCAAAATGGATGTCGGCGATGACAGGGATAGGAGACTTTTGCTTTATCTGGCCCAGCGACTCAGCTGCTTCCTCATCCGGCACAGCTATACGAATGATATCACAGCCGCAGTCGGCCAGCTTCTGGATCTGCTGGAGAGTGGCTCTCGCATCTCGGGTATCTGTCTTGGTCATTGATTGCACCACCACCCTGGCCCCTCCTCCAACTCGGACCGAGCCAACCTGGATGGGACGGGAAGAACGTCGCTGGATCATCTGAAGAGGCTACCTCCTTCAAAAATGCGCCAGACATCCCAGTAGGTAACCCCAACCATCAACGAAAGCAGAAGGACCAGGCCAACCAGATGGGCCAGCCTTTCCTTCTGCGGAGAGATTCGCCTCCCTCCCCGCAGCACCTCCAGCAGGACAAAGGCAATCCGGCCCCCATCGAGGGCAGGAATGGGAAGAAGGTTTATTATCCCCAAGTTTATGCTGAGGAAGGAAGCCCAGACTATGAGCGGCGTTACCCCTCCCCGGGCCACTTCCCCAGTAGCCTGAGCGATCCCCACGGGTCCGACTAAGCTAAACCTGGCCTCCCCCTGAACCAACGCTGCCACGCCCTGCTTAAGCATGACCCACAAGGCCCAGGTCTGCTTTGTCCCCAGGGCCACAGCCGTCCAGGGAGGGTAAGCTTTCCGCTGAGTAATCGTGTGAGCCCAGCTCAACGCCACCCCCATTGGGCCTTCCCCAGGGGGAGGATTCTCCCGAGGAATGAGGTCCACCCTCATCAGCTTGCCCTCACGCCGCAGAAGAAGGGTCACCTCCTTTCCCCGCTTAGAATATATAACCTCATGGAGACCATCGAAGTCCTTAACCTCCTCCGCATCCACTGCTAGAATCTCGTCCCCTGACTTAAGACCAGCCCGATAGGCCGGCGAAGCAGGCATAACCTGGGCTATCTTAATTCCTTCCCCTCCCACCACCTCTGAATGGGGCACCATGAAGGCCAGGGAGAGGATTAGGAAGGGGAAGAGGAACATGGCCAGGGAGCCGGCGCTCAGAATGGCAAGCCTCGGGCCGGGCCTTTTGGCCGCCAGGCTTCTAGGGTCGCTAGGGTCCTCCTCCCCCAGCAAGCGGTTAAATCCACCCAGAGGAATAAGGTTAAGGGAGTAAGTCGTGTCTCCTCTCTTGAAGGAGAAAATCCTCGGCGGCAAGCCCAGTCCAAACTCCAGGACTTTCACCCCGAATAGCTTGGCAGTGAGGAAATGCCCCAGCTCATGAACGAAGATGAGGCTTGCCAGGAGGAGCACAAAGGCAACCAAGGACCAGCCGCTCACTTTGGCCCTCCCCGAGACCTCACGAACTCATTCACCTTCCCCTCAACCCAGTGCTCGACCTCCAGAATTTCCTCAAGCGTTGGGTGGGCTTTTCCCTCATGTTGTTCCAGAACCCAGGTAATCAGCTCAGGTATATCGAGGAAGCCAATCCTGCCGGCGAGGAAGAGCTCCACGGCCAGCTCATCGGCGGCTGCAAAGACAGCGGGGTAAGTCCCCCCGGCCCTCCCCACCTGGAGGGCCAGCTTAAGGCAAAGAAATTTATCCAAGTCAACCGGCTCAAACTCGAGGGAGGACAGTTCCTCCAAGTTAAGTTGAGGAAAGCCATTTCCTTCCCAGCGCTCAGGATAAGACAGGGCGTACTGGATGGGCAACCTCATGTCTGGTGGAGCTAACTGAGCCTTAAGTGAGCCATCCACAAACCTCACCAGGGAGTGGATAATGGCCTGGGGGTGTATTATGACCCCGATGTGGTCAAAGTCCAGGTCGAAGAGCCAGTGGGCCTCGATGACCTCCATTCCCTTATTCAGCAGAGTGGCTGAATCAATAGTTACCTTGCGGCCCATCTTCCACGTAGGGTGGCGGAGGGCCTCCGCCGGGGTAACTTGGGCCAGTTCCTCCCTGGGTCGATTCCTGAAGGGGCCGCCGGAGGC
>CAZJSO010000077.1:0-5971 GCA_964548795.1 uncultured Dehalococcoidia bacterium | reverse complement strand
CGAGTGATAAGGCGCATTATGGTGGAGAAGAGTGTGTATCGTGTGGATTGTTTCTTAGTTCTGGCGGGGTTGGGGGGTGGGACAGGTTCCGGGGGAGCACCGGTTATCTGCGAACAGCTAAAAGCTATCTATGACCAGCCGGTATATGCCCTGGGTGTGCTGCCGAGCTCAGACGAAGGGAACCTGATGGAGGAGAACGCCAAGTCAGCGCTGGAGCAACTCTACAAGATAACGGATGGTGTCCTTCTTTTTGATAATGACATCTGGAAAAAAGAGGGGGTGCCACTCCAGGAATGCTATAAATTCATGAATCACGAGCTGGTCAAGCCTCTTCCTTTTTTGCTCGGCGCCGGTGAGGTCTCGGGTAACAAGGTAGGCATAAAGGTGGTTGATGCCTCTGACATCATAGCTACCTGGTCGTCTCTGGCCTACATTGGATACTCGGAGATAAAGGCCAGGACACTCAAGGACAAGATTTTCTTCTTTCGCAAGAGAACTTCCATAAACGAGCTGGATCCAGTGCTTGCCTGTGTCACGGTGGTGAAAAACGCAGCCAGCATGAGACTCAGCGGGAGGTGTAATACAAAAAACGCGAAGAAGGCGCTGATGCTGCTTGCTGGGCCGCCGAAAGAGCTCAACATGGAGGGTTTTTCACAGGCGAAGGGCTGGTTACAGGATTACATCGGAGATGCCGGGGAAATAAGGGGTGGCGATTATCCTCTTCCCCGGGTGGATGAACTCTCCGGCATTGTGCTGCTTGCTGGGTTCGAAGAGATTCCCCGGCTTGGCCTGAAACTGGGGTGATGGCAGAGAGGAATGGGCAAGATAAAACCGGTATGGCTGGCGCCGGTGATGGTGTTATTTTTCCTCGGCCTGGTGGCACTACTGCCGCCCGGCAATTTCAAGTCCCCCTTTTTTAACTACCGCTCTCTACTCCCTCTGGCACCAATACCCTCTCTAGTGCTATGGCTGGTGGCGTACATCCTCTATCGGGTGGGGTGCTGGTTTACCCAAAAGCCCATTAAGAAACCCTGACCCACCGCATTCTGCAGAAGTTACACCTAACTTTGAGGGCCTAAGCATGTCCTCGGGAGCGCAGTGAAGCATTTACAGCCCAGCCCTTTCTCCAAGGCTTCAGATCCTTAGAGCTCCGCTTCGCTCAGGACTTCCTTCCAATCCCCCGGATGGACGCTTAAAGGGCCGGGAACTGATCCCGCAGGCTGTGAACCTTGCTTGTCAGGGTAGTGGCCCTTTCTCGCTGTGAGAGGACAGAGCGACGCAGGAAAGAAGGGATATCGAGTTCGCTTTCTCCCTCCAGGCCAAGGTGCTCCAGCTCCTCCTCAGCCGATATGACCCCCTGATTGGTGAAGCCAGTAGCGATGAGGGTTAGCCGCAGTTGCTTTTCCGTATCGGGGCTAAAGACCACGCCGAAGATGATGTTAGCCTCCGGGTCAGCCTTGCGGCTGATGACTGCGGCCGCCTCCCGAACCTCGTGAAGGGTGAGGTCTTTCCCCGCAGTCACATTGAACAAGATCCCCTTGGCTCCCTCAACAGAGACCTCGAGTAGAGGGCTGGCCAGAGCGTTATTGGCCGCCTCAACTGCCCGGTTCTGGCCACTGCCCCAGCCGATGGACATCCAGGCAGGGCCCGCGTCCTTCATGATGGCCTTGACATCAGCAAAGTCAAGGTTGATCATACCGGGTACAGTGATAACCTCGGCGATACCCTGCACCCCATACTGTAGAACGGCATCGGCCGTCTTAAAGGCCTCATTCATCAAGGTTTTGTCCGTGCTAACCGAGAAAAGCCGATCATTGGGGATAACCACCAAGGTATCCACTCGGTTGATGAGCTGAGCGATACCTTTCTTGGCCACCTGCATTCGCCTGGCCCCCTCAAAGGCAAAGGGCTTAGTGACCACGGCAATGGTTAGGGCTCCGCTCTCCTTGGCCAGTTCGGCCACCACTGGTGCCGCTCCAGTTCCAGTTCCTCCACCCAGCCCAGCCGTGAGGAACACCATATCAGCGCCCCCAATAAGCTCCGCCAGCTCCTCCCGGTTCTCCTCTGCCGCCTGGCGACCAAGTTCGGGGTCGCCTCCCACACCCAGACCCTTGGTAATTTCTCTTCCGATCTGAACCTTAACCGGGGCCTCAATCAGTTCCAAGGCCTGGGCATCGGAATTTACAGCGATGAAATCTACCCCCGGAATGCCATCACTTACCATGCGGCTGACGGCATTGCAGCCACCCCCTCCTAAGCCTAAGACCTTGATCTTCGCCGGACTGGGAGCAATCGCTCTTTTCATCGTCTCCTCCTTAAAAAATAAATAGTTTCCTCAACCTAAAGAAGAACCTCCTCAGAGCCTTACCAAAGTTGGCAAAAAACCCCTGGCTTGGTAACCCTTCGCCAGGCTTATGATTGTTTCCCCAGAGCAGAAGGCCAACCCCGGTGGCATATGCCGGGTCGCCCAGAACTTCATCAGCGATGCCAAAGACCTTCCTCGGCTTTCCGACACGGACGGATAGCTCGAAGATCTCCCGGGCCAGACTATCTATGCCAGGCAGATTAGAAGAACCGCCGGTAAGCACCACGCCAGCAGGTATGATGGATTTGTAATTAAATCGGGGAAGCTCGAGAAGCGTGAGCTTCAAGATTTCCTCCACCCTGGCTCTGATGATCTCGCACAGGTCCTTATAAAGGATGCTGTGCCCTGGCGCCACGTTTATGGTCTCAGCCTCCAGATCCTCGCCATCCAAGGATACCCGCCCATATTTCCTCTTCACCTCCTCCGCCACCTCAAAGGGAATGCCGAGGCCAATGGCAATGTCCCGGGTGATCTGGTAGCCTGCCACCGGCAGGACAGCACTATGCCAAATGCTCCCCTCCCGGAAGACCGCTATGTCCGTGGTTCCGCCGCCTATGTCAGCCAGGAGAACACCAGCTTCCCGCTCGTCTGGCGTCAATACCGCCTCGCTGCTGGCCAGTGGCTCGAGAATGATGTCCTCCACGTCAACCCCCGCCCCTCGAACACATTTGAGCAAGTTCTGCACCGAAGCCACTCCGGCAGTAACAACGTGAGCCTCCAGGTCAACCCGAACGCCATGCATGCCTACCGGGTTCTTCACCCTCGTCTGGCCATTAATGACATATTGCCGCGGAATAACATGGAGCAACTTCTTGTCCGGCGGGACTTCAACACGGCGAGCGGCTTCCAGTGCCCGCTCGAGGTCAGAGGGCATAACCAGTCTGTCGTGGCGCACGGTGGCCACCGTGCCCTTCTTGTTGGCGCAGCTTATATGCCTGCCAGTGATGCCCACAAAGGCTGAACTGATCAAAAGTCCGCTGCTGTGCTCGGCTTCCCTGATGGACTCACGAATAGTCTCCTTGGCCTCGTCAATGTTGACCACCAGTCCCTTATGCATCCCCTTGGAAGGACTCAAGCCCACGCCTAAAACCTGGACCGACCCTCCGTCCTCTACATGGCCCATCAGACAACAAACCTTCGTCGTGCCTACGTCGATGGCGACAAAAGGTTCCTTCCTCATTGTCTCCCCCCAACTTCGTTAATTTGAGCTACCTCCGAGATTCACGCGATCCACCTCCTTTCGCTCCTCGGCCAGGCGCTGAGAGGCCCTCAACCTGGCGCTCCGGCTCCGGGGATTTCGGGCTAGCTCTTCCGGGGCAGGCCGAATGACCCTCTTGTTCACCACCTGCAGCCTCCCCTCCCGGCGCATGAAGTCCTTCACCAGCCGGTCCTCCAGGGAGTGGAAGCTGATGACTACCAGTCTGCCGCCTGGGCCAAGGAGCCCGACAGCCTGTTGGAGCGCCACCTGCAAGTTATCGAGCTCATGGTTTACCGCTATACGCAGTGCCTGAAAAGTTCTGGTTGCCGGATGGATCCTTCCCCTCCGGCTGTCCACCGCCCTCTCGCACAGCTCGGCGAGCTGAACGGTGGTCCTCACGGGACGATTCTGCACGATACAGCGGGCTATGCGCCGACTGTAACGTTCCTCCCCATACTTCCGCAGAATGAGCGCCAGCTCCTCTTCGGGGAAATGGTTGACGATCTTCTCTGCGGTGAGAGACTCCCGGGGGTCGAAACGCATATCGAGAGGAGCTTCCCTTTGGAAGCTGAAACCCCTCCCCCCCGTTTCAAGTTGAAGTGAAGATACCCCTAAATCGAACAGAATGCCGTGAACTGGATAGAAATCATAGCGGAGACAAACCTGCTCCAGGTGCTTGAAGTTCTCGTTAACCAAAAAGACGCTCGTGCCGAAGCCCTTAAGCCGTGCTCGGGCAACCTCGATGGCTTCCGGGTCCCAGTCCAGCCCCAGGAGTAGTCCACCAGGTGAGCTGGCCTCGAGGATGGCCGCCGCATGTCCCCCCTCCCCCAGGGTGCAGTCTATATACCGCCCTCCTGGCTGAACCTGCAAAGCTTCAATGGTCTCCCGAAGCAGTACTGGAACGTGATGGGATTCCATCAGCGCACCTCAATCCCCTCCAGCAGTTGCCCGGCCTGCTGGCTCATAAGGGCCTTCTCTTCTTCCCAGAGTTCTCTATCCCAGATTTCAACGTAGTTGTTTACCCCTACAATGACCACCCCTTCCCTTATCCCGGCATACTGCCGCAAAGGCAAGGGGAGAAGTATCCGGCCCAGCCTATCCAGCTCCAAAGAGAAAGCATTGCCAAAAATGAAACGAGATACCCTTCTTGATTTGAGGCGAGTAGCGGGGAGGGAGGCCAGCCCCTCAGCGAGCTTTCGCCACTCGGAAAGGGGGTAGGCCACCAGACACTTCTCCACCCCCCGGGTGAGTACCAGACCTTCCCTGAAGTCCTCCCTGAAGCGAGAAGGAATGGCTACCCTGCCCTTGGGGTCGATGCGGTGGCCATATTCTCCCAGGAACAATTTGCCCCCCTTGGCGCTACTTTCACCCACAATTTACCACTTTGTGCCACAAATAATACACTCTTTTCCCGGGTTTGTCAATACCTGCGGGCTGCGCGCCATTTCGGGGGATGGGGAAGGTAGTGGAAAACTTGCCTCAGCTCTTCACCGCTGAGAACACAGAGAAGGCCACTTCTGCTCTTCTGCGGCCTTTGGAATCAGCCAGGGCCTAACTTGTCTCAGCGCCCTCCGTGGTTCAATAGGGCTACATCTAGGGAACCCTCGGACGCAGCGTGAACACGAAGATGAGGGCCAGCACGGAGAGGGCAATGGCCACGATGGGCAATATCGGGCCACCCGGTGCCCCACGTCCCTGCGGCCCTGGCGGCCCCTGTGGGCCCGTGTCGCCTTTGGCTCCCGGCTTACCCTGGGGCCCAATGTCGCCCTGGGGTCCTGGATCGCCTTTATCGCCCTTGGGAATTCCCAGGCTGAGCAGGCCGGTTTTCGAGTCGAACTTCGCCGTGGCAGGCTTTCCTGGCTCAAGGGTCTTTACATCAACCTTGGTTATGCCAATCCCCGGCTTGCCGGGCTCGCCTTTTGGAATCGCCAGGGTGAGCACTCCGGTGGCGGGGTCATACTTGGCCGTCGGCTTCTGGCCGGCCTCTAGAGCGCTGATCTTGACCTGGGTTATGGCCACAGCCGGAGCAACCTGGAAGCTAGCCTCAGCCGTCCTCGGCGGCGTGGCCGCATCTGTGGCCGTAATCTTATAACTGCCCGCTTTATTGGTAGGCGCGGTGATAAGAGCGCTGAAGGCCCCACCCACATCGCTTTTCACCTCCCGGGGGACAGTGGCCACCGCTTCCCCCTCCCACTTAAGGCTTATAGCGGAGAGGGGGGTGAAGTTGCTGCCGGCAACGATAACTGCTCCGGCTCCTTTTTTGGGGGTCAGGGTTATCGCCGCCGGGGCTGTGGGCATACTGGTGGCAGCCAGGTCAAACTTCTTGTTTGCCCCTTTCTCCCAGGTTGCCGAGCCAGCAGCGATGTCCTTGTCAGTTATAGTAAAGCTGACTATGGCCCCGGTGTAAT
>CAZJSO010000076.1:0-6043 GCA_964548795.1 uncultured Dehalococcoidia bacterium | reverse complement strand
GAACCTGGGCTTGGGGATCCAAAGTCCCCCGTGCTACCGCTACACAACTCGGCAATCCCCATGCCGAAGGTCGGATTCGAACCGACACGGGAGAGAAAATCCCAGCGGTTTTTGAGACCGCCGCGTCTACCATTCCGCCACTTCGGCAAATAAAGCCCACCGTGTAGACTTCCTGGGGCTAATTAACCAGTCTGGAGCGGAAGACGGGATTTGAACCCGCGGCCTCCTCCTTGGCAAGGAGGCGTTCTACCGCTGAACTACTTCCGCTTCGCTCAGCATCCTCATTCAGCCAGGGTATCCTGGTGCCGAGGGCCGGAATCGAACCAGCGACACGTGGATTTTCAGTCCACTGCTCTACCTCTGAGCTACCTCGGCTACTTAGAATTCTACCGTGCTGGGCCATAGTAGTCAAGGCGCTTCAGTTCTAGCGCCATTTCCAGAAAGAGGGGCTAAAGAGAGCCAAGACCGTGAAAAGCTCCAACCTACCTGCCAGCATACAGAACATCAACACCCCCTTGCCCAAAGGCGGAATGAGGGCATAATTTCGCATCGGCCCTACGAGGCCAAGGCCAGGGCCAACATTGCCCAAGCAAGCTGCCACCGAAGACAAAGCTGTTACCTGATCTAGACCCAAAGCGCTCACCACAAGAAAGCCACCTACTAAAATGGTGATATACAAGGTGGCCAGACTAAGGATACCTGAGATGATTGCCTCCGACAGAATACTCTTTCCCACCCTCAGGGGGATAACTGCTCGAGGGCTGAAGGCCAAGAAAATCTGGCGGAAGGTATACTTCGAGAGCACCAGGACTCGGATCACCTTCAAAGCTCCCCCGGTTGAGCCGGCACAGGCCCCGATGATCATCAAGATCGGCAGGGCACCTCGACAGAAGGCTGGCCAGGCATCGAAATTGGCGGTCACAAAGCCGGTGGTGGTCATGATGGAGATCGTCTGAAAGCCACCGTACCTAAAGGCTTGCTCGATGGACAGCCCCATGTCCTTCATCAAGTAAAGGGATATGAAAAGGGTTGCCCCCAGGATAATGCTCAAGTAAAGTCGAAGCTCCGGATTGCCCCAGAGGCTACTTGGCTGGCGTTTCCAGAACAGAAAGTAATACAGGCTGAAGTTTACTCCAGCTAGTACCATAAAAAGCATGACGATGCCTTCAATCAGGGGACTGTGGTAGGCCGCAATGCTTGCATTTGTAGGGGTAAAACCGCCGGTGGGCATGGTGGAGAGGGTAACCGTCAGGGCATCAAACAGAGGCATTCCCGCCAAGTAGAGCGAGCCTGCCTCAAGAGCGGAGAAACCCAAGTAGAGGAACCAGAGGTTCTTGGCTGTATCTCGCATTCGGGGTGTCACCCGCTCGGCCTTAGGCCCGGGCATCTCAGCTTCAACCAGATAAGCTGCCCCAATGCCCAACACGGGGAAGAAGGCCACAAACAGCATGATTATTCCCATTCCTCCCAGCCATTGGGTAAAGCTTCGCCAGAAAAGAATTCCATGAGGTTGACCCTCTATGTTGCCCAGCACCGTGGCCCCCGTGGTGGTAAAGCCAGACACAGCCTCAAACCACGCATTGAGGTAACCCTGGAAGGTGCCCGCCAGCAGATAGGGTAGGGCACCGAAGGCCGAAGCCAAGACCCATATCCCAGCTACTAAGGCTATTGCCTCCCTTCGGCTTAGCCTACCGGGGGCCGCGGGGGTTAGTTCCCAGAGTAGCAGGCCAGAGCCAACGGTGATGCCAAAGGAGATGACAAAGGCCAGGGAATCAGGCTCCCGATAGTACAAACTCCAGGCCAGGGGAAAGAGCATGGAGAACCCAATCAAAGCTAGTAGCAACCCCAGGTAATGAAGGACTACCCTTATCCTCATTCTTACTTAAAAAGTTTCTCTACTGCGGGAACAGCAGATGGCGGAGAAATTATAAGGACATGGTCACCTGGCTGCACGATGATATTGCGAGGTGGAATGACGACGGTGTCATTATGGCCCACGGCGGCAGCCACAATCTCCCTGGGCCAATTCGCCTCGTCAACCGGATGGCCGACAACCTGTGCTGTAGGGGCAGTCACAAACTCAATAACCTGTACTTCCTTCCCGCCAAGCAAGGCAGAGGTCACTGCTCCGCCGTGGAGAGCAAAACGAACGATCTTATTAGCTGTAAGCAAGAGAGGTGAGGCAGCTACATCTACCCCCACCTCCTTAGCCAAAGGAATATAGGCCGGCTTATTAACCAAGGCTAAACTCCAGGGGACACCTAAGTTCTTAGCTAGTAGGGCATGCAAAATATTAAGCTCATCATTACCCGTAGCAGCTACGAAAGCGTCCGCCTTGGGGACTCCTTCTTCAACGAATAGATCGCGGTCAGTGGTCTCGCATTGGACCACTACCGAATGAGCCAGCTTGGAAGCAATTAGCCGGCAGCGGCTCACACTGGCCTCAATGATTTTAACTGAGACTCCTCGACCCTCAAGTCCTTGAGCCAAGAAAAAACCCACGTTCTCTCCACCGAGGATGACCACGCTCCTGGCCGGGCGTTGGGGCTGGTCAAAAATCCTTCCCAACTCATCCATGGAGGAACTTTCAGCCACTAAATAAATATGATCCCCCGGCTTTAGAACCTCATTCGCCCGGGGCAAACTCACTTCGCCTGAACGAGCAATCGCGGCTACGATGCAGGGTTTAGGTAGAGCAAGCTCTCGCAGTGGTTTGTTGAGCAGAGCCTCCTTGGCCACCCTGAACTCCCTTACTTGAACACGGCCACCCATGAAGTTCTCCACCGGGGTAGGATAAAAGCTAGCCAAGATGCTCATTATTTCCCTAGCAGCCTCAACCTCGGGATTAATGAAAAGGTCTACGCCCAAGTGTTTTGGCCGGATTACCTTTCGCGCGGCCTGAGGCGATTTGGCCGGGGCGACGAAATACCCCGAATACTCTGGGTTTCGAATCCTGGCTGCAGTGATGGCTGCGCCCATCTCCTTAGCTATAAAGCAAGTGATCAGGTTGGTCTCATCATTGCTGGTCACAGCGATGATGAGGTCCGCGCGGTGTGCCTCAGCCTCCCGAAGAACTCCGGGAGTAGCTGCATTCCCCTCCAGGGTCTTCACATCCAAAGTTCTGCGGACGCTTTCCAGTGCCTCCGCCGACTGGTCCACTACTACCACCTCCTGTGCCTGCTCCGCCATCAGGGAGGCAATATGGAACCCCATTGTGCCAGCTCCAGCTATGATAATGTACATTAAGTCACCCCGCGAAATTTATTAACTAGCTTCTTCAAAAATGCGGAGGAAACCGAAACTTGCGACGATTTTTTTCTCCAGCAAGTGCACCGCTCTGGTACTTGGCCGATTCGAATCAAGCGGTTTAAACCTCTCTCCATTGGTCATTTTGCGATCCTAGCCAGGTCAAGTATCCTCGGCCTCGTGCGGCACTTTTCTGCCGTGATGATAGCCTCGATCTTGGCCAGCGTCAAGTCAATCTTACCCTGCCGGTTGACCACTATGTAGTCAAACAGAGGCCAGCTTTCTATCTCGCGCTGAGCTTTTTCTACCCTTAGCGTCAGTTCAGTGTCTGACTCGGTTCCCCGCTCCTCAAGCCGATGGCGTAGTTCCTCCAGCGAAGACGGCATGATAAAGATGAATACCGCCTGGGGCAGAATTTTCTTGATGGTAGTAGCTCCCTGAATATCCACCTTAAGAACAACATCTCTTCCCTCAGACAAAGCTTGCCTAAGGGGCTCCTTCGGAACCCCATATAAATGGCCATAGACCTCAGCCCATTCAAGTAGCTCCCCCTCGTCTCTAAGATCTCGGAACTTCTCTGAGGAGACAAAATGATAGTCGTGACCGTCGGCTTCACCTGGCCTCCTCGGTCGAGTAGTGAAGGTTACCACATAGAAGAGCGAGAGGGCCGACTCCTTCAAACGGCTGAGGATGGCGTCCTTACCTGCCCCAGAGGGTCCAGACAGGACTACTAGGAGGGGGCCAGAGCTAAAAATACCCAAGCTAGCCTCTGATTCGCTCATGTTCTTGGAGAAAGACGGAATATCACTCCCTGCCATATTTACAAAATCGCCCTCCCGGTGAAGACGAAGGCTAGGAGGTTCACGCCATACTCGAGGAAATCCCAGAGGAAGCCAGTGAAATAGCCGAAGAAGATCAGAAACAACAAAATCATCGGCCCATATCTCTCAGTTCGCTCGAAGGAATAAGCCAGATCACGGGGAAGAAGACCCAGTAGAACCCTGAATCCATCCAAGGGAGCGACAGGGATCAAGTTGAATATGGTCAGGATGAGGTTGAAAAGGATGATATAACCAACAAGAGCCACTAGAATTGCTCCCGCATCAGGGTGCAAGGGAATGGCCAACGGCGAGTGCCAGGGAAGGAGCTCCAGCCTTACTGGCACCGAGAACAAGCCAGCCAGACTGAGATTGGCCAGGGGACCGGCTGAAGCCACCAGGGCCATGCCTGACCTTGGATCCCGACGGAGGAGAAGAGGGTTTACTGGCACTGGCTTTCCCCACCCGAAACCTACCAGAAACAGCATGAGAGTGCCCAGGGGGTCGAGGTGGGCCAAGGGATTCAAGGAAAGCCGCCCCATCCTCCTAGGGGTGTAATCTCCCAGTTGGTCAGCTACAAGGGCATGGCTGAACTCATGGAAAGTAAGCGCTATCAGCAGCGCCATGCTCACCAGAACCACCAACAGGAGAAAAAGTAAAGGGTTCCGGAAAAGAAGATGCAAATTCCAAAGAAGCATGCTTTTATCGCCCAGTATTATAGCATAGTTTAGGTCTTGTCAATAGCAGATGCTCAATTCATTTGACCCACATCTCACTGCTTTGCTAGACTAGCCATGATGTGAACTTGGCACATTTGCTACAGATTTTCCTCATCTCTGCCTCACCGGTGGCGGAACTCCGAGCATCCCTGCCCTTAGCACTATACAAATATGGGATATCCTGGCACCTTGCCCTCCCCGTTTGCCTTCTGGGCAATCTACTGCCTGTCCCTTTTCTCCTTTTGCTCCTCGAGCCCATTTCTAGGGTTGTAGCCAAAGTAAGGCCACTTAAAAGAGCTCTGGACTGGGTCTTTCAGCGTACACGCCGACGAGGAAGGCTGGTGGAGAAATATGAGAGAGTCGGACTGGTGATCTTCGTAGCTATCCCCTTCCCCGGCAGCGGGGCCTGGACTGGCTCAATACTCGCTTTCCTTTTCGGCCTGGAGTTCAGGCCGGCCCTTGTTTGCCTCGCGCTAGGGGTTTTTGTCGCCGGCGTAGTTGTCACCACGCTTTCCCTGCTGGGATGGCTTGGCGGGGTAATAGCTGGTATAGTGCTCCTCATTCTACTTACCCTCGGCCTCTGGAGGGTCTAACAGTGCCACCGAGTTGCCGGAAGCAAACAACCATGCCTATTGACTTGAGGATAGCCTCGGAGTAAATTGGTTTAGGTGGCTGAACTCCTTACAGCAATACGTCGGAACCATGCTTTAGAGCATGCTACTGTGGCCTTGCTGGCTCAGAAGCTCAAGGGTCAAGTACGGCTGGTGGGGCGAGCAGGCTTAACTGGTTTCTATCTTTATGGTGATCTTCCTACCGAAGTGGTAGAGGAGACCGCTAGGGAAGCTCTGGAGAGGCTTCAAAAGGGGGAAGAGGAATTAGCGCTCTCACCACTCTGCGGCACTAACCTGGCGATAGCGGCGATCATTACCGGCCTGGCTTCTCTTTTCCTCTCCAGAGGGGTAAAGGGATGGCGAAAGCTACAACGTTTAGTTACCGCCTCCCTAGTAGCCCTACTGCTCTCCCAGCCTCTAGGCCGACTGGCGCAGAAATATCTCACCACCTCAGCCGACCTCGCCGGGGTAAGAATCCGCCGGGTAGTGCGGCGGGGCGAGGGCAAGCGAACAAGCCACAAAGTAGAGACCATCCAACTCTGAAGTCCCACCGGATGAGGCACAGCGTAGGGGCGAGTTGCATCAAAATAAATAGTTACCGAGAAGCATTGGTTGCCTCATATATCCTGGTTACCAGGACCTCTGCTTT
>CAZJSO010000075.1:0-6269 GCA_964548795.1 uncultured Dehalococcoidia bacterium | reverse complement strand
GGTGGATGGCGCCATCCACCCCGCCGCCGCCCATTAGGCTGGGGTTGGCCGCATTCACGATGGCGTCCGTCTCCTGCTGGGTCAGGTCCCCCTGGACTAGCTGCAGCCGGCTCTGTCTGATGGTCACCTCCATAGTTTCACCTCTACTGAGGATGATAACAGGCCCCTTGGCTCGGTTCAAGGTGCCCACGCCGGGGTTCCTTTACATCAGGCATCGTTTACTCTAGAATAATTCGTGTCACGACAAGGAGGGGAATGAGTGAAATAGAGGAGAAGTTCAGGGATCTCGAGGAGCGCAAGAAAAGGGAATTGGCCTTGGGGGGACCGGAGCGAATAAAGAAGCAGCATGACTTGGGGAAGCTTACCGCTCGAGAGAGGCTGGACCTGCTGTTTGATCCGGGGAGCTTTGAGGAGCTGGACATGTTTGTGCGCCACCGTGGCACTAGATTTGGCCTGGATAAGGCCTTTATCCCCGGGGAGGGGGTAGTCACCGGCTACGGTAAGGTAAATGGGCGTCCGGTATGCGCTTATTCTCAGGACTTCACCGCCATGGGCGGTAGCCTGGGGGAGATGCATGCCAAAAAGATATGCGCGGTCATGGACCTGGCCCTTAAATTGGGCATTCCGCTAGTGGGGTTTAACGACTCCGGGGGGGCACGCATCCAGGAGGGGGTGGATGCCCTCTCGGGCTACGGGCAGATATTCTACCGCAATTCGATTGCCTCGGGCGTGATTCCCCAGATCTCAGCCATAATGGGGCCCACGGCTGGCGGAGCAGTCTATTCTCCGGCGATGACTGACTGGGTATTCATGGTGGACAAGACCAGCTACATGTTCATCACCGGGCCAGGGGTTATTAAGGAAGTTACGGGAGAGGAAATAACCTTTGAGGAGCTGGGCGGGGCCAGAACTCACGCTTCCAAGAGCGGGGTAGCTCACTTCGTTTGTGAGAGCGATGCGGAGGCTATCCAGCAGATCAAAACTTTGCTCAGTTACCTTCCCTCCAATTGGCGGGAAGAGCCACCCTTGAAGGAAACCGGGGATGACCCCCGGCGTGCCTGCCCCGAACTGGACGCCATTATCCCCGACAATCCCCGGCAGGTCTACGATATGCGCCGGGTTATCCTTTCCTTTGTGGATGATGGGGTTATCTTCGAGCCTCACCGGGACTTTGCCCGCAACCTGATCGTTTGTTTTGCCCACCTTGCTGGCCGGACCGTGGGCATCATCGCTAATCAGCCAATGCACCTGGCGGGCTGCCTGGATGTTAACGCCTCGGATAAGGCCACCCGCTTCATCCGGTTTTGCGACGCCTTTAACATCCCTCTCATCACCCTGGTGGATGTCCCCGGATATTTGCCTGGGGCAGATCAGGAATGGGCGGGAATCATTCGGCATGGGGCCAAGCTACTCTGGTGTTATTCTGAAGCTACCGTTCCCAAGATTACCCTGGTCACTCGCAAGGCCTACGGGGGTTCTTACCTGGCTATGTGTAGCTCTGACCTGGGGGCTGACCTTGTATTAGCCTGGCCTACGGCCGAGATTGCCGTCATGGGAGCGGAGGGGGCCATCCCCATAATCTACCGTAGGGAAATCGAGGGAGCTGAGGACAAAGAAGGCTTGAAGGAGCAGAAGCTGCGAGAATACCGCCAGCTTCTGTACAATCCCTATATAGCTGCCTCCCGAGGCTATATTGACGAGGTAATCCTGCCCCGGGAGACCCGGCAAAAGCTAACCTCTGCCCTGGAGCTCCTCTATGGAAGGAAACGGGAGGCAAGACCTCCAAGGAAGCACGGCAATATCCCCATGTGATTCTGTACCCCAAATTCAATATTTAAGTTTACGACGAAAGGGGTGTTATGAACCTACAGAAAGACTGCAAGGGAATTGGTGAGGGACCTCTGCCAGCGAGCGAGCTGGACACGCCGGAGAAGGTGAAGAACCGACCCAAGGCAAAGAACCCAGTGAAGATCTGTGACACCACCTTCCGGGATGGGCACCAATCCACTATAGCTACTCGGATGCGTACCGATGATATGGCCTACCTGGCGCCGGAGATGAACAAGTGCGGGTTCCAGGCGATGGAGGTGTGGGGAGGGGCTACCTTCGATGTGGCCCATCGCTTCCTGGGCGAGGACCCTTGGGACAGGCCCAGATTGCTGAAGAAGCTCATGCCCGATACCCCGCTGCAGATGCTCCTGCGGGGGCAAAACCTGGTGGCTTATCGCAACCATCCCGACGATTTAGTAGACGCCTTTGTGGAACAGGCTGCCGATGTGGGAATAGACATCTTCCGGGTATTTGATGCCGTGAACGATGAGCGAAATCACCAGCAGGCGGCCAAGGCCATCAAGCGCTGTGGCAAGCATTACCAGGCGGCCATATGTTATTCCTTGACACAGCCAAGGATGGGTGGTAAGGTGTACAACCTTGACTATTATGTTAAGAAGGCCCTCTTTCTCCAGAATGAGTTTGGCGCTGATTCCATCTGCATCAAGGATCAGGCGGGTTTGCTCTCTCCCTACGATGCCTATGACCTCATCAAGGCGCTGAAGCAGGAGCTGAAGGTTCCGGTCGAGCTTCACACTCACTACACCAGCGGGCAGGGCTCTATGTCGCTGCTTAAGGCGATCGAGGCCGGAGTGGACATCATCGACACTGCCCTCTCGCCTTTTGCGCTGCGCTCTTCGCAGCCAGCGATCGAGCCCCTAGTGGTGGCCCTGTACGGAACCGAGCGCGACACCGGATTGGATATAGAACAGTTGGTCAAATGCAGCCGTATGCTGGAGGAGATCGCGCCAAAGTACCGTGATTTCTTGGACACCACTCGAATGTCCGTTATTGATGCTGGGGTGCTGGTCCACCAGATTCCAGGGGGCATGACCACCAATCTGGTGGCCCAGCTCAAACAGATGGGCGCTCTGGATAGGCTGGCTGAGGTGCAGGCGGAGACGGCCAGGGTAAGAGCTGATTTTGGCTACCCCCCGCTGGTGACCCCTACCAGCCAGATTGTGGGCGTCCAAGGGGTGCAGAACGTCCTGGCGGGAAGATATCGCCTCTTTTCCAAGGAGGCCATAAACTACATGCGGGGCCTTTATGGCCGGCCACCGGCTCCGGTAAACCCTGAGGTTCAGAAGCTGATACTTAAGGGCAAGGAGCCCATTGACCGCCGGTCCGGGGATGTGCTTGAACCGGAGCTGGAGAAGGCCAAGGAGAAGACCTCGGGACTGGCTAAAGATTTGAAGGATGTTCTCACCTATGCTCTCTTCCCCACCACCGGACTGGAGTTCCTCAGGTGGAAGTATGGCCAGGGCCCGGCCCCTTCTAATCTGGAGCCTAGGCAGAGGCTTGAGGAAGACAACTCAGGAGGCTGAGCGCAGCTATTGGATTGATGACAAATGGGCCAAACGCTGGCTGAAAGGATTCTAAGCTGGAGGGTGGGTCGGAATGTCCGAGCAGGTGAGCTGATCGCCTCGCCGGTAGATGTGGCCTTCGTACAGGATGGCACTGGTCCCCTGACCATAAGGCAGCTTGAGCAGATTGGCTTGGAACACCAGGCCAGTGGCCGAACCAAAGTGGTCTTTTTTCTGGACCATGCGGCCCCAAGTCCCAGGCGGGAACTTTCCAACGATCATGCCCTGCTTCGAAGCTCTGCTGAAAAGCTGGGGGCAGAGGTCTTCGAGGTGGGGGAGGGAATTTGCCATCAGCTCATCGCGGAACATTATGCCAGCCCTTATCAGGTCATCGTTGGGGCTGATTCCCACACGGTCACCGCAGGGGCCTTAGGTGCCTTTGCCACCGGAATGGGCTCCACCGATGTAGCCGTGGCCATCTCCACCGGCAGCACCTGGCTTCGGGTGCCGGAGAGTTTTCGGATAGAGCTTTCCGGCCGCTTTCCTAGAGGTGTTTATGCTAAGGACTTAATCTTGAGTCTTATCGGTCGGCTTGGGGCCGACGGGGCAACCTATAAGTCACTGGAATTCGGAGGCGAGTCTTTGAGCGAGCTTTCCCTTTCGGACCGCCTCACCATGGCCAATATGGTGGTGGAGGCAGGGGCCAAGGTGGGGCTTTTCCCCTCAGATGAGATCACCAGGGACTTCCTCGCCGGGCAAGGGCGGCCAGAGGGCTATCGGGAACTTAGGCCTGACCCTGACGCTACATACGAGAGGAAGATAGAGATTGACCTCTCAGCCCTTGAGCCCCTGGTCTCCCAGCCCCATGCGGTGGACAATGTAATCCCGGTCAAGGAGGTTCAAGGGATGAAGATTGATCAAGTATTTCTCGGAACCTGCACCAATGGCCGGCTGGAGGACCTGAAGATAGCGGCAGGGATACTGCGGGGAAGGAAAAGGCACCCTCGGGCCCGCCTCCTGGTCGCTCCTGCCTCCCGAGGGATTCTTCGGGAAGCCATCGAGCGGGGATATATCCAGACCCTGGTGGAGGCTGGCGGGGTTATCCTGCCGCCCGGCTGCGCTGCTTGCGTCGGCGTGCACCAGGGGGTTCTGGGCGATGGGGAGGTCTGCCTCTCCACCGCTAATCGGAATTTTAGGGGTCGCATGGGGAATCCAGAGTCTTTCATCTATTTGGGCAGCCCAGCCACCGCTGCTGCCAGCGCCCTGAAGGGTGAGATTCTCGACCCCAGGGAGGTGCTCGGATGAGGGGTCGAGCGCTTAAATTTGGAGACGGCATCTCCACCGACCACATCATCCCGGGGAGATATTTCCATCTGCGGAGTAATCTCCCTGAGCTGGCGAAGCATGCCATGGCGGACATTGCTCCTGAGTTTACCAGCCGGGTTCGCCCAGGGGACTTCTTGGTTGCTGGCCGAAACTTCGGGCTGGGGTCAAGCAGAGAGCATGCAGTACTAGTCCTGAAGTTGTCTGGTATAAGCGCCGTGTTAGCTGAGTCTGTGGCTCGCATATTCTATCGGAACGCGGTGAACCTTGGCCTGCCAGTGCTCATCTTGGATACCCAAGGAATAGCCGATGGAGATGAGCTAGAGGTAGACCTGGCCGGCGGGAAGGTCAGAGATCTTACCCTGGGGCTTGAGCTTTTCTTTAACCCCTTGCCGCCGGTGATGCTCGAGATTCTCAAAGGCGGTGGGCTGGTGTCTTATATCAGAAAATATCATGGCTTTAAGCTGTAGAGCATAAGATGGCGCACTCAGTTACCTTGATTCCCGGCGATGGAGTGGGCCCTGAGGTCACCGAGGCCACCAGGAGGGTCTTAGAGGCCACCGGCGTGGAATTCAAGTGGGAGGTGCAGGAGGTCGGTGCCGCAGCCCTGGAGCAGTGGGGGAATCCTCTCCCGGAGGCGGTGCTTGAGTCCGTGCGGAGGAACCGCGTGGCTTTAAAGGGGCCGGTCACCACTCCCGTAGGAACTGGGTTTCGGAGCATCAATGTTGCCTTGCGTCAGGAGCTTGACCTCTACGCCTGCCTTCGTCCCTGCAGAAGCTTCCCCGGGGTTCCATCTCGTTACCAAGCTATTGACTTAGTGGTCGTCCGGGAAAATACCGAGGACCTTTATGCAGGAATTGAGTTTGAGCATGGAACTCCGGAGGCCATGAAGCTGATAGAGCTTATAGGTGAATTGGGAGGTA
Organism: uncultured Dehalococcoidia bacterium; assembly: GCA_964548795.1. Lineage (GTDB taxonomy): Bacteria > Chloroflexota > Dehalococcoidia > SZUA-161 > SpSt-899 > CAZYDA01. The sequence continues at coordinate 670 of CAZJSO010000075.1, read as the reverse complement.
GAAAGCTCAACCCGAAGAGTGGGATTAGTATCAAGCCCATCTCGGAGACGGCTACCAGAAGGATCGCTGAATTTGCCTTCCGCTACGCCGTGGAAAATGGGCGTCGGAAGGTAAGTGTGGTGCACAAGGCTAACATCATGAAGTTTACCGATGGGCTTTTCCTGGAGGTTGCCCGGGAGGTAGCGAAGGAATTTCCGGAGGTCGAGTTTGAAGAGATTATCGTAGATAACCTCTGCATGCAGTTGGTGCGTCGGCCGGAGCGCTTTGATATCCTCCTTCTCTCTAACCTCTACGGGGATATCGTGTCTGATCTCTGTGCTGGCTTGATCGGGGGGCTGGGAGTAGCCCCGAGCGCTAACCTTGGAGATAGTCTCGCTATTTTTGAACCGGCCCACGGCAGTGCTCCCAAATACGCCGGACAAAATAAGGTTAACCCAGTAGCGATGATGCTATCCGGTAAGCTAATGCTCCGTTATCTGGGGGAGAGAGAGGCGGCTGGAAGGCTGGAGCAGGCCATTGCGGAAGTCTTAGCTGAGGGGAAAAAGGTGACCTATGACCTCAAGCCAGACCCCCACGAACCCACCGCTGCTACCACTCTGGAGATGACCGACGAAATAATCAGAAAGTTGAGGGGGACTTAACATAACTGGTTCTGTAAATCAAAGGAGTT
>CAZJSO010000074.1:0-6446 GCA_964548795.1 uncultured Dehalococcoidia bacterium | reverse complement strand
CAGATGTACAAGGGCTGGCAGTATCACTTTGAGATGCTCAACCTGACCTATCTGGCCTACCTTATGTTTGCCGACGTCTGTCGAAAACTGTTTCCAGGGATAAGCGAAAGCGCCATCGGAAAGATGGTGGCTGGTGCCTATGTGTCGATGTTCCGCCCCGAGGAGGAACTTTGTCGGCTGTCTCGCCTAGCTGGCTCCAAGCCTGGTATAGCTGAGATAATCAAACGCGATGTGCCGGCAGAGCAGAAGATAGAGGAGCTCAAGAAGACGGACGAAGGAAGAAAGTGGCTGGAAGAGCTGGAGAAGGCCAAGGACCCCTGGTTTTATGTCTCCTGCGGCAGCGGGTGGTTCCATTATGAAGGAAGCTGGGTCAACAAGCTGGACATCCCCTTCAGTTACATGAAGAGCTACGTGGAGCGGCTGGAGAAAGGAGAGAGGATAGAGCGATCGCTAGAGGAAATAAGCCAGAAAAGGGACGAGATTGTTGCTGATTACCGCAAGCTGATAAAGACCGATGAAGACAGGAAATCATTTGAGGATGCTTACAAGACTGTCAGAACCATATATCGGTATGCTGAAGATCACCTTTTCTGGGTGGAGCATTGGTTCCACACCATCTGGTTCGATAAGATAAGGGAATTCGGGAAGTTATTTGTTAAGCATGGCATGCTGAAAGAGGTAGACGACATATTCATGTTCAACAGATTTGAGGTCCCCGAAATGATAGAGGAGCTGGCCACCGCTTGGGCCTTGGGCGAGGGCGTTCCCCTGAGAGGCAAATATTATATGGAGAAGGCGGAGAAACGCCAGCAGATACTGGAGGCAGCCAGGAAGTGGACCCCCATACCAGCTTTGGGAATCCCGCCGAAGGAGGTTGCCGAGCCGTTCACCGTCATGCTCTGGGGCGTCACCAGTGAAAAGGTGGCCGAGTGGCTCAAAGGGGTGGCGGTGGTGCCCGAAGAGGTAACCGAGATCAAGGGCTTCGCCTCCTCAGCCGGAGTCGTTGAGGGAACTGCCCGAGTGCTCAAGCTTCTCGAGGAGATCGTTACCCTTCAGCCGGGGGAGATCATGGTTTGCCCCTGCACTAACCCTGCCTGGGCCCCGGTGTTCACCAAGATTAAGGCTGCGGTTACCGATATCGGTGGGCTCACCTCCCACGCTGCCATCGTGTCGAGGGAATATGGCCTGCCCTCAGTGACCGGAGCCGGTGTGGCTACCTCCGTGATCAAGACAGGGGATACCATCCGGGTCGATGGGGACAGAGGCGTAGTCACCATTATTAAGCGAGCGGAGCAATAACCTAAACTGACCCTCCCAAGCCCTCAGGGGGCTTGGGAGGGTCAGAAAGTTGAGATGGGGGCTGAGCCATGGAGGAGTATGTCATAGATTTTGACCGGCTAGATAGGTCCTCGCTTCCTAAGGTGGGGGGCAAGAACGCCAACCTGGGGGAGATGCTTAAAGCTGGGATAAGGGTGCCGCCTGGGTTCGCCATTACCACAGGCAGCTACCTCGAATTTCTGAAGAGCGCGGGCATCAGCGAGGAGATTTTCAGGCTTTTGGCCAGCGCTGACCCCGCTGATGTGGCTTTGCTCGAGGACGCCAGCACTAGAATCCAAGACCTAATTGAAAGGGCTCCAGTCCCTCCCGAGATTGAAACGAGGATAAGGGAGAGCTATGCCTTGCTCTGTGATAAGTGCGGAGAGAGGGAAGTTCCGGTAGCTGTGCGCTCAAGCGCTACGGCGGAGGATCTCCCCTCTGCAAGCTTCGCCGGGCAGCAGGATACTTACCTCTGGATCAAGGGGCCCGAAGAGGTGGTCAAAAAGGTTAGAAAATGCTGGGCCAGCCTTTTCACCCCACGCGCTATAAGCTACCGGAGCAAGAACAAATTTCCCCATGAGAAGGTCTTGATAAGCGTTGGAGTCCAGAAGATGGTCAACCCCAAAGCAGCCGGAGTAATGTTTACCATCGATCCGGTGAATGGAGACCCCTCAAAGGTGGTCATCGAAGGAACTTGGGGGTTGGGGGAAACCGTGGTCTCCGGCTCAGTAACCCCGGACAGATTTGTAGTGGACAAGGTCACCTCCGAGATAAGCGAGGAGGTAATCTCACACAAAAGCGTTGAGTGTGTTTACGATCCCCACAAGGGGGAGGTGGTCCATAATGAAGTGCCCCCGAGTCGCTGTGACCTGCGCTGCCTGGAGCGTGAAGAGGTAATAGAGTTGGCCAAGGTAGCCAAGCTGATCGAAGAAAACTACGGCCTGCCACAGGATATAGAATGGGCCATTGACCAGGGCCTTCCCCTCCCGGAGAACGTTTTCATAGTACAAAGCCGGCCGGAGACGGTGTGGAGCCAGCGTCAGAGGGAACCAGTGCTGGGAAAGAAAAGTGGCTATGAGCTGCTCATGGAAAAGGCCCTAACACCTTTGAAGATCAACTTTTAGGCCATAGGAAGACTTAGCCGAGTGAGAAGTTTTCCCCTCGGCGCTTTCTTCAAGTTATCTCATTCAAAAACTGAAGGGGGTTCTTTATGAAAGATATCAAGGATTGGATTAAGGCCTGCGAGGCTGAAGGAGAGCTGAAGAGAATAGAGACGGAAGTGGATTGGAACCTGGAGATTTCCCACATAGCTACGCTGAATGAGCGCAGGAAAGGTCCCGCTTTGCTGTTTGAGAATGTCAAGGGGTACGATATCCCGGTCCTAACCAGTGCCTTTACTACCCCAAAAAAACTAGCCATCACCCTAGGCATGCCGACAAGCTACTCCATGTGTGACCTGGCCCGGGAGTGGATGGAAAGAACTATGAGGGGCCTGGTAAAGCCAGTGGAGGTTAAGGACGGCCCGGTTATGGAGCAGGTGGTAGAAGGCGAGAAGGTTAACCTCTTTGACTTTCCTGCTCCCCAGCTCTACCCCCAGGATGGAGGGAGATACATCGGTACCTCGGCCTTTCTGGTCACCCAAGATCCTGAAACTGGGTGGACAAACCTAGGAACCTATCGGATGCAAATACTCGACGAGAGAAGCGCTGGGGTGCAGATTATCAGGGGTAAGCACTCAGACTTCCATCTGCAAAAATATAAAAAGATGGGCCGCAAAATGCCGGCCGCAGCGGTCATCGGCTGCCATCCCCTCTTCTTCCTCGTCTCCAGCACCATGATTCCTGCCGAAACTGACGAGTACGATGTAATTGGGGCCTTGTTTGGTGAACCGGTTGAGGTCTTCAAAAGCGATCTGACCGGGCTCAAGCTCCCTGCTCACGCAGGGATAATTCTGGAGGGCGAAATCGATCCTGACCCGGCCAGTTTCCGGCCCGAAGGGCCCTTCGGCGAGTATACCGGTTACTATTCGGGCAAGGCCAAGGCGGAGCTCCCTAAACCCTGGCTCAAGGTCAAGCGCATCCTGCGTCAGAAGGAGCCCATTTTTCAGATGACCACCGTGGGCAAGCCGCTCACCGACCAGCATATGATTCAATCACTGAATCGAACCGCTGCCCTGTGGAGCGACCTGGAGACCATGCGAGTGCCGGGAATTCAATCGGTCTACATCCCACCCGAAACAACGGGCAGATTCTGGGCCATCGTCTCGGTGAAGACGATGTACCCTGGCCATGCAAACCATGTGGGAAATGCGATAATTGCCACTACCACCGGACATTATGGACTCAAGGGAGTGATCGTGGTAGATGCCGATATTCCGGCGGATGATATGGCGGCCGTCTGGTGGGCCCTAAGCGTCCGCTATAATCCGGTTCGAGACACAGAGATCATCAAGCGAGGGAGGTCAACGCCGCTGGACCCCTCCCTGCCCATAGGCGAGAGAGAAATAGTCTCCCGGATTCTTATAGATGCTACCATGCCCTTTGAGTGGAAGGAAAAGCCTGTGGAAGTCAAACTCGATGAGGAGATGGAGAGGAAAGTTATGAGCCGCTGGCAGGAGTATGGCTTTGAAAATCCTTATTAAGAGTGGGGGAATATGAGGCCGATAAGATATAATGAGGTCGAAATAGAGAAATATGTTGCCGAGGGTTACTGGGAGAACACCATCCTGCCCGAGTACTGGGAGTGGAATGCCAGGAGGTGGCCTAACAAGGAGGCCTTGATAGACTCTGAGGGAACCAGGCTGACCTGGGCTCAAGCGGTGCAGCGAGTTAACCACATAGCCCTGGCGCTGGTCAAGGAGCTGAAGCTAAATCGGGATGACCGGCTGATGATTCAGCTCCCCAACATCGCCGAGCACGTCCTGGTTCGCCTGGCCTGCGAAAAGGCCGGCATTCTATCCATTCCGGAGATGCCCACCTTCCGTCAGACCGAACTCAAGTGGATCGGCGGTCAGACCCAGGCCGTGGGTCTGGTTATTCCCAAATCATATCGGAACTTCGATTACTGCCAGATGGCCAGGGAGCTTCAGTCGGAGCTACCTCACCTAAAGCACATCATCGTCGCCGGCGATGAAGTTCCCGAGGGATGCCTCTCCCTTAAGGAGCTGATGGAGCATCCTTATGAGGAGGAGTATGACCTGAGAGAGCTAGAGAGTAGAAGGCTGGACCCAATCCACGAGGTCGGCTTTCTGCTCACCACCACCGGAACCACAGGCACGCCGAAGATCATTGAGCACCGCATCGCTGCCCGGGAGATCTGGACCGCCAAAGCTCACATTAGGAATTGGGGACTCGGCCCCCAGGATGCGGTTCTGGCCATTGCCCCGATCGCCGGGGCAGCTGGAGGAACTCCAGCCTATGTCACCGCTCCAGTGGCGGGGGCAAAGATCGCCCTGGAGCATGAGTACAAAGGCGAGGAAGTCCTTCAGATGATGGAGAAGGAGCGAGTCACCGTTCTAGCCTTGGTGCCCACCCAGCTTGCCAGGCTGGTGCAGCTCCCGCTAGAAAAATATGACCTCTCCTCCCTGCGCATCCTGAAAACAGCAGGTGGTTATCTGCCACCCTCTTTGGCTCAGGAGGCCGAGGAAAAATTCGGCTGCCCCATCCTGGGAACATTTGGCAGTCAGGACACCGGCTCGGTCTCCGGGGTTCCCCTCTCCGCTTCTAAGGAAGAAAGATACACCACTGTGGGGAGAGTGCATCCGGGAGTCGAAGTAAAAGTGCTGGATGAGCAAGGTCACCAGGTAAAGCCAGGGGAGGTAGGTACGCTCTACTTCAGAGGGCCGGGCAATTCCATCGGTTACTACCGAGACCTAGAGAAGACCCTCACCGAGGCCTTTAGCCAGGAAGGCTGGGCCACCACCGGTGATCTAGTAACCCTAACGGAGGATGGCTGGCTGAAGATCGTGGGTCGGAAGAAGGACATCATAATTCGTGGCGGGCAAAATATATACCCCCGGGAGATCGAGGACTATCTGATAGCCCATCCGAAGGTTGTCGAGGCTGCGGTGGTGCCCATGCCCGACCCAGTTATGGGGGAGAAGGCCTGCGCCTTCGTTACCCTGAAGAAAGGAGAACAATTCACCTTCGAGGAGATGGTGGAGTATCTAAAGAGCAAGAAAATCGCCATGTTCAAGATTCCGGAGAGGCTGGAAGTGCTAGAGGCCATGCCTCTAGCTGGAGCGGCGAAGATAGACAAGAAAAAGTTAACTCGGATAATAACCGAGAGGCTTGAGGCCAAAGATAAGGTAGAATAAAAGCGCACATCTGCATGTCGGAAATTAACAAGCGTAGAAAGAAGAAATTTATCTTATTTGTCTGCTGTGGTAACCGCGAAAGAAGCCTTATAGCAGAGAAGCTCCTGCAACAGAGGCTGGCAGAGCAATTCCATTCCTTGACCAGTAAAGTGTTGGTGGGCTCGGCTGGCATCTTTCCACAGGCGTACTTAAAGCACGCCGAAGAAAGAGGCTTCGAATTCAAGCCCCCACTTTTCGGTAAAAAGCCTAATATTTATGCCACTCGCTACCTCGCACAAAGAGGCATAGATGTTACTTCCCACCGCTCGAGAGAACTCAGCCAGCAGCTTGTTAGCCGGGCTCACCTGATCCTACCCTTAGATCATCTGATAAAGGAGGAAGTGCTTCGCCTCTGGCCCTCAAGCTCCGGGAAAGTTTTCACCCTCAAAGAATTCGTCCTAGGTCCTGGCTCCGACCTCGACATTGGGGACCCCTTTAAGTTGCCTGAGCTTGATAAGGAGACAGGGGCCTGGATTTGGCCAGAGTATTATCCCGCAAAGTTCATTGCCGAGATAGAAGAGTGCCTTGCAAGTGGGATGGTAAAATTCGTCAGGTTCATTGAAGACATTAAGGGCGGAGGGAAAGATGAATAAGGTGATAGCTGTACTGGTGATGGCTGAGGAAAAATGGCGAGAGGCTGACTTCCTCCGCCAAGAGATAGAGTCCCGCGGGTTTAAGACACTGATAGTGGACATGGGTTTAATAGGAGAGCCCCAAGGCCCCTGCGACATCCCCCGGGAGGAGCTCATCCGGGTTAGCGGGAGAGATCCCGAGG
>CAZJSO010000073.1:0-6550 GCA_964548795.1 uncultured Dehalococcoidia bacterium | reverse complement strand
CCTCCTTACAAGTTTTTGGCCGGCTAACATTCTACCTTCTTCGGTTACCTTTTTGATGATTCAACAAATGCCCGCTGGGTTACATTTTAGATGATTCAAAACGAAGGCTTGAAAGTATCCTGTAAAAACGTTAAAATTGCTATCGTGCCCCTGTAGCTCAGGGGATAGAGCGCCAGCCTCCGGAGCTGGGTGCGAGGGTTCGAGTCCCTCCAGGGGCGTTTTTGGATGTCTGAGAATAGGAGTTTCATTGTCTTCGACGAATAGTTTGGTCGAAATTCGCTGGCATGGCAGGGGAGGACAAGGGGCAGTAACTTCAGCCGAACTTGTGGCACTAGCAGCTATAAGCGAAGGGAGATATGCTCAGGCGTTCCCCAGCTTTGGACCAGAGCGTAGGGGAGCGCCTGTTTTAGCTTTTAATAGGATTAGTGAGAGCCAGCCCATTCGCCTCCGAGCCGAGATCGAGGAACCGGATGTAGTGGTGGTGCTTGACCCCAGTCTCCTCGGGACGGTAGATGTCACTGCTGGGCTCAGGGCAGGGGGAATAGCTATATTCAATACTCGAAGGTCACCTAAGGAGATAAAGTTCAGGCTGGGCCTAAGTGGGAGGGTGGCCACCGTAGATGCCGCTCGGATAGCTCTGGAGAACCTGCGGGTGCCCATTACCAACACCACTATGGTAGGAGCCCTGGTGCGAGCCACTGGGGTGGTGAAGCTGGAATCCCTTATCGAACCGCTGCGTCACCGCTTTGGCCAGCTCGCTGAGAGAAACATCCAGGCGATGAAGTTGGCCTATGACCAGATTGCGATCGAGGAGTGAAAAGTGGCCCAGCAACCATTTACCTGGAAGGATTTCCTGCGCGGCTTTGTGGTGACCGAGCCAGGCAGCGCCGCGGAATATGAGACTGGCAGTTGGAGATCACAGCGACCGGTTCACGATAACGCCAAGTGCATCAAGTGTGGCCTGTGTGCTCTCTTCTGCCCTGAGGGGTGTATTCGGGAGACTGAGGACGGTTACTTTGAGGCCGACCTCTACTATTGCAAGGGATGTGGTATTTGCGCCCGTGAGTGCTGGCCGGGAGCCATAACCATGGTTCAGGAGGAAGAGGAATGAGGCGAGTGGGGTTGGAGGTAGCTCACGCCATAGCGGAGGCAGCGAAACTTGCCCGGGTCGAGGTGGTGGCGGCTTATCCCATAACCCCCAATACTCACATACCGGAGCGCATAGCGGAGATGGTGGCCAATGGAGAACTCGATGCCGAGTTCATCCCCGTGGAATCAGAGCACTCCGCCATGAGCGCTTGCCTAGGCTCTTCGGCCGCAGGGGCCAGAACCTTTACCGCCACCTCAGGGCAAGGGCTGGAATTGATGCATGAGGTTCTCTATGTGGCTTCCTCCATGCGGCTGCCCATTGTTCTGGCCCTGGCCAACCGGGCTCTCTCTGCCCCCCTGAGCGTCTGGGGCGATCACTCCGACGCCATGTCCGTTCGAGACATTGGTTGGATTCAAGTTTTTGCCGAGAATGGCCAGCAGGCCTTTGACCTCACGCTCTGGGCCTTTCGGGTGGGTGAGGACCCCCGAGTGCTCTTTCCAGTGGTGGTTCACTTCGATGGTTTTCACCTTACCCATGTGATAGAGCCCATTCTGCTTCCGGAGCAGGAAGAGGTTGACAGGTTCCTGCCCCCTTACCAGCCCCTCTTTACCCTGGATCCCCGCCGACCGGTGACCATGGGGGCCTATGGTCCGCCATTCATCTACGCCGAGGTGAAGAAGGCTCAGGATGTGGCCCTGAGGCAGTCCAAGGAGGTTATCTTAGAGACCTGGCGGGAATTTGAGGAGGCCTTCGGTCGCCGCTACCAGCCAGTGGAGTCCTACCGCACTGAGGGAGCTAAAGTTCTGCTCCTCATGATGGGGAGTTTCAGTGAGACGGCCATGGTGGCCGTGGACCGGCTGAGGGAGAGGGGGGAAGAGGTGGGACTAGTGAGGCTCCGCCTCTGGAGGCCCTTCCCCTTTGAGGAGCTTCGCCAAGGGGTAAGTGGGGCGGAGGTCGTGCTCGTCTTGGATCGGGCCATTTCCTTCGGCGGGCCCGGGCCAGTGGCCTCTGAGGTGAAGGCAGCCCTCTATCCGCTGGAGAAAAGACCCCAGGTGGTTAACTTCGTGGGTGGCCTGGGTGGAAGGGACGTTAAGGTGGAGGAGTTTGAATACCTTTTCCACCGCGGGGCAGATTTAGCTCAAAAGGAACTCGAGGTGGTATTCGAGACGGTTGGGATAAGGGAGTAGCAGGGATGGAGAAATTTACAGTCTACGTCCCCAAGCTGGTGCCTAAAGAGGAAAACTTCGCCCCCGGGCATCGTGCCTGTATCGGCTGTGGTGAGGCCCTGGCGGTGAGGCTGACCATGAAGGCCCTGGGCCGCAAGGTTATCGTGGCCAATGCCACCGGGTGCTTGGAGATCGTCTCCTCCTGCCTTCCCCAGACCTCCTGGCGGGTTCCCTGGATTCACACCCTGTTCGAGAACACTGCCGCGGTTATCTCCGGGGCGGAGGCAGCCCATAAGGTGTTGATGAGGAAGGGCAGGATGCCTGTCGAGCGGGTTTACTTCGTAGCTCTGGCCGGTGACGGCGGGACGAGCGATATCGGCCTTCAGGCCCTTTCCGGGGCACTCGAGAGAGGACATGATTTCCTCTATGTATGTTATGACAACGAGGCCTACATGAACACCGGCATCCAGCGCTCCAGCGCCACACCCTACGGCGCCTGGACCACTACTGCCCCAGCGGGCAAGGTCAGCATCGGACAGGTCACCTGGAAGAAGAACATGCCGGAGATAGCAGTGGCCCATAACATTCCCTATGTGGCCACCGCCTGCCCCAGCTATCCATTTGACCTCATGGAGAAGGTGAAAAAGGCGGCTGAGGTGAAGGGGCCAGCCTATGTGCATATTCTCTCCCCCTGCCCCACTGGCTGGAGGCTACGACCGGATCTCACCGTTCGCATTGGTCGGCTGGCGGTGGAGACGGGGGTATTCCCACTTTATGAGGTGGAAAATGGGAAATACAAACTTAGCTTCGATTTTCCGCGCCTCCGGCCGGTTCGAGATTATCTGAAACTTCAGGGAAGGTTCCGGCACCTGCCGGATGAGGAAATAGAGAAAATCGAAGAGCGAGTGAGAAAGGAATATGACAAGCTCAGAGCAAAGTGCCAGCTTGGATGAGAAGGTAAATTCTATTTTAGAGCGCTACTCCCGAGATGCCAGTCAGTTAGTATCAATTCTGCAGGACATCCAGGCGGAATACAACTGGCTTCCTAAGGAAGCACTGGAGGAGGTGAGTCAGAAGCTGGATCTTCCTCTGAGCCGGGTCTTCAGCGTGGCCACTTTCTTTAAAGCCTTCAGCCTTAAACCCAGAGGCAGGCATCTAATCAATGTCTGCCTGGGGACTGCCTGTCATGTCAGAGGTGCTTCTAAAGTATTGGAGCAAATCGAGCGAAGTTTAAAGATTAGCACTGGGGAAACCACCAGTGATTTAAAGTTCACGCTGGAAGCAGTAAATTGTATGGGATGCTGTGCCCTGGGACCGGTGGTGAACATTGACGGTGAGTATTTTGGGCAGATGAGCGCGGATAAGGTTGATTCAATACTAAATAGATATGGTTAGAGAGCTGTAGATGAGGAAGATTAAATCCTTACAAGATTTAGAAGCTTTTAGGGCTTCGATAGCTGAGAAAAGGAAGGTTGGTAAGCCTTGTATAGCAATATGCAGTGGAGCAGGGTGCTTGGCTCTTGGCGCACGGGGAATTATTGATGCCACCATAAAAGAGATTGAAAGACAAAAACTGAAGGCAAAGGTTGATGTCAAAACCACAGGTTGTCCAGGCTTTTGCGAACAGGGCCCCTTGGTAATTATTTACCCTCAGAACATTCTGTATACCCATGTGAGGGTGGAAGATGTAACTGAGATAATTTCGAGGACGGTAATTAATGGTGAGATAGTTGACCGGTTGCTCTACACTGACCCTACCACAGGGGAAAAATTTATACATGAATCTGAGATACCCTTTTATAAAAAACAGAAGCGTCTTCTTTTAGGCAACAACAGTAGGATCGACCCCAATAGCATTGAGGATTACCTTGCCCTGGGAGGTTACTCAGCTCTAGCCAAGGCTCTTTTTAAAATGACACCCGAGCAGGTAATAGAGGAAATCAAACGCTCAGGGCTGAGGGGGCGTGGGGGTGGGGGATTCCCTGCCGGGCGGAAGTGGGAGTCCTGCCGTAATGCTCCAGGAGAGCCTAAGTACGTTATCGCCAATTGCGATGAGGGCGATCCCGGTGCCTTCATGGATAGAGCGCTTATGGAAGGTAATCCTCATGGCGTTCTTGAAGGGTTAATAATTGCCGCTTATGCTATTGGTTCGCATGAGGGCTATATTTATGTGCGTAACGAATATCCTGTGGCAGTGGAAAATGCCACCATAGCGATAAGGCAAGCAGAGGAATTAGGATTTTTAGGGAAGGATATTCTTGGCTCTGGTTTTGATTTCGCTGTTCGCATTAATCGAGGCGGTGGCGCTTTTGTTTGCGGCGAATCAACCGCTTTAATGGCCTCACTGGAAGGTAAAGTCGGGGAACCAAGAGCGAAATATATCCATACTTCAGAAAAGGGGTTATGGGATAAGCCCAGCAACCTGAATAATGTGGAAACCCTGGCAAACGTGCCTTTAATAATCAATGAAGGGGCTGATTGGTTTAATAGTATCGGCACCGAGGGAAGCAAGGGCACGAAGATCTTCTCGCTGGTAGGCAAGGTGAATAACACCGGATTAGTGGAAGTACCTATGGGGATGACGCTGAGGGAGGTTATTTATGATATTGGTGGCGGCGTAAAGGGCGGCAAAAAGTTTAAGGGGGTGCAGACTGGCGGACCTTCAGGTGGTGTTATTCCTGAGAGCATGCTTGACATGCCTGTGGATTTTGATGACTTGACCAAGGCTGGCTCGATGATGGGCTCGGGTGGCATGATTGTCATGGATGAGGACACCTGTATGGTGGACACTGCCAGGTATTTTCTCGCCTTTCTAGAAGGAGAATCCTGCGGTAAATGCGTGCCATGTCGAGAAGGCCTAAAGAGAATGCGGCAAATTCTAGACGACATTACCGAAGGCAAGGGCGAGGAAAAAGATATTGAGCTTCTGGAGCGCATCTCTGCTACCTTGAAAGATACGGCACTGTGTGCTTTAGGCACAACTGCTGCTAATCCGGTGCTCAGCACACTTCGTTATTTTAAGGATGAATATGAAGCTCATATTAAGCAAAAAAGGTGCCCTGCTGGTGTCTGTAAAGCCTTGATTCAATATTACATAATAGACGAGAAGTGTGTAGGTTGTCGGCTTTGTGAGAAAGCTTGCCCCGTGGAGGCAATAACTTTTATGGGCAAGAAGAAACCGGTGATTCTGGACCAGAGCAAATGCATTAAGTGTGGTATTTGCAAGGACGTTTGTAAGCTAGACGCTGTAGGGGTGAGGTAAAAATGGTAACTATAAATATCGATGGGCAAGAGCTAGAAGCAAAGGAAGGACAGACGATACTGGAGGTAGCCCGGGAAAATGGAATCTATATTCCTACCCTTTGTTATCATGAAAATTTATCTCCCTACGGAGCCTGCCGACTATGCTCTGTAGAGATCTTCAAAGGTGGTCGCTCACGAGTGGTGGCTTCTTGCCTTTATCCCGTTGAGGAGGGGCTTGAGGTTAAAACTAATTCGCCTCGCATCGTAAATAACCGCAAAATGATAATGGAGTTGCTTCTGGCAAGATGTTCTCAAAACGAGGTGATAAAGAAGCTAGCTTCAGAGATGGGCGTTGAGCAGCCGTCATTTAGGCCGGAATATCTAGAAAATGAAGATTGCGTTCTTTGCGGCCTATGTGTCAGGACTTGTGAGCAAATTGTAGGGAGAAGCGCTATTAGCTTGGTTAACCGTGGGGTAAATAGAGAAGTAGCTCCACCCTTCTTTGAGCCCTCTGCGGATTGTATTGGCTGTGGTTCTTGTGCCTATGTTTGCCCCACGGGGGCGATAAAGATGGAGGATAAGGATGATACTCGAGTAGTCTATGCCAGCAATTGGAAAAAGGAATTTAAATTGAAGAAATGCAAGGTTTGTGGTAATTATTGGGCTCCTGAAGAACAACTGGAATACATCAGGAAGAAGGCCAGCCTCCCCGAAGACTACTTTGACATCTGCCCCAACTGTCGGGAATAGGGCGGAGAGAGTTTTAGCTTCCCAGAACGATTTCCTAAGTGGTATAATTCTATTCGCGGGGCGTAGCGCAGCCCGGTTAGCGCGCAGCGTTTGGGACGCTGAGGTCGGCGGTTCGAATCCGCCCGCCCCGATTTAAAATCAATTTAGCTCGCATAACCAGTACTTTTCCACTAGTACCACGGACTGCTTTACTCCAGTTAAGCTTGATCGCAGGCTCTCCTCGCATGACCTTAGGGTGAACAGACTCTTGGCGAAGAGAAACTAGGAGTGAGGGGTGGGGGTTGTGGGTGGTGGGGTTGTC
>CAZJSO010000072.1:0-6600 GCA_964548795.1 uncultured Dehalococcoidia bacterium | reverse complement strand
CCTAAGCTTCAGTTCTGCTATCCGCTGTGGCAACTCAAGCAACACATACCTGCCCTGCCTCGCCCGATAGTAGCTCTCCACATCGGGGGTGGCACTGCCCAGGATGACGACTGAGCCTGTAAGCTCGGCCAGCTTTAAAGCTACCTCACGGGCATGATACCGGGGAGAGTTCTCCTGCTGCTTATAGGTCCACTCATGCTCCTCATCGATAACGATGAGCCCCAGGTTTGGCTGTGGAGCGAATATAGCTGATCTGGAGCCAATTACCACATCGAACTCGCCGCTGCCGATGCGCTGCCACTCATCAAACCGCTCCCCAGGAGACAGCCGGCTGTGAAGTACCGCTACCCTGCCCGGAAAGCGCGAGGCGAAGCGGGAAATGGTCTGTGGGGTTAGTGCTATCTCCGGCACTAGGACAATGCCCTTCCTCCCCCCCAAAATCGCCTTCTCCAAAGCTCGAAGGTAAAGCTCGGTCTTGCCGCTTCCCGTCACCCCATGGAGCAAGAAAACCGCGCTCTTACCTTTCTGGATAGCCTCTTCTATCGGCTCCCAGGCTCTTCCCTGGTCGCGGGTGAGCCTCGGGGCAGCGGCAGGGGTAAAAATGCGATGGGCCAGTGGGTCGCGATGAACCCTCAATTTCTCCACTTTGATCAGGCCCTTGCCCTCTAAGGCTCTGATCACCTCGGCAGAGAGCTTGAGCTCCTGGCGCAACTTTGGCAGGGGCAGCGGAGCTTCCTCTGAGAGAAGAAGGGCCAGGACTTCAGCCTGTCTGATGGCCCCCTTCCGCCTCAGCAAGCCCACCTCCTCCCCAGCCTGCTCGGCCGGGCAACCCAAGCGGAGGTGAGGCACCAGCTTGGGCCCCACTCTGGGCTTTTCCAGCTCCTGACTTCGAATGATTAAACCCCTCCGGTTTAGTTGTGAAAGATGCAACTCGGCCCGGCTCACTTTCCTTTTAAGCTGGCGTAGTTCCAATGGCCCACGCCTCATCAAAAGGCGAAGAAGCCTTCGCTGCTCTGGCGAAAGCTCAGAGAGCGTTTCCTCAGCTATATCGGGGGCCGCATGGAAAAAGGTGAGCACCCTTCGCTCAAATCCTGGGGGCAGCATGAGGGCCATGGCTTCAAAGAGAGGGGAAAAATAATTTTCGCTGATCCAGCGGGCGAGGGCAAGCTGATGTGGCACAAGAAGTGGCTGTGGGTCGATAACTTCGGCAATTGCCCGGGTTTCCTCGACCTGTGGCTGCCCCCCCAGCTCAAAGATTATCCCCTGGAGTACTCTGGGCCCAAAGGGAACCCAGACAGCGCTGCCTGGCTTGAGCTCCATGCCAGGGGGTATTTCATAGGTAAAAGTCCGCGGCCGGCGCAGCGAGCAGTTGACAGCCACCTCAGCATACCTCATCACAAACCCCGAAGGGCTAACACGGGGAAAACCGCGCTGGCCGTTGGCCTTTACTTGGCCCTTATCTTCGCCCGAGTCTTTCGTCCGCTGAGGCCCCGAAGATAATAGAGCTTTGCCCGACGAACCCGGCCATGCTGCAGCACCTTAACCTCCTCCAGCAGGGGGGAATTGAGGGAAAAAGTGCGCTCTACCCCCACCCCTTGGAAGATTTGCCTCACCGTGAAGCTCGCTGGCCTCTTGCGGATCACTATGCCGTGGAATATCTGGCTTCTCTCTCGTCCCGCTTCAGATATGCGGAACTTGACGCTCACCGTATCTCCCGGATTTATCTGCGGAATATCTGTCCTAGCGCTGGGTCTGAACAGTGATTCTAGATTCATAAGCTACTCCTTCTCAGGTGGCGCTGGGTTTGCCAGGCCCATCCCCAGCGTCTTGGGGAAAAGGCTAATCAACTCCTCCACGCTCCAGGGTTTTTCCCTTCTCCAGTCTTTGAAAATTGACTTCATTCGGACGGGGTCGGAGAAGAGAGTTATCTCTCCACCGCTAACGCGGAAGATATGCCCGTTTACGTTCCAGGCTTCTTCGGTGGCCAGATAAGCTACAAAAGGGCCAACGCACTCCGGAGGAGGCATGTTTATTAGTTCCTCCAGCCTCTCCTTGGAAATGAGCCCAGCTTCATATCTTTTCTTAAACCCGGCGATCACCTCCGGAGAGGCACTAAATCGAGTAGCGGCTTCAGGAGCAATGGCATTGCAAGTTACTCCGTATCTTCCCATCTCTCGAGCTACTGCATAGGTGAAGCCAACCACACCCGCCTTGGCCGCACCATAGTTAGCATGCCCTATAGTCCCATAGTAGGCATCCGAAGTTAGGTTGATAATCCTCCCCCACCTTTGCTCACGCATGAATCCAGCAGCATGGCGGGTACAATTGAAAGTCCCCTTAAGGAAAGAATCCAGACATATGTCCCAATCCTCCTCTGTGAGGTTCCAGACCATGCGTGGGCGGTCGGCTCCGGCACAATTCACCAGGATATCAATTCGTCCGAACTTGTCCACCGCGGTCCTAATTAGCTTCTCTGCCTCATCGAATTTCGACACATCTCCGAAGAAGGGGATAGCCTCCCCGCCCATCTCCCCGATCTCCTTCGCTGTGGTCTCAGCATCTCCACCTTGAGTGCCTGGCCGGCGGTTGTTGGTAACTACCTTGGTTCCCTCTTGAGCCAAGGCCTGGGCAATGGCTTTCCCAATCCCCTGGCCTGACCCGGTCACTACTGCTACCCTTCCTTTTAGTCTCTCGCCCATCTGCTAGCCTCCTTTAATATTCCTTAAAAGGCAGAATCACCAATGCACTTCCAGATGTGGTCACTTCTCCCTGGCGATTCTCGACCCAAACTTCACACTCTACCAGGTGCTCTTCCTCCTCCACCCGCTTTCGCCTGACTTTACCCCGGCAAATAAGCTCCTGTCCTGGGTAATCCACCTTCTCGTACTCACAGCTCAGCTTTCGGAGCCAGCCGCCCTTTCCAATCCAGTCGGTCAACATCTGGCTCAGAAAGGCCGCTTTCAGGCCACCTGGGAGGATGACCTCTGGGAACCCCGTTTTAGCCGCAAAATTCTTATCGTAGTGCAGCTCATAATAATCCTCTGACGCACCGGCCCACATAACCAGTTGCCTCGTGCTGGGGAACTTGAACAGAGGGTGTATCTCCTCCCCCTCTCGAACATCTTCCCAGTAAAGCTGTTCTTTCATGCGCACTAGTAGCTTATTAGACTGGTTCGACTCTGCCCCACGAGCTCATCTTTCTGATTCCGATGAGTAAACTCGAAAACGAGCAAAACTCCCTTCTTCTTTTTGAGTACCCCAGCAAATCGACTAGTAGTGGTAATCACATCTCCCGGCCGAACTGGCAGGTAAAATTCCCACTCCCCACCCCCAGCCACTACCCGCTCGGAGGGCTTGGGCACTGGTACATAGGCCCCCGAGGTGAACGCGGTAAAGAAGAAGGCTGGCGGGGCGATAACCCCTCCGAACCTTGTCCGTCGAGCAAATTCCTCATCCTGCCACAGCGGGTTAGGGTCCTCGATCGCCTCAGCTATCCGGCGGAGCATCCCTCTCTCCACCTCCACCACAACCGGCTCACCCTGCCGGCCTATGAGTTGACGTAATTCCTCCACGCCTGTCACTTTAAACCCGCCTTTAGGTTCCTTAAAATCTTACCTCGGAAAAGAGAGAGAGTCAACGTGCCCCAGTTTGACAGTAAGGGCCAATAGCTTATAATGAAACCGATGTCCAATGAAAGGATTATCTTTCTGGGAACGGCTGGGGCCAGAGTAATGGTAGCTAATCAGATATTGGCCTCCGGCGGCCTCTGGCTGGACCTCGATGGCACCCAGATGCTCCTCGACCCCGGTCCAGGTACCTTGGTTCAGGCTGCCAAGAGAAAGCTCCGGCCATCAAAACTCAAGGCTATCATCCTCTCCCACCGCCACCTAGACCATGCTGCCGACGTCAACGTCATCATAGACGCCCTAACCGAGGGGGGACTAAAAAGGAAAGGGGCTCTCTTCGCCCCCAGAGACGCTCTAGAGGGAGATCCGGTAGTGCTTCACTACCTGCGCCCGGCGCTGGAACGCATTGAGCTTCTTCAAGAAAACCAGACCTATCAGGTGGATAACATCAGCTTCAAGACCCCCCTCCGGCACCATCACTCGGTGGAGACCTACGGGCTGATTTTCCAAACCCTGAAGCACAATTTCTCCTGCATCGTGGATACGAAGTACTTTGATGACCTCTGCACCGCCTACCAGGCGGAGCTCTTAATCCTTAATGTGGTCAGGCTTGAGCCCGGCCCTTATGATCACCTGTCAGCTAAAGATGCAGGCAAAATCATCCAGGAGATCAAGCCCAAGGTAGCCATCCTGACCCACTTCGGCATGACCATGTGGCGGGCTAGACCCTGGGAGGTAGCCCAGAGGCTTCAGGAAGAGACCGGCGTCCGGGTGCTCGCTGCCCGCGATGGCTTGACTTTCGACCTGGCTGAGCTAGAATAGCATGCGAAGCCTGAGGAAGCTAGTTCGCGAAGTCATCGAGCGAAGTTCAGAGGAGCCGCAAATATGGTTCCTCCGTCGGGCCAAAGAGAGGGTTAGGGAGCCAGGTGGTAAGCTGGGGATTTTTGCTTCCGCCTTCGATCCCTTGACCAAAGCTCATCTAGAGATCATCGAGAGGGCCAGGGCAAGGGTAGATGAAATTCTCCTACTGGCCGACAAGAGAAACGCCGATAAGGAGAAATCATTTGCCTCACTGGAAGAGCGGCTGCTAATGCTGCTGAAATTCTTCGATGGCTGGGCCAAGATAAGCCTCGGCCTTTCCAGCCACCCCCTCTTCCTGGAGAAGTTAAGAGCCCTCAAGAAGGTATATTCCCCAGGGACGAGCTTCTGCTTCCTGGTCGGCTATGATACAATCGTTAGGGTTCTGGACAGGAGATACTATCAGGATCGGGAAGCTGCTCTAGACGAATTATTTGCGGAAGGCGAATTCTTAGTTGCTCCGAGAGGCAGCTGGGGCAAGGAAGCTCTCCTCCGCTTCCTTGAGCAGGGCGAAAACCAGAAGTTCAAGGAAAAAGTAGGCTTTCTGGAGATCTCTGATTTTGCTTCCTCCATCTCTTCCACCCAGGTGCGGGAGAGGCTGCGGAAGGGGGAGCACATACAGGAGCTAGTGCCTCGCCGAATTCTAGAGCTCATTGGGGAACTGAATCTTTATGGAGGTTAGTATGCTGGAGGAAAAACACGTGGTGACCTGTTTCCTAGAGCATCGGGGAAAAATTTGCCTCCTGAAAAGGAGCAGCCAGGTAGGCACCTATAAGGGGAGATGGGCTGGGGTAAGCGGGTACCTCGAAAAGGGGAATGCACCTTACCAGCAGGCACTGGAGGAAATGCGAGAGGAAACTGGACTTAATGAGGGAGACCTGGTGCTAATGAAGGCCGGTGAGCCGCTGGAGGCCATAGATGAAAAGTTGGGGCGGAAGTGGATAATCCATCCCTTCCGCTTCCGGGTATTGAGTCCAGAGAGGCTGCGAATCGACCGGGAACACACTGAACTCAAGTGGATAGAGCCCGAGGAAATCGGCGACTTTGAAACCGTGCCCAGACTGGCTGAGACCTGGGAAAGGGTAAAATGAAGGCCGAAATAGCCAGCGGGATCGAGGCCATCCGAAACGACAAAATTCATGGGGCCGGGTACCTGTCTCGAGAAGCACTCAAGGTTTTGAGGCTAGCAGCAAAGTCAAGCCAGGCTCGAGACAGGGCTGAATTTCTGTCCGAGCTCAAAATCACCGCTCAGGAACTGGCCAACACCAAACCCAGCATGGCCCCTATAGCTAACAGCACGGCCTGGTTCATCCATGATTGCTACAACTTCACTGAAACCGGCCTGGGGCTTCTGCGAGAGTTTGCCCAGCGTAGAGCGGCAGAGCTCGCTCAGAGACTCGAGGAGGCGGCTTCCAGAGCCGCTGAGAATGCAGCAAGCCTCCTCGAAGAAGGGGATAGAATTCTGACCTGCAGCTACAGCTCGGTCCTGCTCCAAGCTCTGAAGAAGGGAAGGGAGGAGAAGAATTTTGCCATCTTCATCGCTGAGTCCCGAGGTGATGAATCTTACGGAGAACTTCTAGCCCAGGACTTGAAGTTGGCCGGAATCCAGTCTCAGCTAATCCCCGACGAGGAGTTAGAACGCTATGCTTCCCAGGCCAGCAGAGCCCTGACTGGGGCTGACAGCGTTATTGCTGATGGCACCGTAATTAATGGCACTCCTACCTACCGCCTCGCCTTGGCTGCTAGGAAGCGGGGAATCCCCTTCCACGCCATCTGCGAGCTAATCAAATTCAGCCCCCAAAGCCCGAGGCTGGAAAAGGGATTTGATGAAATTCCCTCCACCCTCGTCACCGGGATAATCACCGAAATGGGTTTAGTGAAAACTCGAGAGGTAAACCAGCATCTAGTTGAGGTGAAAAAACACCTTCGTGCTCTGAGAGATTAGGCCTCAAAGCAAGTGGAAGTAGTTCATACGGAGGAAGGCAAAGTTCTCTCTTACCTTTTCCCTCCCTCTAATCAGGTCACCGAACTCGGTACCATGTCCCGGGAAGATGTATTCCACATCCAGCTCCGATAGCCTTTCAATGCTTCGTCTTAGTGCTCCTCCCTCCCCACC
>CAZJSO010000071.1:0-6701 GCA_964548795.1 uncultured Dehalococcoidia bacterium | reverse complement strand
CCCTTACTCCCGAAATGAACAAATCTACAATATCATAAATAGGTGCCCATCTTCCAAAAAACTTTCTTATGTATGAGTAATATTCTTCATCCATTGTGTTTTCCTCTGAATTATTTATGACCGTAGTGAGCATTTCGTATAACTCGTTCATATCCGAACTACTCGGATATACCCCAAATTGGGAAGATGTGCGAACCGTTCGCATCTCAAAACTCTGGACTGATTGCAGTATATTCCACCTTGAGATAACTTATCAAGGGGGAGAGATGGGTTTCGGGAACTCATCGATGAGCAATGGAGCTTCATAGAGCCACTTTTTTCCTCTCAAAGCAAAGACAGGGAGGCCCAGAGCTGATCATAGGAAAAAGGATTGGCTTCGAAATGCGCAACCTTTTAGTAACCAAAATTGAAAAAGGTCACACAGCGATTTCGAGCTAACTTTAATGCGGGCTTTGCCATAGCTTCGATACCAGCTTCAGATGGCTTTCGCCTGGTCAGGGCGATTTCCCCCCAGCTTGAAGGGAAGATTTAGTTTACCTGACCGAAGCCAGACAAGCCGGCAAAGCGATTTGACGAGCTGAAAGAACTGCATATATACTAAGCCATAAAAGTGGGTCGTTTCCTAAGGGAGGCGGAGAGCAAACGGGGTGAGAGTCTAACACTTTGGCCGGGTCGATTTGTCCGGAAGCGACTGAACCAATGTACAAAGGAGGGTTGAAGTATGACGATAAATCCAGATCTTCTTGCTCCCTGCGGTCTTTACTGTGGAGTCTGTGCCATTTACATCGCCTACCGTGATAACAATCGCAAACTTAAAGAGCGGCTGGTGGACCTCTACAAGGGGAGAGTTCCCGGCAAGGGCACGCTTCCTAACAGCGAAAATCTATCGATAGAAGATATTAAATGCCGTGGCTGCCTATCTGACAAATTATTTTACTACTGCCGACAGTGTGAGATCAGGGACTGTGTCCAAGAGAAAGGCTACTCTGGATGCCATGAATGTGATGAATTTCCCTGCCAGTACATTGAAAGCTTTCCCATGACTGTGGGGAAAAAAGTAACTCTACGAGCTGTTCCGTATAGACGAAAATTCGGCACTGAAAAATGGATTCGAGATGAAGAAGCCCGCTATATCTGTCCATACTGTGGCAACAAGGTTTTCCGAGGTGCCACAAGATGCAATAAGTGTAAAGCGGAGTTGGATCTGGACTAGTGTCTGATCTTAAGACATAAACCATGTCGCATAAAATATGCCTAACAACAGCTTGGAGCGGATCGCAAGGGACTACCTCAACCCTTATCCGACATGCCGAGCTCCCCAAACCTCCAGAGATCCTCAGCTACCCTTTTGGCAACTCAACAAACCCCTCTTCGTTGACACTCCGGATGATTTAAAACGGATAGAAGATGCACACTCAACAAAGGTGTTATAATAGTTGCCAGTAAATGCTGACTTCACCTAAGACTGAGCTGAGGAAGAGGTGGAACATGCGATTAAATGGCAAGAATGCAATCGTAACTGGGGCAGATCGAGGTATTGGCCGAGCAATTTCTCTGGCGCTCGCCAACGAGGGGGTTAATGTAGCCATTAACTTTTACAAGCAAGAAGACAAGGCATGGGAAGTGGTTAAGAGGTTAGAAGGGATTGGCGTGAAATCCCTAAGAATTCGAGCAGACGTCAGCGACCTTAAGCAAGCCGAGAACATGGTAAAAGTGGTGAGGGAGAGCTTTGGGGGCATAGACATATTGGTGAACAATGCAGGCATATCTGGGCTAAACTGGGCTATAGAGAATATCACTAGCGAAGAATGGAATGCTGTAATTGGTGTCAACCTGACCGGAGTCTTCAACTGTTGTAAGGCAGCGGCAGCGGAGTTAAAAAAGAATCGAGGTAAGATAGTAAATATCTCTTCCATAGCGGGGAAGATGGGGGGAACAATTGGTTGTCATTATGCGGCCTCAAAAGCTGGCGTGATTGGCCTGACCTTTGCGCTAGCCAGTGAGCTAGCTCCCTTGGTAATGGTGAATGCCGTGGCCCCTGGGCCAGTAGATACGGAGCTCATATCCTCAGAAACCAAGAGGAAATTGTCGGCTCTGACACCATTTGGGAGGCTTGCTGAACCTGAGGAAATAGCTCACACCGTCATCTACTTGCTTGAAAACGATTATGTGTCTGGAGAGGTTATAGACGTAAACGCGGCTAGATACATGGACTGACATTAAAGAACCCTGCTTGGAGAAATACCCCCTCTTCGACAACCGCACCAATTGACAGATCCCACCCAAGACAGTATAGTGGCCAGGGTGCTAAAAATGGAACGCTATCTAAAGCCAACGTTTTTTATTGACTGCGACGCCAAGGCGATAAAAGAGAAGGCTCACCAGCTCACCCAAGAGCAAGATGATGCCATAGCCAAGGCTAAGGCACTATTCTACTTCGTAAGGGATGAATTCAAATACAACCCCTACTTACCACGCTACCTCCCAGAGCACTTCCGAGCCAGCAATACCCTGGCCAGAGGAGAGGGCTTCTGCATCCAAAAGGCAGTGCTCCTCGCTGCCCTGGCCCGAGCGGAGAAGATTCCCGCTCGCCTGGGATTCGCCGTGATTCGGAATAACCTTTTGTCGGAGAAAATTGCTAGGCTGCTCCGGACAAACATAATTACCGATCATGGCTACGCCGAACTATATCTAGAAGGAAGGTGGGTTAAGGCAACGCCAGCCTTTGACCTAGAGATGTGCCAGAGGAACGGCATCATCCCGGTAGAATTTGATGGTCGGAGGGACGCCAAGTTTCATCTCTGCAACTGCGAAGGTAAGCTGCACATCGAGTATCTCTTTGACCGTGGCACATTTGATGATGTGCCCCTGGAGAAGGTTCAAAAATGGTTCCTCCTGGCCACCAAGCCAGAGGTGAGGGAAAATGTGCTCCACGGGGGAGTCCCGAACGAGGCTTAGAGGGTACCACAGGGCTGGTCGGTTCAATCCACCTCTACCCGGCTGAAGAGGTAGGTTCCCAGGCCCACGGTGAGGATACTGCACCCCAGCAGAATGAAGAAATCGAACCACAGCGCAAATTGGGAGAAGCCTACCAGGCAACCTCGAAGGCCATCTACGCCATAGGTCAGCGGGTCGGCGTAGGCCACACCCTGAAGCCAGCGGGGAAACATGTCCACCGGGATAAGTGCCCCGGAAAGCAGGAAAACGGGGAAGACCAGGAAGTTCCAGATGAGCTGGAAGCCGTGGATGTCGCTCATCTTGGAGGCGAAGGCCAGCCCTAGGCCCACGAAAGTTATGCCGATGAGCAACATGTAAATCAGGGCCAGTAAGAATCCCAGCGTTAGGCTCGGCAGCGAGGGGGTGGCAGAAATGCCGGTGAGCTTGAAGCCCAGGGGCAAGGCCAGAGCGAGGATGAGGAGGCCCTGGAACAGCGAGGTGGTTATCCCACCACCTATCTTCCCCAGCACGATGGAGGTGCGGCTTATAGGTGCCACCATTATCTCCTTAAGAAAACCGAACTCCCGATCCCAGAGCACTGAAGTTCCGGCCCCCATAGAAGAGAAAAGAAGTACCATGCCGATAATTCCCGGAGCCAGAAGGTCTATGTACCTCCCCGTGGGCATGCCTGGAAAGCTGACCGGAGCCAAGCCCAGAAAAAGAAGCAAGAAGAACGGCATGCCCAAGGAACCAATGACCCGACTGCGGAGGCGGAAGAATCTTCTCACCTCCCTGAGCCACAGAACATAGACTGCATCCAGCTCCCGAAAGGTGTTTTGTCTGGTAGTAAGCACACTTGGCTTATTCATCTCCTCTTCCTGCTCCGGATTATCCTTTTGATATATTCACCTGAATCTCCCTCCTCCTCGCGGATGCGTCTTCCGGTGAGCTTGAGAAACACGTCTTCCAGGGAAGGCTTTTCTAAGTTCATTGACCTGATGTTTATGCCTCTCTCCCAGGCCAGGACAGCCACCTGAGGAAGCTTACTCTCGCCGTCCTCTACCCAGAGCGCCAGATTACCATCCCTCTCCTCCACCCGCTTTATCCACCTCTCCCGGCGCAGGAGCTCCGCTAGATCACGCGAGCCAGAGACTTGTAGCGAAATAACGTCTGCCCCCACCCCTCTCTTGAGGCTCTCCGGAGTACCCAAGGCAACGATATGCCCCTGATCCATTATGGCCACTCGGTCGCAAAGATAATCCGCCTCCTCCATATAATGCGTCATCAGCATCACCGTCACCCCCTCCCTCCGATTAAGCTCTTTGATATAATCCCAAATGAGCCTCCTTGTCTGGGCATCCAGTCCTAAGGTAGGCTCGTCTAGGAAGAGCACTCGAGGGTAATGCAACAGCCCCCGGGCAATTTCCAGCCTCCGCTGCATGCCACCAGAGTAGGTCTCCAGAAGTGAGTTGGCCCTCTCGGCGAGGCCAACCAGTTCCAGAACCAGTCTAATGCGCTCCCGACGCTGTGAGCCATTCCGCATGCCATAGAGGCGGGCATGAAGCTCCAGGTGCTCCCTGCCAGTGAGCTTCTCGTCTATGCTAGGGTCTTGGAAGACAATGCCAATAAGCCTCCGTACTTCATGTGGGTTTGACTGCACCTCATGCCCCCAGACCCAAGCCCTTCCAGAGGTGGGAGTGAGAAGGGTAGCCAGCAGTTTAGTGAGGGTAGTTTTCCCTGCCCCATTAGGACCAAGAAGGCCAAAAATCTCCCCTCTCTCTATCTCCAGGTCCACCTTATTTACAGCGGTGAGTAAACCAAACTTCCGGGTGAGTTCTGAGGTGGTGACAGCTTTCATCAAAGCAAAGGTAACCTATCCTTGGATCAACCTCTGGGAATGATCATAGGGTCTTTCCAGGCATCCAGCCTAACTCGACCCACTTCTTGCCTATCCGATTATAGCATACTAATATTTGGGCTAGAACATGAAAAGGCAGAGCTTTACCCCAAGGAAGCTATGCGATTTCCTGGCGCAGCTTGAAGAGAGTTCTGAGTCCTGTCTTACACTTTATGTCAAGCCAAAATCGCTCCCTGGCTACTTAACCGAGTCAGGAGCCCAGCTCAGTCCCCTTGCTGGAGAGATAAGAGAGGCCCTCAGCGATGAGGTCTTTCTTCGGGAGGCTCAGCGGTATAGAACCGGTGTTGCGGCATTCTGGAGCGAGGGTCGGAATAAGCATCTCGTACTTCCCCCCTTCCCCCTGCCCGAGGACAAAATTTTCTGGGGTAGAGCCCAAACCTCCAGATTACGTCAGCTTTTGGAGAAAGAACGCCTCCTAGGGGTAGTACTGATGACCTGGGGCTCTTACGCCATAGGGGTTTTTCAAGGTCCGAGGCTGGTCGAGTACAAAACGGGAACTGGATATATTCATAAGCGCACACGCAAGGGTGGCAGGAGCGAGAAAAGGTTTGCTCGAAGGACAGAGGAGCAGAAAAAAGATTTCCTGAGGAGGGCAGCTAACCGGGTTGAGGAAACGCTCAGGGGTTACCACACAGACCAAATTTTCTTCGGTGGAAACCGATTAATCCTCAAGCCGCTTCTTGAGGAATGCCACTACCTCAGCTCCCGGGCCGAGCGCATCTCGAAGCGCATTCTCCCAGCGAGATATGCTGACCGAGAGGCCTTGGAGAAAAGCATGGAGCAAGTAAACCGATCCTTAGTCTTCAGCTTTTGAGGCTCCCCAGTGTCTCAGTATCCGTCATCCTACTTTATCTCGTTCTCCAAGAGGGGGTGCCAGCAAGCTACCTGATGATCCTGACCCGCCAGTCTTTTTAGGGGCGGCTCCGAATTCCGACATTCCTCCCGAGCAAAGCTGCATCGGGGATGAAATCGGCATCCAGAAGGGGGATGAGCGGGGCTGGGGACCTCCCCTGGCAGTAGGACGGGTTCCTTTTTGCGGTCAGGGTCGGGTAGGGGCACAGAGGAAATCAGGGCTTGAGAATAAGGGTGGCGTGGGTTCTCAAATAAGCTCGAGCTGGGTGCTACCTCCACAATCTTACCGACATACATCACTGCAATGCGGTCACAGACAGCCTCGGCCACGCTCAAGTCGTGAGTGATGTGCAAGTAAGTTAGACTCATTTCGGCCTTTAACTCCCGAAGCAAGTCTAGGATCTGGGCTTGAACCGAAACATCCAGAGCAGAAGTAGGTTCATCTAGGACGATAAATTCAGGCTGGGTGGCCAGGGCACGGGCAATAGCTATCCTTTGCCTCTGACCGCCGCTGAACTGATGAGGATAACGGCGGAGAGATTCTTCGCTCAGGCCCACTCGGCTCAAAAGAGCGGTGACCCTTTTCCTGATCTCCCTGCCTCGGGCCAGCTTGTGAATCATTATCGGCTCCCCCACAATGTCCTTAACCAACATACGGGGATCAAGAGAAGTAGTGGGGTCTTGTTGCACCAATTGCATCCTCCGCCGCATGCTCTTCAATCTAGCACCAGAATAAAAAGCCAGGTCGTACTCATTTAGAAGCTCCTTCAAGCGAGGGCTGTGCTTATCCTCCTCCTCCAGTTGAACTATCTCGCCTATTACCTGTGGCGGAACATCGAAGAAGATGTGCCCCGAGGTAACGGGCAAGAGGCGAAGGATGGTTCGTCCCAAGGTAGTCTTTCCACAGCCCGATTCCCCCACCAGCCCGAACCATTCCCCCCGCTGAATCTCCAGACTTATCCCATCACAGGCCTTCACGTCTCCCACCTTATTC
>CAZJSO010000070.1:0-6709 GCA_964548795.1 uncultured Dehalococcoidia bacterium | reverse complement strand
ACGCCGCCGATATCGTTTCGATCGCAGAGGGCAAGAAGGGGCAGTAGGGCTATGGCGGCATGTTCGGCGGCGTGAAGTCCTCCGGCCAGGTCCAGCCTTTCCCTGCTTATCCGCTCCTCGGTTCCCGGGGCCAGGCCGAACCAGAGGGCCACAGTCGCAAATTGCTGG
Organism: uncultured Dehalococcoidia bacterium; assembly: GCA_964548795.1. Taxonomy (GTDB): domain Bacteria; phylum Chloroflexota; class Dehalococcoidia; order SZUA-161; family SpSt-899; genus CAZYDA01. The sequence continues at coordinate 6,541 of CAZJSO010000070.1, read as the reverse complement.
GGTGGCAGATCCAGCGGCTCCTCTGCGATGACCTCCTCGGTGAAGATGCGCTTTTTCTTGAATCCGATAACGTGATTGGTCACCTCAACCTCGCCCAGGTAAACCTTCCCCCTCCCCGCCTCCTTTTCCTCCTTGACTTTCAAGACTTGTAGGTCGGTGAGTTCCTGGGCCTGGGTATAATAGTCCACCTTTGCTGGGGAGGCGTAGGCGGTGCGGGTAGCGAGTTCCAGCTCGCTTACTAAGTAGGACTCTCCCTGGTGGAGGTAAACGGCGCCGGGGTGGATCTGAGAAAGGGCCACCGCCTCCTCCACTGTCTCCAGTATCTGCCCGGTGTCCTGCTCTACTAGGAGGTAATTCTGGGCTGAGGCGGAGCGAAGACTGATATCCTGGGCGGGGTAGACCACGCCAGGGGAGAGGTACCATCGCTGGCACCGTTGTCGAAGTAGCCCCTCCTCCTCCAGTTGGAGGCAAGCCTCCTTGAAGTTGCCCCAGAGCTTTTCATCCCTCTGGCCCAGGGGGAGTTCCCAGGCAGCGCAGAGGAGATGAGGACCAAGGATGTAGGGGTTTGAAGGGGAGATGAGAGCGTGTTCAAACCCCTTTTCGAAGAGGAACTCTGGGTGGTGCATGAAGTACTGGTCCAGCGGGTCTTCCGAGCCGATGAGGAAGGAGAGGCTGGCTCTGCCCCTCCTCCCGCTCCTCCCCGCCTGCTGCCAAGTGCTGGAAACACTTCCGGGATAGCCCACCAGCACGGTGGCGTCCAGGTCTCCGATATCCACCCCTAGCTCGAGGGCAGTGGTGGCCACGGCCGCCAGAAGCCTGCCCTCTAGAAGCGCCCGTTCGATCTCCCTTCGCTCCTGGGGAAGGTATCCAGCACGGTAGGGGTTTATGCGCTCGGCCAAATCTGACTCATCAGCCAGTTCCTGCTGGACATAGAGGTAAATTAGCTCAACAAGCCGGCGGGTGCGGGCAAAGGCCAGGCTACGAATCCCCCATCTCATGAGCTCGGCCAGCAGCTTGGTGGCCTCCCGGTTGGGGCTGCGGCGAGCGGAGCGGGCGGGGTCAAGCAGGGGAGGGTTCCACAGAACGAAGTCCTTTCCTCCGAAGGGGGACCCATCCTCGGTGACGACTTCAAACTCTGAGCCAACCAGACTCTCAGCATGCTCCTTCGGATTGGCGATGGTAGCTGAGCATAAGACAAACTGTGGCTGGGAGCCATAATGTCGGCAGAGACGCCGAAGCCGCCGGATAACGTTGGCCACGTGGGAGCCAAAGACACCCCGGTAGGCATGGGCCTCGTCAACGGCCACGAACTTTAATCTGCTGAGGAAGGCTGACCAGAAAGAGTGGTTTGGCAGGATGCCGAGGTGCAGCATATCCGGATTGGAGAGCACTACCTGGGCCTTAGCCCTTATCTCCCTTCGCTCATACGAGGGCGTATCACCATCGAAGGTAGCATACTTAACCTTAAGTCCGCCGGCGGAGGCTAGTTCACCTAAAGCTCGAAGCTGGTCCTGGGCCAGAGCCTTGGTGGGGAAAAGATACAGCGCTCTTGTTCCCTCCTCCAGAGCTGAGTTGAGCACCGGGAGGTTGTAGCACAGGGTTTTGCCACTGGCTGAGGGGGTGGAGATGATGACATTCTTCCCTTCCAGGATGTGATTTATAGCCTTGGCCTGGTGGCTGTAGAGCGGGAGGAGGTGGAGCTTCTCTAGAGCGGACTCAAGCTGGGGATGGAGCGGCTTTTCCAAGGAACCGTAGCTGGCCTCACGGGGAGGCAGAAACTTGCATTGAACGATCTGACCCTGATAAAAGGGGAGCTGGGTCAAATGTTCAAGGAACGAAGCGGTTGTCGACTTAAATCCCGGGGAGTTCATCTCGGTTACCCTTAAAGCGAAGCCCTGAGGAGAGGCCAGATTGACCTAAACCAGTTCCTAGGGGAATCTAATAGACCTTTCGGAGGCATTTAGGGCGTGCATGATCTCGAGCTTGTAGTCGAGAACCTGAGCATCTCCGCGGTTGGCCTCGATGAAATCCATCACCTTGGAGAGGAGCTGATTAGCATGTCGCCCATTGTTGCTGACGCAGCTGATACCTAAGGTAGCCAATTGCCAAACTTCGTTGTCATCAATCTCTGCTACCGCAACATTGAACCTGCTCCTTAATCTGGCAGAGATAGACTTCAACCTTCCCCGCTTCTCCTTGAGGGATAGATTGTCGGGGTAATACAACTTGACCCGGAGCGCTCCGATGGTCACGCCGAAAACTGGGTGGTCGTAGGCCTCAGCAAAGTGATCTTTGAATCAGAAGTTTGACTAAATTTTACCTTCGGCTCTCATTTTGGCATAGCACTCGCTACAGTAAACCGGCCGATCACCCCGTGGCTGGAAGGGAACCTCACATTCCGCGCCGCAAGCCGCGCAGACTGCTCGGTACATCTCACGAGGACCGCGGTATCCATAGCGAGACTGTCTTCTCGCAGCCCGGCAATCTGGACAGCGGGTGGGCTCATGCAGCAGGCCATGTGATTGATAGAACTCCTGCTCCCCTGCGGTGAAGGTAAACTCCCGACCGCAATCTCGACAGACTAGGGTCTTGTCCACGAACATCTCTAGACCTCCTTGACTACCCTTGACTGGTGCTGTCCGTGGCCGGAACCTAGCCCGTCGCCATGGGCGAAAAACAGCACCGAATCCCTGGGCAAACTCGACTAGACAATTGTATAACATCAAGTACTGAAAGGGCAAGCAAACCCGGCTTCCTCCTCGGCTCAGAGTAGGGGCTTTGACTTTTGCCAATTGGTGGCCTGTTCGTAGGCGAAGGCAATTCGCAGGATAAGTTCCTCGGAAAAGGCTGGACCGATAAGTTGCATCCCCACCGGCAGCCCTTCTACAAAGCCAGCCGGGGTGGAAATTGCCGGGACGCCGGCGATATTCACCGGGATGGTACAGATGTCACTGAGATACATCTTTAGAGGGTCTTCGACTTTCTCCCCTAACCTGAAGGGCACGGTGGGGGAGGTAGGGGTAACTAGAGCGTCGAACCTCTCAAAGGCCTGGTCGAGTTCTCGCTTCATCAGGGTGCGAACTTTCTGGGCTTTAAGGTAGTAGGCGTCATAGTACCCGGCGGAGAGGGCATAGGTCCCCAGCATGATCCTCCTTTTCACTTCAGCTCCAAACCCACGTTGCTTGGTCAATTCCATGGCCTGCCACATGCTCCTGGCATCTGTGGCGGAGTAGCCATACTTTACTCCGTCGTAGCGGGCCAGATTGGCCGAGGCCTCTGAAGGAGCGATGAGGTAATAACAGGCCAGGGCATAGCGGGTATGGGGCAGGGAGAATCTCTCCACCCTGGCCCCCAGTTCTTCTAGCTTGGAGACGGCAGCGTAGATTGTCTCTCTGACCCCTTCCTCTGTCCCCTCGGCGAGGTATTCCTCCGGCAGGCCAAGGCGAAGGCCTTTGATATCTGGGATAAGAGCCCGGGTGTAGTCTGGCGTGGGCTGTGGGGCTGAGGTGGAATCCTGCGGGTCATGGCCGGCGATAGCGTTTAGCACCAGGGCGCAATCGGTTACATCCCGAGTCAGGGGTCCAATTTGATCCAGGGAACTGGCGAAGGCCACCAGTCCGTAGCGGCTCACCAGGCCGTAGGTAGGTTTAAGCCCTACAATGCTGCAGAAGCTTGCCGGCTGACGGATGCTTCCCCCGGTGTCTGAGCCGAGCGCATAGAGGGCTTCACCGGCGGCCACCGCTGCTGCTGGCCCACCGCTTGACCCTCCAGGTACCCGCTCCAGGTCCCAGGGGTTATGGGTGGGGAAGAAGGCCGAATTTTCCGTAGAGGAGCCCATGGCGAACTCGTCCATGTTTCCCTTTCCCACCATCACCGTCCCCTGAAGCTTTAGCTTCTCGATGACCGTAGCATCATAGGGGGGCACAAAGTTCTCCAGCATCCTTGAAGAGCAGGTTGTCCGGATTCCTTTGGTGCAAATATTGTCCTTTATTACAGCGGGGATGCCGGTGAGAGGCAAAGACCCGTCTTGGGCAAAACGCTCCTCTGCTTTTTGCGCCTGCTCTAAGGCCAGGTCGGCGGTGACGGTGACGAAGGCCTTGACCTTCTCCTCCACTTGCTCAATGCGCTTCAGCACCTCCTGAGTTAGTTCAACTGCAGAGATCTCCCTCTTCCGGAGCAAATCCTGAGCCTCATGAGCAGTGAGATAACAAAGTTCCATCATCCTCCTTCTTACCCTGGTATAGCGACACTAATCCCCCGCTGAGTCTAGTGCAGGAGAGGCCCGATAGTCCCGCTGCCTCCATGAGCGCCAGCACATCCAGCCGGGAAAATTCAAGGATGGAAGCATAGAGATACTCATAGGCTTCTCTTGAGCGGGATAAGAGGCCCCCGAGTAGGGGTATAACCCTTCTGAGATAGAGGTGGTAGATTCTGGAGAATAGCCAGTTCCGTGGGAGGGAGAACTCCAGCACCAGGCACCAGCCTCCTTTCTTCAACACCCTGGCCATCTCGGAAACTGCCCTGTCCCGCTCGGGCAAGTTTCGCAGACCAAATCCTACGGTCACCCCATCGAAGACGTTGGCCTTAAAGGGAAGGTTAAGGGCATCGGCTTTCAGCAGCGCCTCTTTACTCCGCAGCCCGGCACGGGCTGCCTTGGCGCGGTTCAGGTGAAGCATTCTATCTGACATATCAATTCCGATGACCTGCTTGGCATCTTTTTGGGCGAGTCTCAAGGCTACATCCCCTGTGCCGGTGCAGAGGTCTAAAACCAGAGCCCCAGGCCTCGAACCCGCTAGCTTGGCCAGCTTCCCTCGCCATCGTCGGTCAAGGTTAAAGCTGAGCAGATGATTCAGAAGGTCATAGCTGTCGGCGATGTGCGAGAAGAGCTCTGCGGTCTCTTTCTTATCCAGCGAAGTCCTCATGTTCGAGCACAGCGTGAACCCGGAAGAACTCCTCCTCTCTCCGGGGGGCATTGGCCAGGGCTTCTTCTTGAGTGAGGGAGGGAGCTGCTTCGTCTTCCCGGAAGACGTTCTCCAATGGGAGAACATGGGACATCGGTGGGACGTCACTGGTATCTACCTGCTGTAGGATCTCAAAATTCTCCAAGATATTGGAAAGCTGCTCTTGGAACCTCTCCACTTCCTCCTCGCTGAGTCCCAGTCGGCAAAGTAGGGCGATGTGCTTTACCTCTGCACGACTTAACTTCATTGGCCGCCTCCTCAAATTTAAGTGCCGAGCTCCCAGCTCTGGAGATAGCTTTGTTGCTCCACAGTTAAGGCATCTATCTGGATGCCCATGGAAAGCAGCTTGAGCCGTCCCACCTCTCGGTCTATCTCTCTGGGCACCGAGTGGACTTTGTGGGGGAGATGCTTGCCGTTTTTGACCAGGTATTCTACCGAGAGGGCCTGGTTGGCAAAGCTCATATCCATCACGGCGGAGGGATGCCCTTCCGCCGCAGCCAGGTTTATCAGCCGACCCTCTCCCAGAAGATAAAGCCGGCGCCCATCCTCCAGTGTGTATTCATCTACGAAGGGGCGAAGTCGCCGCTTCTTCTTGGACATCGCCTCGAGGGCCGGAATATTTATCTCCACATTGAAGTGACCGCTATTGGCCAAGATGGCGCCGTCCTTCATCAGCCCGAAGTGGTCCTTGTCCAAAGCATTAATATCGCCGGTGACGGTGATGAAGATATCACCAAGCCTTGCTGCTTCCCTGGAGGACATGACCTGGTAGCCGTCCATGACGGCCTCCAGAGCCTTGATAGGGTCAACCTCTACTACGATCACCTGGGCGCCGAGCCCCCTAGCCCTTAAGGCAATGCCCCGCCCGCACCACCCGTAGCCCAGCACCACTACCCTCTTTCCAGCCCACAGGATGTTCGTCGCCCTGGTTATCCCATCAATGGTGCTCTGCCCCGTACCATAGCGGTTATCGAAGAAATGCTTGGTCTCAGCATCGTTCACGGCAATGAGGGGATAGAGTAGCTTGCCTTGCTTCTCCAGACTGCGCAGGCGGATGACCCCGGTGGTAGTCTCCTCCGTTCCCCCCATCATTTGAAATGCAAGCTCTGACCGTTCCTTATGGATGGTGGCCACCAAGTCAGCGCCATCGTCCAAGGTGATCTGGGGTCGGTGGTCCAGGGCGGCTCGAATGTGCTCGTAATAGGTCTTTTCATCCTCGCCCTTGATGGCGTAGACTGGTATCCCGGCTTTTGCCAGGGCGGCAGCTACATCATCCTGTGTGCTCAGGGGGTTTGAGGCACACAAAGCGAGTTCCGCGCCACCCGCCTTAAGCGTAAAAGCAAGATTGGCGGTTTCGGTGGTGATGTGCAGGCAGCCTGATATTGGCACACCCTTAAGGGGCCTTTCCCGCTCAAACCTCTTGCGAATTAGCCGCAGCACCGGCATCTCCCGGGAGGCCCATTCGATGCGGGTCTCTCCAGCCTCCGCCAGGGAGGGGTCTTTGATGTCACACCCCTTCATTATTCCTCCCATGAACGCACAGTGCTGTCAAGCCCATGCGCTCTTTTTGATTTTTCCAC
>CAZJSO010000069.1:0-6852 GCA_964548795.1 uncultured Dehalococcoidia bacterium | reverse complement strand
GAATAGAGGCCTTAAGCCGGGGGGTGGGGTGGGTTGATTTTGTGGAGCAAAATCCTAGGTATTGCGCTATAATTAAAGAGAACCTGAATTATGCTGGCCTGGCCGAGCGAGCGAAGGTTTATCGCCTAGAAGTGGGAAAGGCACTATCGGTTCTGAAAGGGAAGTATGGCGTGATCTTCTTGGATCCTCCCTATTCTGACTCCTCACTCCCGATTATCCTGAGCAGGCTGGTTTCCTCTGAGCTGGTGACGCCGGACAGCATTCTTGTTGCTGAGCATTCTCATCGGCTAGGGCTAGGGACTGCCTATGGTGATTTTAGACTGGTGAAGGATCTCCGCCACGGGGATACGGTAGTTTCCATCTTTTCCTTTGGAGGTGAGAATTGACCACTGCCCTATACCCGGGAAGCTTTGACCCGGTGACCCATGGACACCTGGATATTGTTACCCGGGCAGCGAAGATATTTGATAAGCTAACCATTGGGGTATATACTCGACCGCAGAAGGAGCTTCTTTTCACCGTTGAGGAGAGGGTCGATTTGATAGAGAAGGCTGTGGCTCACCTCCTGAACGTTGAAGTAAGGGCTTATTCAGGGCTTACGGTTGATTTTGCTCGCGCGATTGGAGCCAAGGTCATCATTAGGGGTTTGCGCATGAGCGCTGATTTCGAGATCGAGTTTGATATGGCCTTGATGAATAAAAAGCTCGCCGAGGAGGTGGAGACTTTGTGTATGATGACGGCGGCGCAGTATCAGTTCTTGAGCTCCAGCCTCCTTAAGCAGGTAGCACAACTCGGCGGCTGCTTAGAAGGGTTTGTTCCCGAGCATGTGGCTAGTGCTCTGAAGAAAAAGTATTCTCCCTTAGAGGTGAAATAAGAGATTATTGCAGTCCACAGGAATCAGCCCTCAGGAGGAAGGGAAGTCGACCGTGACGGATGGTTTCTGTGGGGCAATTGTGAAGAGAGTTTTTAGAAGGAGGGGTAAATGGCGTACAAGATCACCGAGGAGTGCATCAGTTGCGGTGCCTGCGAGGCAGAGTGCAAGAACCAGGCGATAAGCGAGGGGGAAACGATCTATGTGATAGACCCAGATAAGTGCACTGAGTGCGTCGGCTGGTTCGAATCCTCCAAGTGCGCCGAGGTTTGCCCGGTGGATGCCTGTATACCCGATCCAGATCACCGCGAGACCCGGGAGCAACTCCTGGAGAAGTGGAGAAGGCTTCATCCAGGGGAAACGCCTGCGGTGACCTAAATTAGCACTTTGAAAACGAACTAAAGCTTAGTTGCTCAGGCTCTGAGCTGTAGTATCCAGCACCCAAAAGCTGTCAATTTTTGGGCCAGGTTAGTTGTAAAATTAATAAACCTCTTTCTAGGCCTCCAGTCTAATTGTAACTTCTGGGCTGGTGTTGAATTTTCTTAGGGTTTTATCGTGAAAGACTTGCTTCTTCTCTTTGATGGGAATGCTTTAATTCATCGGGCTTTCCACGCCTTGCCTAATCTTACCACTAAGAGCGGGGAGCCGACAGGGGCCATCTACGGTTTTGTAAGCATGGTTCTCAAGGTGCTTGAGGAATTCAAGCCAAGCTTTTGGGCGGTGGCTTTCGACCATCCTTCTCCCACATTCAGGCATGAACTCTTCCCGGAGTATAAAGCGCAGCGCCCCAAAGCCCCCAGCGAACTTGCTTTTCAGATCCAAAAGGTGCGTGAGCTAGTAAAGGCCTTCAATATCCCTTCCTTCGAGGTGCCAGGCTATGAAGCCGATGACATTTTGGGCACCCTGGCTAGCCAGGCCGAAGGCAAGGGTGTTAGAACCATCGTCGTAACCGGTGATACGGACACCCTGCAGCTCGTCTCCGATGGGGTTCAGGTGCTCCTCCCCCGGCCTCGTCGTCCTTTTAGCGATACCCAGCTTTATGATAAGGAGCTAGTGAAGGAGAAATACGGGCTATGGCCTTGGCAAATCCCTGACCTCAAGGGTTTAAAAGGTGACCCTTCTGACAATATTCCCGGCGTCCCGGGAGTGGGGCAGAAAACTACCCTGAAACTTATCGAAGAGTTCGGCAGCGTGGAGGCAATCTATGAGCATCTGGATGAGATAGACCCGCCCAAGCTCAGGGAGATGCTGCGCTCCAATGAAACGGTGGCTAGGGAAAGCAAAAGGCTGACCACCATTACCAGGGAGGTTCCTCTAACTTTTGACCTGGAATCTTGCCGCGTTAGCAACTACGACCGGAACAAGGTGAAGGAGCTATTCCGAGAACTGGGGTTTTTTAGCTTGCTCAATAAGCTCCCGGAGGTGATAGGCGAGGAGGAGAAGGCCCCCGTTCAGAGGGAAACTCGTCCGGAAACCCACTATCAACTGGTGGATAAGCCCGAGGCCCTTGAGGGACTGGTGGGAGAACTCTCCAGGGCCGAGTGGCTGGCAATTGACACCGAAACCACCGCTCAGGATGCTAGGAAGGCCATGCTGGTTGGAATTTCCCTCTCCACCCGGCCGGGGAGAGCCTGGTATCTCCCTATAGGGCATAAATTGGCTGAGAACCTGCAGCTCTCGCTGGTGAGGGAGAAACTTAACCCCTTCCTGGGGGATCCCCAACTTCCTAAAGTGGCCCACAATGGGAAATATGACTTTACAGTTCTCCTACGGCATGGCCTGCCGCTCGAGAACCTTGCTTTTGATACCATGATTGCGGCTTATCTTCTGGGGGAGAAGGCCCTGGGGCTGAAACAGCTCGTCTTCAGCAAGCTGGGAGTAGAGATGACTACCATAAGCTCCCTTATCGGCTCAGGAGGCAAGCGGATGTCGATGGCAGAGGTTCCTCCGGTCAAGGTAATGGAGTATTCCTGTGCCGATGCCGATATGACCGGGCGGCTGAAGGAGCTCTTGGAGAGAGAGCTGAGGGAGAAGGACCTGTGGCAACTTTTCATCGAGGTGGAGATGCCTCTTCTGCCCGTTCTTCTCCGCATGGAACAAAATGGTGTGGCTCTGGACCTTCCCCTGCTAGGGAAGATGTCCCAGGAGTTAAGCAGGGAGCTGAAGAGGCTGGAGAAGGAGATATATGATGCGGTTGGCCACGAGTTCAACCCCAACTCCCCCCGGGAACTCAGCCAGGTTTTGTTCGAGGAACTGAACCTGCCTCGGAAGCGTAAGACTAAGACCGGATATTCCACCGATGCCGCAGTTCTGGAGGGGCTTAAAGGAGCCCATCCCGTCATCGAACTCCTGCTGGAATATCGCCAGATCTCCAAACTCAAGTCCACCTATGTTGATGCTCTTCCCTCGATGGTTGACCCGGAGACGGGGAGGGTACATACTAACTTTAACCAGACTGCTACGGCTACGGGCAGGCTTTCTTCCTCTGAGCCGAATCTGCAAAACATCCCTGTTCGGGCTGATGGCGGGCTGAGAATAAGGGAGGCCTTTATTGCTCAGGGGGATGCTTTGCTTCTATCGGCTGATTACTCTCAAGTGGAACTTCGTATCCTGGCCCATCTCTCCCAGGATCCAGGGCTGCTTTCTGCCTTTGCTCAGGATGAGGATATCCATGCCAATACTGCGGCCAAGGTATTTGAGGTACCTGCATCTAGCGTAACCCCGGAGATGAGGCGGGTGGCCAAAACGGTCAACTTCGGGGTAATTTACGGCATGAGCGACTACGGACTGGAACAAGCCACCGGGCTCACTCGGCAGGAAGCAGCCGAGTTCATCCGAACGTATTTTGAGAAGTATCGGCGGGTGAAAGATTATATTGAAGCTACCAAAAGGCAAGCTGCCGAGAAAGGATTTGTGCAGACCATCCTCGGCCGAAGAAGATACATCCCTGAAGTTAATTCCTCCAATGCCCAGATGAGGCAGGCGGCCGAACGGATGGCTATCAATATGCCGGTTCAAGGCAGCGCGGCGGATATCATCAAGCTGGCCATGATAAAGATCCAGCGCCGGATGGACGAGAAAGGCCTCATCTCGAAGCTTATCCTGCAAGTTCACGATGAGCTTCTGTTTGAGGTTCCACGTCAGGAGCTAGAGGAGGTTGAGGCTCTAGTGAGGGAGATCATGCCCCAGGCTTTGGAACTCAGCGTGCCCCTTAAGGTAGAGATAAAGGTAGGCCAAAACTGGGGCGAGCTTAAGTAGGAGGGTGAAGATGGGAGAGAAGCTTCTTCTTACTCCGGAGGGCCTGGAAAAGCTCAAAGCAGAACTGGAGCATCTGCGCACGGTGCGGCGTCCGGAAGTGCTGCAAAGGCTTCAAAAGGCCAAGGAGCTGTCCGACACGGTGGATAATGCTGAGTACGAGGATGCGAAACATGAACAGGCCTTTGTTGAGGGAAGAATTCTGACCCTGGAGCGGATGATTAAGGATGCTGAGGTCATCACGGCCGAGGAGGTCCCCTCGGAATATGTCCGGCTTGGCTCGAAGGTCACCATTGTGGGTCCTGAGGGAGAGGAGGAACACTACATCATAGTTGGGAAGGCAGAGGCTAATCCCAGCGAGGGGAAGATCTCCAACGAATCGCCGGTGGGGCAAGCCCTGCTGGGCCACCCCATTGGTGCAGAAGTTGAGGTGCAGGCCCCCATGGGATTTTATAAAGTGAAGATTGTCAGGGTTGAAAAGGCAGAGTAGTGAACAGGGAAGAGATCTTAATCCAGGCTCGCCTAGCCAAACTGGAAAAGCTTCGAAGTGAGGGCATTGATCCTTACCCACCCCGCTACCACCGCACCCATTCCATTGGGGAGGCGATAGAGCTCTTCCTGCGGGGGGAGGAGGGGGAAGAGAGGCCAGAGGTCTCCCTGGCCGGGCGCATCGTTGGAATGCGGCAGATGGGCAAGGCGACTTTTCTCGACCTTCGTGATGGCTCCGGCAAGGTTCAGGTCTACTTCCGCCAGGATTCTTTAGGGCAGGAGCGTTACCAGCGCTTGCGGGATTTTGACCGCGGCGATTTTATGGGTGTCCGGGGTCAGCTCTTCCGAACGAAAACCGGTGAAATCACCGTTCAAGCTTCGGACTTCGCCTTCCTTTCAAAGTCTCTCCGTCCTCTTCCCGAGAAGTGGCATGGGCTTACTGATGTAGAGAAGCGCTACCGTCAGAGATACCTCGACCTGCTCTCCAACCCCGAGGCAAGGGAGGTCTTCTTCAGGCGCAGCAGGCTAATTGATGCCCTGCGCCGCTTCCTGGGGCAGCGCGGCTTCGTGGAGGTAGAGACGCCGGTGCTCCAGCCGGTGGCCGCCGGAGCCCTGGCCCGCCCCTTTGCCACCTATCACCATACGCTTGAGGAGACTCTGTACCTTAGAATTGCCCTCGAGCTTTACCTCAAAAGGCTGATCATCGGGGGATTGGACAGGGTTTATGAGATAGGGCGGGTTTTTCGCAATGAGGGCATCTCCACCCGGCATAATCCGGAATTCACCATGCTGGAAAGCTATGAGGCCTATGCCGATTATGAGGATGTCATGCACCTGACCGAGGAAATGGTCTTTTTCGCTGCCCAGGAGGTTCTTGGGGGCTCACAGATTGAATTCGGAGGACACCAGATTGACCTTTCGCCTCCCTGGAGAAGGGTTACCCTGCGGGAGGCCATACTGGATGCCTGTGGGATAGACTTTGAGAGGTTCCCCGACGAGGACTCCCTGCGCCGGGAGATAGAGGCCAGAGACATAGATATCCGGGGAATCAAGGGGCGTGGCAAGCTTATAGATAAGCTCCTCTCGAACTCTGTCGAACCTCATCTTATCCAGCCAACGTTTGTGCTGGATTATCCGGTTGAGCTCTCTCCGCTGGCCAAGCGAAAGCCCGGGGCGGAGCACCTGGTGGAGAGATTCGAGGCCTTCATCGGAGGAATGGAGATCGCCAATGCCTTCACCGAGCTCAACGACCCCCAGGATCAGCGGCAGAGGTTTGCAGAGCAGGAGGCCCTGCGCCAGGCTCTGGGGGATGAGGAGGTGGAGCGAATAGACGAGGACTTCCTTATTGCGCTGGAGCATGGCATGCCGCCGACGGGGGGGCTGGGGGTGGGAGTTGACCGGCTGGCGATGCTCTTCACCAATCAACAGTCCATCCGGGAGGTGATCCTCTTTCCTCTTTTATCCCCCCAGAAATCGTAGGTCTTTAAAGGCGAAGGAAATTTCCATTGAACTAGTGTAAAATTATAGAAGCATATTACATCTTGTAAGCTCTATGCTTGACCTGAAGTTTATCCGGGAAAATACCGAGCTAGTCCGGAAGGCACTCTGGAAGAGGGGTGATACAGCTCCGATAGAGGAGATAATCGAGCTGGATGAAAAAAGGAGGGCTCTACTTCGGGAGGTCGAGAACTTAAGATCTCAACGCAACCGGGTTAGTCGAGAGATCGGGAAATTGTCTCCCGAGTATATGAGGCGGTGGGAGCTTGTGGAGGAGTCCTCCCGCTTAAGCGCCAAGATAAAGCAAATTGGGGAACAGGTAAAGGAGGCCGAGGAGAACCTGGGCGAGCTTCTTCTCCATGTGCCCAATATTCCTCACCCTAGCGTGCCAGAGGGCTCGTCGGAGGAGGATAGCCCCATAGTGCGAAGCTGGGGCAAGCCACCGGAGTTTGACTTCTCTCCGCTCCCCCACTGGGAGCTGGGGCAGAAACTTCAGATCATCGACTTCGAATGGGGGGTGAAGCTCTCCGGCTCCCGCTTCTATGTGCTCCAAGGCCCGGGGGCCAGGCTCCAGCGGGCGCTGATTAACTTCATGCTGGACCTGCACACCCGGGAGCATGGTTATAAGGAGGTCTACCCCCCCTTCATGGTGCGTCGCGAGTGCATGGTGGGCTCGGGGAACCTGCCCAAGTTCGCCGATAACCTCTACCACGATGCCGAGGACGACTTCTGGTTTGTGC
>CAZJSO010000068.1:971-6886 GCA_964548795.1 uncultured Dehalococcoidia bacterium | reverse complement strand
GAAAGCACGCCTGATTACCCCTGACATCGTCATAGATAGTAAGTCGGGGGTATCGGGAGCAGGGAGAACCCTCAGTCTAGCTGCCCATTTTGCCGAGGCCAACGAGAATGCCTCAGCTTATGCTCTGGAAGGGCATCGCCACCTTCCTGAAATAGTACAGGAGCTTGAAAACTTGTCCCCGGGCTTCAAGCCGAGGGTGACCTTCCTGCCGCATCTTGTCCCCATGACTCGGGGGATTTTGAGCTCTTGCTATGCCGAGCTGGCGCCAGGGATACATCCAGAGAGGTTGCAAAAGGAAGTGAAGGAAATCTACCGTGAGTTTTACCGCGACGAGCCTTTCATCCGGGTGATGGGCTCCCCTCAGGGGACGAAGCAAACCTGGGCCAGCAACCTCTGTCTCATCTACCCGACAGTGGACATCAGGGCCGGGAAGCTGGTGGTTATAAGCTGCCTGGATAACTTGGTTAAGGGTGGGGCAGGGCAGGCGGTGCAGAATTTCAACCTCATGGTGGGGTTTCCCGAGACCATGGGGCTGACCTGGCCAGCGATTTATCCTTAGGGCGAGGAAAGCAGATACTTTCGCCCTGGCCTGAGCGGGTGGTCCAAGTCAGCCTGCTGAATTGGCTGGAAAGGAAGGCAAGGTTTTGAATCTGCCAGCCTTTTTGACCCGCAGCCGGGTGGAGTTCGAATTCCTGGCAAAGAGGTCAACCCGTCATGCTTCGGAAGCCTCTCGAGCCAGTGGCATAGCCCTGGACAAAATCGCCAAGACGCTTGTCTTTGTGGATCAAGACTCCAAAGTGTTGATAGCTGTTGTTAGGGGGGATCACAAGGTCAGCCGCCACAAGCTTCAGCGCTGTTCTGGCTCGAAGTCAATCAAGATCGCTCCTCCAAAGCTGGCGGAAGAAGCCACCGGCTACCCCACAGGAGGCATACCGCCGGTGGGACATAGGAGGAAGCTGCCGGTGTACATTGACCGGGAGGTCTTGGCCAAGGAATGGGCCTGGTGTGGGGGTGGGACTAGAACAAGGCTGGTTCGACTGAAGACCACGGACATTGTGCGGCTGAATCATGCCTTAGTATGTGATATAGCAGTGCGGTAGTTGGCTTGGCCTGAAGCAAATTCTCACTCTTACAGGTGAGCGCAGAGATAATCCGATGATAAAGCTGGCAGCAAGAAACCTGGCCCGCCGTCGCACTCGAACCTCGCTCACCACCCTAGGGGTAGCTATTGCCATTGCCTTCACCGTGGCCCTTCTCAGCATCAGTGAGGGGTTCATGCTTTCCTTCCAGAGTACCCTCCGGAAGCAAGGGATGGATATCGCTATTGTTCCCAAGGAAGCAGAAGCCTTCCCCTACCCTGATGTGGCGGCCAGCGTGGGCTCGTTCCCTGAACAGCTTGTCAGCCAAATTAAGGAACTCGACAACGTAAAGGAAGCATGCCCCATTTTCACCATTGTATTATACGGGATGTCGTCTGCTAAACCCGGCGCCATTCCTCTGGTGAATGGCGTTCTGCCAGACTTCTTTAGGGAGATGGCACCTTACCTCCGATTAAAGGAGGGCCGCCTTCTGGAGGCGAGTGACCAGTACGTGCTGGTCGCCGGATCAGGCGTTGCTAAAGCAGCGCATCTGAAGGTTGGCAGCACCTTGAATATCCGGGGAAAGGACTTTTCCGTAGTTGGAATTCTCCGTCCTACCGGTGGCTGGGATGACGGCACGATCTATGCCCCTCTCAAACCTTTGCAAGGACTCTACGGCAGAGAAGGTCAGATAACCTACGCCGCAGTGAAGGTGAAAGATGTGGCCCAAGCAGAGAAAACGGCGCAAGAAATTTCAGCGCATTGGCCAGATGTATCGGCACAAACCATGGAGACGATGGTGAGAAAGCTGACCGACCTATTAGGGATGGCCCGTGCGGTGCACCTCAGCGTGGCCTCCGTTGCCTTGCTTATAGGCATCCTATTTATATTGTCCACGATGTTAATGTCGGTGAGCGAGAGGGTGAAAGAGATCGGCACCCTGAGAGCCATCGGTGCGCCTCGGACGTTGATCTTTCGTTTGATTGTTACTGAATCTCTGATGACCAGTTTGACAGCTGGAGTTATTGGCTGCGCCGGTGGCTATCTTCTGTCTAAGGGGATGAATTACGTCTTGTCCCAAGTGGCAGGCGTTACCTACTTCGCCCCGGCGGTTAGTCCCCGTATCTTTGGCTTCGGAATGGCCATCGCTCTCTTTATCGGCGTTCTGTCCGGATTGTACCCCGCCTGGAGGATTTCTAAGGCAAACATAGTGGAGGCCCTCAGGTATGAGTGAAGGAGTGATAGAGGCCAGGGGCCTGACCCGGATATTCACCGTAGGTGGCGAAGATATTCGCGCAGTTGATGGGGTCGACCTGGTTATCGGGAGGGGCGAGTTCGTAAGCATCATGGGGCCCTCGGGCTCTGGCAAAACTACGCTCCTTAATCTCCTGGGGTGTCTCGATCGCCCCACCAGTGGCACGGTATTATTCCAGGGACAGGACGTCTCGCAACTGAGCGAACGCCAGCGCGACAGCCTCCGGCTGCGCAGACTGGGGTTCATCTTTCAAACTTTTAACCTCCTGCCCACTTTAACTGCGCTGGAAAACGTAATGTTACCCTTAGAGATAGCCGGAGTTTCCTCAGACGAGCGGGTTAAGCGGGCGGAGGAACTCCTCTCCTGGGTTGGCCTTTTGAGAAGGGCACACCACCGGCCAGGAGAGCTAAGCTCGGGGGAGAACCAGCGGGTAGCCATTGCCCGTGCCCTAGCCAATCAGCCCCTGGTTCTCCTAGCCGATGAACCGACCGGCAATCTCGATTCCAAGACCACTAGGGAGATCGTCATTCTGCTCCAGCGGGTGAACATCGAATACGGTACAGCAGTCATCTTGGTCACCCACGACCCTGAGGTGGCTCGGGCGGGCACTAGACTTGTTAGGATGAGCGATGGGCGGATAATGGCCAAGGTCTAAGAGGGCGGCTGCTTCAAGTTGCTAAACATACGAGGGGCTGGTAATAATTATAGTGAGCGCCAGAGGTGATTGAGAGGCTGTGGATCCTATGGTTGACATAAGATTGGGGAGGTTTCAGTGGAGGAGAGACTTTATCGGAGCCGCACTGACCGAGTATTCTGGGGGGTGTGCGGGGGGTTAGCGAAGTACCTTGATATGGATCCCACCATTATCCGCATAGCTATGGTGTTGCTGGCCCTGGCTAACGGAATAGGCATTCTAGCCTACCTCATCATGGCTATCCTCATCCCTGCGGAGGGCTCAAGAGTAGCGGGGTTGAAGGAAAGGGTGCGGGAGAATGTAGAGGAAATAAAGAAGACCGCTACAGAGTTGGGGCAGGAAATCGGCTCCACCTTCGGCAAGCACGAAGCTGAGGCTGAGGACCAAGCCAGGATCCGCCGTCGCCGTCGTAATGTCATTGGCATCATCCTCATCCTTCTTGGCCTCGTTTTCTTATCAGCTAACTTCAACCTCTTCTGGTGGTTCAACTGGGGCAAGCTTTGGCCACTCATCATCGTTGTCGTGGGGGTGCTGCTTATCCTAAGTGCCCGGAGGAAATACCATGCCTGAACCAAAACCGCGCCAGACCCACCACGCCCCTCTCTGGGGCATCTTTCTGTTATTCTTGGGGATATTACTTCTGTTGCAGAACTTCGGCGTCCTTCCCTGGGGCCTCTGGGGCACCCTGTGGCGCTTCTGGCCAGTGCTGCTCATCATCATCGGATTGGACATCCTTGCCGGCCGCTACAACCCCTGGCTAGCTGGCATCTTAGCCCTGGCAGTATTGGGTGCCTGTCTTGGAGTGGCCATCTGGCAACACGGCCTGGCACCTGGGCCAGCGGGCACGAGTGCCAGCGAGTATTCCCAGCCACTGGGGGATATGGAGAAAGCCCAGATCAAGATAGATTTCGTCAGTGGTAGCCTAGATCTAGCCGAACTTCCTTCCCGCTCGCCTAATCTAGTTGAGGTAAGTTCCAAAAGGGATAGCATAGAGGCTGACTTCGAGCACCGGGGTAAAGTAGGCCAGCTTCACCTCAGCACTAAGCAGGACAGCCATTGGAAGAAGGGCGGCGATGAGTGGGAGGTCAAGCTCACCCGCAACATCCCCCTGGCCCTCGAGATCAAGTCAGCCGCGGCCAATCTGGACTCAACCTGGGTCAGCTCAAAGCAACCGAGCTCAAGCTCGATGTGGACGCCGGGAATTGCAGGAGTAACCTGCCCTCCTCCGCCGGAAACACTCAAGTCTCCCTGAAAGCCAACGCTGCCAATGTGGAGCTGACCATCCCTAAAGGAGTGGCAGCACGGATTGAGGCCGATACCAATTTGAGCGCCCTGGAGGTAGACGAGAGTCGCTTTCCCAAGAATGGAGGCTATTACATCTCCCAGGGCTTCGAGGGCTCGGAAAACAAGATTTACCTCAGGGTAAACTGTAACATCGGGCGAGTAAAAATAGAGTGAGCGAGAAGGCTAAAGCCAAGGGAAGACCTGCTCCCGGACGAAATCAAAATTTCGCTTAACATTCTCTCGGCCTCCTACCGGGTCCATGTGGCCCGGAAGCAGCAGCTCGATGTTCAGCTGGGCTATCGCCTCGATGCTCTCTTTTAATTCCTTGGCATTTCCCCCCGGCAAATCAACCCTCCCCGTGCTGCCGCTGAAGACAAGGTCCCCGCAGATCATTATTCCCTTGCGCTCACAGTAGAAGCAGAGGCTGTCCGGAGAGTGCCCCGGGGTCTTCAGAATCTCAAATTCTAGGTTCCCCATGTCGAGCTTGTCCAGTAGATAGCCGTCCTCCCTGACCTCTACGGGATCGAGCCCAAAGAAATGGGAGGTCTCCACCGCGGTGGTTTGGTAGAACTGGCGCTGCAGCGGGTGCAGAAGAATCTTCGCTTGGGACCGGCTCTTCAGGGCCTCATCCGCCCAGTAGTGATCCAGGTGAAGGTGGGTATTGACTATGAAGTTGATATCCTGGGGGTCGAGCCCGTCCTGACGCATGTCCTGGATTAGCTCAGATAAATACTGCTCCAGCCCCGGGTCTATTAGTACAGTGGACTCTCCCTTGATGACGTAAGTATTGCAGTCCAGCATCCCTCTCTCAGAATAAAAATACACGTTGTCGCTGAGCTTCATTCATACCTCCCTGTCCTTTACCAGAATTCAACCTGCGAAATTTGGTACTTCTCCTGAAGGATTCTTTTTATCTCTTCTCTCTCTTCCTCGCTCCGGATAGGCTCCACAAGGGAAACCGGCAAGCTCTTCTCATTCTTCCGATACTGCCAGTCTTTTACATATCCGGGAACCATGATGTATTCAAACGGGGGACACTCCCCATAGCAGCTACATATTGTACTGGTATTTCCCAGGAAATACAAAGCCTCTTTCTCCTTATAAGACAGCCGATCTTCCTTTGTTTTCCAGTAATACCCGGCGACTGCCGTTACTTCCTCACCTAGCGGGGTATGGGTGTACTCGAGCATTTTCCCGTCAGCCTGTCTATGAGCGGTTCTTCCCCCAGCCATTCGGCCGCCGTGAGCAGGTCTTTGCCCTCCTCCCTGGCCACCTGGTAGACTCGGGCCAGATGCTCCCGGTACCTCGCCTCCCGGAGAAGATGATGATCGTAAATTATAATTCTGGTCTCCGTGTTCCGAAGAATGGAGGAAATATTCTCTATCACCCGGCCGAGGTTTATCAGGTTCAGCATGTAGCCCAGGAGGTAAGTAGGAGGACCGTCCAGGATGAGCAGATCTGGGTTTTCCTGGATGAGCCACTGGGCATAATCTTCAATTATCGGACCCTGAAGATCGGGGGCATAGACCACCTTCTTTCCCCGGCGCTCCAGCATCAACCCGACGACCCACCCCACCCGGTCATACTCCGCCCCATGAAAAAG
>CAZJSO010000068.1:0-961 GCA_964548795.1 uncultured Dehalococcoidia bacterium | reverse complement strand
TCCTTACCGCCTAGGCTGAGCTGAGGAACCCAGGGCTCACGCTTCCAGAGGGCTGCAAGATCCTTAAACCAGGCTTGGCCTATTTTCAACAGCTCCTTCTTCCGCTGCTGATAATCTCCGAAGTCCTTGGCCGAGGCCAGAGGAAGTTGCTTGAGCGGGTCCTCAAAGTGTTCCTCCTCCGGAGGAGAAACGTACTCGAGCTTTTTGCCCTCCAGTACCTCCAGGAGCTGCTCGGCGAAGAGTCGGGAGCGATTCCACTGGGAGCGATTGATCCAGCGGTTGGGGTCCTTTATCCAAAGCACCTTGTCGCGGTAGATCTCGGGGGCCTCCTGGGGAAGGGTGTGGTGGTCATAGTGATAGTGGGAGATGAAGATGACCTCAGCACCTTGAGCAGCCGTTTTAATGGCTTCCAGAGCCTCTTCCCTTAAAGCTTTCTTCTGAGCCGGGGGGAGAGGGTAGCTGGGCTGCATCTCGGCCGCTCCGGGGTCGAGCAGTATCCTCACCTCCGGTGTCTCCAGGAGCACCGAACTCGACTTGGCCCCTAAGGAATCAAACCAGATGAGATGGGCTTTGATTTCCCCCAGCTCTATCGGCTTCACCGAGTCTATTATATTTGTTCACCTTGCCAAATTCCACCCGCGGTCGAACTTTTGATATAATTAAGCAAGCTGTGCAGGACTTTGAGGCTCTGGTGTCCAGGAAAGGGGGTCTATCTCAATGGAAGGAAAGCAAAGATGGTGCCGTATCTTAAAGGGCATTCTCAGGATTCAAATTGGCCTGGCCCTATTTGGGATCTGGTCTCTGGATAGAACTCGCCCCAGAAAAATGAATTTGCACCTGTTCGATGTAGGACGCAGAGCCAACGGCAAAACTTCTTAGCCATTTACCTTCCGTCAAAGATATGAGCTATAAAGCACTGCTCTCTGAAAAAAGGGGCCGGATTGCCTGGTTAATTCTTAAC
>CAZJSO010000067.1:0-7045 GCA_964548795.1 uncultured Dehalococcoidia bacterium | reverse complement strand
CCAGCACAGGTGCTTGCGTTTCTGGGAGAATTGTAGTATAATATCAGCGTATTTATATATTCCAATACATCCACTAATGATGGAACAACCTACCGAAAAGGAGGTCCGCCTCTTTCACGTTCATATCTGCGAAAGCCTCAATGATCCCAAACGAGTGCTGATTCTTTACCTTCTTTCCGATGGCCGGCGGAATGTAACTGACCTGGCCGAGGCTCTGGGTGTGCCCCAACCAACCGTCTCCCATCATCTCAAGATTCTGCGAGACCGTGGCCTGGTAGTGACCCAGCGTGAGGGCACTAACATCTATTATTCGCTGGCCGATGACCGAATCACCCAGGCCCTCGAATTGTTGCGTACAATACTGCTTCAGGTGCTATCCAAGCAAGCCAGCATTGCGGAAACATCCTGACAAACTTTGGCTAACCCCCCGGCTGTCTTTAAAAGATTCAACCCATCGTTTGGCTGAGGGGAACTTTGGGGTAGAATTGAAGTTAGTATTTTCAATTTTTGAGTCTGTGAGTTGAGGAGGCTATGATGGTGACCGAAGTTACCGACCAGAATTTTGAGGAAGAGGTCATAAGAGCTGACCCACCAGTGGTGGTGGATTTCTGGGCCCCTTGGTGCGCCCCTTGCCACCTAATTGCCCCCATAACGAAGAAGCTTTCGAACGAATATGATGGCCAGATCAAGTTCTGCAAGCTTAATGTGGATGAGAACCCCCAGACAGCGGTAAAGTACCAAGTTATGAGCATACCTCTGCTCCTCTTCTTCAGGAACGGGGAGGTCGTAGATGCTAGCCTTGGAGCAGTACCCGAGCGTGTCCTCCGTCCCAAAGTGGAGGCGCTCCTTAAATAACCCCCAAGAGTTCCGGGTCTTGTTTAAATGAGCGGATTTTCCCTGCCTATAGCCTTCGCTGCTGGAGTGCTTTCCTTCCTTTCTCCCTGCATCCTGCCTCTAGTACCAGTCTACCTAGCCATCTTGGCAGGAGCTTCGGCTGTTTCTCAGGGCAGTCGCTGGCTAACTTCCCTCCGCGCCATCAGTTTCGTAGCTGGTTTTTCTTTGATCTTCATCGGACTGGGGGCCTCCGCAGGATTAATCGGAGCCATGGTCCCGCCCGGCCTACTGAGGCGGATCGCCGGAGCCCTGCTGATACTCTTCGGCCTCTTCCTCCTGGCCTCTCTCAAGCTCCCCTGGCTTAACTATGAACTGCGTTTTGGCCGTTTCTCTGGCAAAACAGGATACTTACATTCCTTCCTGGTAGGCGCAGCTTTCTCTCTAGGATGGACACCTTGCGTAGGCCCCATACTTGGTGGTATTCTAGCTCTGGCCTCAAGCTCACAAACCCTATGGCAGGGGGTATACTTACTGGCTACCTACTCTCTTGGCTTGGGAATCCCCTTCATCGCCGCCGGCCTGGCCGTGGGAAGCGCCACCCCGGTCATCCACTGGCTCACCCGCAGGGGTTCGATAATCTCCGCATTGAGTGGACTTTTGCTCATAGGGGTAGGAGCAGGTGTGCTCACCAATGTCTTCGCCCGCTTCTCCCTCTAATGGAGGGTCAGCATGTATGAGAGAAAAGACCATCTGAAGAGCCTTGCGCTGGGGTTAGCGCTCCTGCTAGCTCTCCTCAGCCTCGCTGGCTGCGGAAGTTCATCACCCAAGACAGCCGCCCCAGCCTCTCCCACCCCCCGCATAGCTCCAGAAGTAGGTGCCCTGGCTCCCGATTTCACCCTTTACTCCCTCAAGGGAGAGAGGGTAACCCTGAGCCAGCTCAGAGGGGAGAAAGTACTGCTCAATTTCTGGGCCACCTGGTGTCCTCCTTGCCGCAGGGAGATGCCTTATCTCCAGGAGGCCTTCAGAGAAGAGGGCCATCACGTAAGGTTCATCGGGGTTAATTTGGGCGAGCCAGCAGCCAGGGTTAAGCAATTCGTGCAAGCTAATGGCCTGGACTTCACCATTCTGATAGGGGCAAAGGCACAGGATGTGGCCGAAGCCTATCGGGTCAGATATATTCCCAGCACTTTCCTCATTGATGAGCAGGGGGTCATCCGACAGACCAAAATTGGCGCCTTTGCCAGCTTGAACGAACTGCTAAGCTCGCTGGAGAATCTCTGAGGGGAGGCTTAAAGATGGCTATAGCTGAAATAAGCATCATTCCTATCGGGACAAGGGGTCCTTCGCTCAGCGAGCATATAGCCAGAGCGCTCCGGGTTTTGGAAGGCGAAGAGGGAATAAAGTATGAGCTGACCTCAATGGGGACGATCATAGAAGGAGACCTAGGCCAGATTTTAAACCTGATAAAGCAAATGCATGAGGTAACTTTCAGCGAGGAAGTATTGAGGGTGGTGACCACGGTCAAGATAGACGATCGCCGGGATAAGCCC
Source organism: uncultured Dehalococcoidia bacterium (assembly GCA_964548795.1). GTDB lineage: Bacteria > Chloroflexota > Dehalococcoidia > SZUA-161 > SpSt-899 > CAZYDA01. The sequence continues at coordinate 4,661 of CAZJSO010000067.1, read as the reverse complement.
CTGACCGGGGAGGGAAAGGTAAAGGCGGTCAAGGAGAAGTTGTAAGCGTGGCCAGTTTTGAAGAAATAGACCAGGCCCGAAGACTGCTGGGGTTGGGCGAAGCTGCCACTCTGGAGGAGATAAGGCAAGCCTACCGGAGGATGGCCAGCCTGCATCACCCCGACAAGTGTCCGGAGGAAGAAAAAACCAAGTGCGAAGAGCTGATGAAGCGCTTAAATGAGGCCTATAAGCTGCTGTTAGACTTTTGTAACCAATACCGCTACTCGTTCGACGAGGAGAGTGTAAGAAGGACCTACCCTTTTGACGAATACCTGGAAAGGTTCTACCAGGGGTGGTTTGAGGGCATATAGGAGGCTTGCTTGAAACAAAAGTCTAACTTCGAAACCAAAACAGCCCACGAATATGATAGGTGGTACCAAACCCCTGAGGGACGATATGCTGATAATATGGAAAAGGAGCTCTTTTCCCGGCTGGTGCAACCTCGCCGTGGACAGAGTCTGCTGGAGGTCGGCTGTGGCACCGGGCACAACCTGGAATATTTCCAGGAGTTAGGCCTTAGGGTCGTTGGAGTCGAGCCCTCTAGAGCCATGCTAGAGGTGGCTGCCACCAAACTGGGCTCAGGTGTAGCACTTCTCCAAGCACAGGCAGAGAATCTGCCTTTTCCGGATAACTCCTTCGATCTGGTAGCCCTGATAACCGTGTTGGAATTCCTCCCCGATCCACTGCCAGCACTCAAAGAGGCAAGTAGGACAGCCAGGGAAAAAGTCTACCTGGGCGTCCTGAACAAGGCCTCCCTGGTAGGGATAACCCGCCGCATCAAGGCCAAACTGAGAGGAAGCATTTACCGCGGGGCCACCTTCTACACGATCAAAGAAATGGAGAATCTCATAAGGAAACTGGAGAAAGATCTGCCCCTCGAGTGGGGAAGCGTACTTCATTTTCCCCTAGGATGGCACCGACTCTTACAGGGCCTGGATCATTTCTTCTCCTTCAGGAGAAGTCCCTTCGGCGCTTTTCTGGGAATTCGCCTTGACATAAAAGCAGAAAGCCATCGGGGAGGACTCGGTGGGGCATGAAGTTCTGTGCCAAAGCGGCAAAGGAAACAAGGGGGTTAGATGATTGAGCTCGAGAAACAAAAGGTGGCGGTAGACTACCAGAAATGTCACCCGGAGAGCTGTGAGAAGGGGATCTGTCAAGCAGTGTTGGTATGCCCTAGGAAGCTCTGGAAGCAGGAGGAGCCTTACGACCCGCCATACCCCATTTCCGGTTTCTGCGAGGATTGCGGAAAGTGTATTGAATCCTGTCCCCACGAGGCTATTTATCATCTGCCAACGTGAGGATTAAAATTAATAAGGGTGGTGATTAATGAAAATTGCTATTTCAGGAAAGGGAGGCGTAGGTAAGACCACGCTGGCCGCTCTCCTCGCCATGGCTTACCGGGAGGGGGGATACAAGGTCATAGCTGCCGATGCTGACCCGGATGGTAACTTAGCTGCCGCTCTCGGCGTTCCACCAGAGTTGGCCAGCCAAATTACCCCCATCGTTGAAATGGGAGACCTGATTTATGAGCGCACTGGAGCTAAGCCGGGCACTGTTGGCAGTTTCTTCCGGCTGAATCCAAGGGTGGATGATGTCCCAGACCGTTTCTCCCTGGAGTGGGAAGGGATTAAGCTGCTGGTCATGGGAACCATTAAGGGCCCTCTGGCTGGCTGTGTCTGCCCAGAGAGCGCCATGCTGAAAGCCTTATTCAACCACCTCATTCTCGAGCGAGATGAAATGCTGATACTGGATATGGATGCCGGGGTAGAGCACTTGGGCCGGGGGACGGCCCAAGGAGTAGATGCCTTTATAATCGTGGTCGAGCCTGGACAGCGCAGTTTCCAAACCGCTCGAACAATTAATAGATTCGCCTCAGACCTAGGGGTAAACCATTGCTTCATAGTGGGCTCTAAGACGAACAACGAGTCAGCCCGTCAGTTCATCCAGGAAAACTTGTCTAACCTGCAAATTCTGGGCTTCATTGATTTTGATTCCGACCTGCTCTGGGCCGATGTTCAGGGCTTCAACGTGTACCACTCGGCGCCTAAAAGCGCTGAGACAGCTCGGGAAATAAAGAGTAAATTGGAGGAATTCTTCAAGAAATGAGCCAAAATAAAAGAGAACCAAAACCCTGGGAGGTGTGAATTGGGCAGGTATGGCTGGTATGAAGTAGTCATCATCGGTGGTGGGCCGGCAGGGCTTACTGCTGGTCTTTATGCCTCCAGAGCTGGGCTCAAGGCTCTGCTTCTAGAGCGGGGTGTCTTCGGGGGGCAGATAGTTAATGCCCGGGTGGTGGAGAACTATCCCGGCTTTCCCGATGGCATCTCTGGATCAGAGCTGGGGGAATTAATGCGTCAACAAGCTGAAAAATTCGGGCTGGAAACTCTCACCACCGAGGTAACCGGGGTGAGCAAGGGGCATCCCTATCAGATCTTTACCACCGAGGGAGACGTTCAGGCCGAGTCAATCGTCATCGCCAGCGGCTCAGAGTACCGCAAGCTGGGGGTGGCCGGCGAGGAAGAATTTCTAGGGAGAGGCGTTTCCTACTGTGCTACTTGCGATGCCTTTTTCTTCCGTGACAAGGAAGTGGCCGTGGTAGGGGGTGGTGATACCGCCATTACAGATGCCTTAGAGCTAACCCAGCATTGTCGCAAGGTCTACGTGATACATCGGCGTGACCAGCTTCGGGCAACGAAAGCCCTGCAAGAAAAGGCTTTCTCCCAGCCTAAAATACAGTTCGTCTGGAACGCGCTGGTGGGGGAAATCTTAGGGGATGAGAAGGTGAAAGCCCTCCGACTGCAAAATGTGAAAACAAGAGAGTCTTCCAGCCTGGAAATAGATGGAGTATTTGTGGCCATAGGACTTAAGCCTAACAGCCAGCTCTTCTCCAACCTGGTAAGCCTGGATGAGGCGGGTTTTATAGCGACCGATGAGCTGATGAGAACTCCAATGCCCGGCGTCTTCGCTGCGGGGGATGTCCGCCATAACTCCGCTCGCCAGGTAATAACGGCAGCTGGAGATGGGGCCGTCGCTGCTAAGTCAGCCTTCAAATACCTTAGGGAGTAAGGAAAATGAAATTCTGCATCATTGGTACTGGAGATGCTGGGGCCATAGCCGCCCTCCAAATTCGCCGCCTCGACCCAGAGGCCCAGATTGATATCTTCAGTCGGAGGCAAGAGCTGGGCATCCCACCCTGTGAGATGCCTCTGGTGCTCAGTGGCACCGTGAGCCGCTGGGAGGACTTAGTCCGTGGCTTCCGAGGCGATACGTCCTTCTACGGCAAAAGGAACATAGAGCTCCACCTTAACACCGAGGTTACCGACATCCTCAGGTCAGAGAAACGCATAGTAGCTGGAGGGAAGAAGTACCCCTATGACAAGCTGATCTTAGCCCTGGGTTCCGTACCTGTGGTTCCCAGTCTCCCTGGCCTTGATGGTCAAAATGAGTTTGTCTTGACCACTGACCAGGCCGATGGAAGAGCTTTGGAAAGAGCCCTCCCGAAGTACAAGACGGCCGCTATCGTTGGAGGAGGCTTCATTGCCCTGGAGATTGCCGCAGTCTTGAAATCGAGAGGCTACGAGAAGGTCTACTTGCTGGTTAGGCAAGATATAATGCGATCTCACCTGGATGAGGATATGGCGGAGAGATTGAAACAGGTGCTCACGGAAAATGGAGTAGAGTTAATCCTGCCCGCCCGGATTGTTCGAGTGGAGACCAGGAACGGAAAGAAACGCTTAACGCTGTCCGATCGGGAATTGGAGGCGGACTTCGTCTTCTTCGGCACGGGCATGGAGCCAAATGTAGAGCTGGCCCGAAGGGCTGGCCTTGAGCTGGGGGAGACAGGCGCTATAAAGGTAAACCAGTTTCTCCAGACCAACGACCCGGACATCTACGCTGCCGGAGATTGCATGGAGAATTGGGATCTCATTACCGGCTCCAAGAGGCGCCATCAACTGGCCACCAATTCCATTCGAACGGGTTATATCGCCAGCCGCAATGCCATCCTGGGCAACAAGATTGCCTATGAGGGTACGGTGATGCCTTTTGTCACCAAGATCTTCGGTTACCAAATAGGCTCAGTGGGTTTTACAGAGAGAGAGGCCCAGCAAAAGGACTTGGAAACGATATCGGTTAGCGTCAGGACAACCTGGCTGAGGCAGAGATTTGGGGGCAAGCCGGCTTGGTATAAGTTCATCGCCGAGCGGCGGACGAAGACATTGATCGGGGCTCAGATAATCTCCGAGGAGATAGTCTCTGGAACAATAGACAAGCTGGCTGTGGCCATGGCCAACAAGATGCCACTCACCAAGTTAGTTCAAATTGACAGTTGTTATTCACCCTACGTTCAGGAGGATCAAGTAGCGGTTCCTTTGCAGCGCTTGCTGGACTTGATGAACTAAGGCCGCTGCCGTAAATGCGAGTGATTGCAGTCTCAAAAGTTAAGGGTTATATTTATAAAAGGTGCTAGTAAAACCAGTCCCATCAATAGATTTTAATTTGTGCCAGCCGTGGAGGTGTGACGGTGGCCTCTGCGCCGCGGCTAAAGCCTGTCCCCATAAAGCCTTTGTCCAGGAGGCACCTTATGACTTTCCTTTACACGATCCCTCCATGTGTGCTGGCTG
>CAZJSO010000066.1:0-7144 GCA_964548795.1 uncultured Dehalococcoidia bacterium | reverse complement strand
GACCAGTGAGCTATTACGCACTCTTTAAATGATGGCTGCTTCTGAGCCAACATCCTGGCTGTCTGGGTGACGCCACTTCCTTTACCACTTAGCCTGTACTTCGGGACCTTAGCTGATAGTCTGGGCTGTTTCCCTCTCGACGATGGGGCTTATCCTCCACCGTCTCACTCCCGAGCTAGAAACTCCGCCATTCGAAGTTTGGTTGAGTTTGGTAAGCTTTTCGCCCCCTAGCTCATCCAGAGCTCTACCTGCGAAGCTCAACACTCGAGGCTGCACCTCAATGCATTTCGGGGAGAACCAGCTATCTCCGGGTTCGGTAGGCATTTCACCTCTACCCCCAACTCATCCCACCCTTTTGCCACAGAGACGGGTTCGAGCTTCCATCTCGAGGCTATCGAGACTTCACTCTGGCCAGGGGTAGCTCACCCGGTTTCGGGTCTACTCCCTGCGACTAAGCGCCCTCTTCGGACTCGCTTTCGCTGCGGCTCCGCGACTTAAATCGCTTAACCTTGCCACAGAAAGTAACTCGCCGGCTCATTCTTCAATAGGCACGCCGTCAGGGAATTTCTCCCCTCCGACCGTTTGTAGGCACGCGGTTTCAGGTCTCTTTCACTCCCCTCCCGGGGTGCTTTTCACCTTTCCCTCACGGTACTAGTTCACTATCGGTCGCCAAGAGTATTTAGCCTTGGCGGGTGGTCCCACCTGCTTCCCACAGGATTCCCCGTGTCCCGTGGTACTCAGGATCACAGCCAGGAGCCTCCTCCTTTTGCCTACGGGGCTCTCACCCTCTGTGGCGGCCCGTTCCAGGAACCTTTGGCTAGGATTACGGTTTGTAACTCCTTGGGAGGTCTCGAGCCCTCCCGCGCTGTGTCCTACAACCCCTGAACGACATAAGGCCCCGAGACCACTGAGTCATCCAGGTTTGGGCTATTCCCCGTTCGCTCGCCGCTACTAAGGGAATAATCTCTTTTCCTCGGGGTACTAAGATGTTTCAGTTCCCCCGGTTCCCTCTACTCGGCCTATGTGTTCAGCCGAGAGTACCCAGTTTTTATCTGGGTGAGTTGCCTCATTCGGGAATCCCCGGTTTAGCTTGCTCGACAGCTAACCGAGGCTTATCGCAGCCTTGCCACGCCCTTCTTCGGCTCTTGGCGCCTAGGCATCCACCACGCGCCCTTAGTAGCTTCAACCCGCGCCCGAACAGAAACCTTCTTCACTTGTTAAAGTGCAAATCTTAATTGCACAAAAGCTTATCACATCACCACGGTCATGTCAAGAGATATGGCATCACCTCCCATTCCCAGGAGTTGCAGACCTCACCAACCTTTGTCTCCATAGCGAATCCGGTTCATCTCGTCTCTCAGCCTTAGAGCCTCCCGACGAGCGGCGGAGGCAAAATCGCTGTCTCGGGAGGCATAAAGTATCTGTCGGGAGGAGCTGATGATGGCTTTTTCCCCACCGTATCTTACCGCTGACCCCAGATCACCTTGCTGAGCCCCCACCCCGGGGATCAGAAGAGGCATCTCGGGACAAAGCTCCCGCACCCGCTTTAGGCCCTCGATTTGAGTAGCCCCCACCACCAGGCCAACATTCTCGTGGGTATTCCATCCCTTCGCCTTCCGGGCCACCAGCTCAAAGAGAGGAAACTGCTCACCGAAGGTTTGAAAATCAGACGCCCCGGGATTGGAGGTGTAGCAGAGGATGAATACGCCCTTGTCAGCATAATCAATGAACGGGCGAAGGGAGTCCTCCCCCAGGTATGGGCTGACGGTAACGGCGTCGAAGCCAAACCGATCGAAGAGAGCCTGAGCATATTTTCGGCTGGAGTTTCCAATATCGCCACGCTTGGCATCAGCGATAATCGGAATCTCGGCCGGAATATGTTCGAGCACCTCTTTGAGAACAGCCAAACCCTCCAGCCCAAGGGCCTCGTAGAAGGCTAGGTTTGGCTTATAGGCGCAGACTAGATCGGAGGTGACCTCAATTATCTCCGGAAGGAAGTCAACCAGCTTAACCGGGGGCATGAGTTCCGGGTCAGGGTCAAGCCCTACACAGAGAAGGCTATTGTTCTTCTGGGAGGCCTGCAGAAGTTTCTCCATAAAACTCATGAGGGCATCTCCTCAAGCCTTTTCAGGGCGACCTCGATTCTCCTGAGGCATCTTTCCTTGCCCAGCACGGCCATGGTCCGGAAGAGGGGTGGGGCAGCAGTGCGGCCTGTCAGCGCCACGCGGAGAAGTCCGAACAACTGACCAGTCTTGAGCTCTAGCTCTGAGGCCAGATTTCGGAGCAGGCCCTCCAGTGATTCGGGAGTGAAGCTCTCCAAGGCCTCTAATCTTTCTAGACTTGCGCGAAGAGCCCGCCGAGCGATCCCTGCCGATAGGCCCCGGCTGAGCAGAAGGGAGGGCTCGTAGGAGAGCCCGTCGAGGAAAAAGAACTGAGTATACTCGGCGGCTTCGCCCAGCAGGGTTATCCGCTCCTGGATTAAAGGAGCAATCTGAGCTACATAATCCCTCGAAAATGATCTTTTGGCCGCTGGCGAGAGATTCCTCTCCAGGAAGGGGAAGAGCTTTCCCAAGAACTCCTCCGGGCTCAGCTTACGCAGGTAGACCCCATTCATCCACCTCAGCTTCTGGTGGTCGAAGACGGCCGCCGTCTTGCCGATGCGCTCTAGGGAAAAGTAACGCACCAGCTCCTCTCGGCTCAAGATCTCGGTGTGGTCGTCCAAGGCCCAGCCCAGAAGAGCCAGGAAGTTCAGCACCGCCTCGGGCAGATAGCCCTGCTCCTTGAATTCAGTTATTGAGGTGGCACCATGGCGCTTGCTTAGCTTTGAGCGGTCGGGCCCTAGGATCATGGGGAGGTGGGCAAACTTCGGTGGTTCCCAGCCCAGTGACTGATAAAGCAACGCATGCCTCGGCGTGCTCGAAAGCCATTCATCAGCCCGGAGCACATGGGAAATCTTCATTAGGTGGTCATCCACCACGCTGGCCAGGTGATAGGTCGGATAGCCATCAGACTTGAGGAGCACAAAATCATCCAGGAGCTCATTCTTGAAAGCTATCTCTCCCCGGATGAGATCCTGGAATTTGGTCTCTCCACCGAGGGGAGTCTTGAAGCGAACTACGGGGATAATTCCTTGAGACTCGAAACTTCTTCTTTCCTCTTCGGTTAGGTTGCGGCAGTGCCGATCGTACTTCGGGGGCTGCTTGCGGCGGATTTGTTCCTGCCGCATCTTCTCCAGCCGCTCGGGAGAGCAGTAGCAAAGGTAGGCCTGGCCTTCAGTCAGCAACTTCTGAGCAACCGGTCGGTAGAGGTGAAGTCGCTGCGACTGGAAATAAGGCCCGTACTCCCCACCCACCTCTGGCCCCTCATCCCAGTCCAGACCCAACCAGCGTAAGCTATCCAAGATGGCCTCCACCGCTCCTTCAACCCTCCGAGCTACATCGGTATCTTCAATTCGAAGGATAAACTTCCCTCCCTGATGTCGGGCGAGAAGCCAGTTAAAGAGGGCAGTGCGAATATTGCCTACGTGGGGGAAGCCAGTGGGACTGGGGGCATACCGCACACGAACCTGGCTCACACCTCTATTCTATCATTTTCCCCTCAACCTTTACAAAACTCTGAGCTTAGAATATACTAAAGCACGTAGGAGCCACATTGGCTGGAGTTAAGCGAACCATTGCGGAGATAAACGAAAAGATCCGCCGCGGGCAGGTGGTGGTAGTAACGGCTGAGGAAGTGATCAAGCTGGTGGAAGAGGAAGGTCTGGAGGAAGTAGCTCAGAAGGTGGATGTGGTTACCACGGGCAGTTTTGCTCCCATGTGTTCCTCCGGGGTATTCTTGAACTTTGGCCATGCTGTGCCGAGGATAAAACTTGGTGGTGGGAAGGCTTACCTTAACGAGGTGCCTCTTTACACTGGTCTGGCAGCGGTGGATGTTTATCTCGGTGCTGCTGCTCTGCCCGAGGACGATCCCCGCAATAAGGTCCGCCCTGGTCACTTTAACTACGGCGGTGGGCATGTGATCGAGGAGCTGGTAGCCCGTAAGGATGTCAGGCTGACGGCAGCGGCCTATGGAACCGATTGTTACCCCCGAAAAAGGCTAGAGACCTGGATTAACCTGGACAATATTAATGAGTCCATCCTTTTCAACCCACGAAATTGCTACCAGAACTACAACGTGGCGGTGAACCTTTCTGACCATACCATTTACACCTATATGGGGATATTGAAGCCTAACTTGGGGAATGCCAACTACTCCAGTGCGGGGCAGCTCTCCCCCCTCTTAAACGATCCCTACTACAAGACTATAGGTGTGGGGACCAAGATTTTCCTCGGGGGTGGGATAGGGTATGTGGCTTGGCACGGCACCCAGCATAACCCAGACGTTCCCCGAGGGCCTAATGGCGTGCCCCGGCGAGGGTCAGGAACGCTAGCAGTGATTGGAGACCTGAAGCAGATGAAGCCTGAGTGGCTGCGGGGCACCAGCATTCTAGGCTATGGGGTGAACCTGACCGTGGGCATCGGGATCCCCATACCTATACTTTCTGAGGAAATACTCCGCTATACCGCAGTAAAGGACGAGGAAATCTTCGCCCCGGTGGTAGATTACAGCGAAGCCTACCCTCAGGGTAAGTCCGAAATATTGGGCGAGGTAAGTTATGCTCAGCTTAAAAGTGGGAAGATAAGGGTTCTGGAGAAGGAAGTGCCCACAGCGTCTTTATCCAGCTACTTTAAAGCGGTAGAGGTGGCCAGCACCTTGAAGGAATGGATTCAAAGCGGCCGGTTTCTACTGACTGAGCCAGTGGCTCCGCTCCCGGGGGTGGAGGCCGGAGTGAAATTTAAGCCTCTTGAAGAGCGCCCGATAGAGTGAGGGAATTTGAAGGGAATGAAATTTGTAGTCTGCCATTTCTGTGGTAAGAAGGTGCAGGTACCTCCGAATGAGCCGCCCTGCCACTTTATGGAGGGCTGGCTTACGGTTTCGCGGTGGGATGGGCCCCACCGGGTCAGGCAGTATAATTTCTGCTCCCTTACCTGCCTCAAGCTCTGGGTGGAGGCCGAATTGCCCCATATACCGGATGTTTTCCTCAAGTCTCTAGGGGAGGAGTGAAGTGATTGTCTCTCACAGAGTGGTACTGAGGTTCCCTCACTCGCTGGTGGATCAGCCAATAGTTTGCCGGCTGGCCAAGGACTTCGACCTCGAGTTCAACATTCTGAAAGCCTCAATCGTGCCCAAAGAACAGGGGTTCGTGCTCATGGAGCTCACCGGGGAGGAGGAGGACTACGAGAACGGCACCAGGTTTCTGGATGAACTGGGGGTAGAGGTTCAGCCCATAAGTCAGGATGTAGTTCGGAACGAGTCGAGGTGTACTCACTGCGGTGCGTGCGTAGCAATCTGCCCCACCGGTGCTCTTTCCCTGGAACTCCCTTCAAGGCGAGTAGATTTTGATAGTGCCAAGTGCATTGCCTGTGAGCTTTGCATTCTGGCCTGTCCTCCTCGGGCCATGGAAGTACGTTTCTAAGCTACCAGATGTACGAGCTGAGAACTTATCGCTGCTGGGTGAAGGATGACGACCTGATTCGCTTCGAAGTGGTGGTAAAGGAGACAGATCTATTCATCCGTGCCGAGAAAAACCTCCGCAAGAAAGCCTTAAGGGCTTGCCTGAAACATCGCTCCCGTCTAGAGAAGTACATCAGCCAGCATCCGGAGTTCCTGAATTCGCTCCAGCCGGTTAGGGTGAAGGCTGAGGCGCCTTATATTGTGAAGGAAATGGCCCAGGCAGGCGAGGAGGCTCTTACCGGTCCGATGGCTGCTGTAGCCGGAGCCATTGCTGACTGCGTGGGTCAGGAATTGCTTCCTTTTTCCTCAGAGGTCATTGTGGAAAATGGCGGAGATATTTTCCTGAAGGTATCGAAGAAGAGACTGGTCGGCATATATGCTGGAGACTCACCGCTAAGTGGTCGGATTGCTCTAGAGGTAGAGCCACAAGAGACCCCGCTGGGTGTCTGCACTTCTTCCGGCACCGTCGGGCCCTCCCTCAGCTTTGGTCGGACTGATGCTGTGGTAGTGCTTTCGAAGTCGACTGCCCTGGCGGACGCCGCCGCTACAGCGATTGGAAATCTGGTCAGGGAGGAAGCCGACATCTCCCGGGGACTGGAATTGGCCCAGCGCATTCCCGGACTCCAAGGCACGGTGATCATTAAGGGCGGGGAAATGGGACTGTGGGGGAAGGTAAGAGTGAAGCCAGTCGTAGGGGTTGCTGCAGGCTTTATGAGAGGACCATGTTTAGAACCTTGAGGGAGGACATTCGGACCGTCTTTGCCCGAGACCCTGCAGCACGCAGTGTGCTGGAGGTCGTCTTCTGCTACCCGGGACTCCATGCTCTTTGGCTCCATCGAATAGCCCATTGGCTCTGGAAGCGTAAGCTCCGCTTGCTCGGCCGGTTAATCTCCCACTTGAACCGCTTTGTGACCGGGGTGGAGATCCATCCAGGTGCAGCCATCGGGCGGCGCTTTTTCATCGATCATGGAGCTGGAGTGGTAATTGGAGAGACCGCCGAGATTGGGGATGACGTAACCCTATATCAGGGTGTGGTTCTGGGGGGTACAAGCCTGGAAAAGAGGAAACGCCACCCTACCATTGGAAATCGGGTGACCATTGGGGCAGCAGCAGTAGTGCTTGGACCCATTAAGGTAGGTGATGGAGCAGTGGTCGGAGCTAATTCCGTAGTAATAAAGTCTGTGCCGCCCGGAGCCACCGTGGTAGGGATACCGGGCAGAGTAGTAAGTGACCGGCGCAGGCCGGTGATAGATCTCGAGCACGGTAAGCTGCCTGACCCGGTGGCCGAGGCGATCGAGAAGCTACGGCGAGAACAACTGGAGTTTGAGGAACGTCTCAAGGCCATAGAGCAAGCCCTGGCTCCCAAGGAACAGGAGGAGAAACTTTAAGCCTCCTCGAGAAGGCCAGGGCTCTCCGGGTTACTGAATGGAGAAAGTTATCTGGACCGTCAAGCTGATTGTTTGTTCACCAGGGCTGATAGGGGTAGGGGCTGGGGCGGGGACAGGAAGGCCACCAGCTTTCTCAGCATAGTAGACCAGGCCGGGGGGATAGTACCCGCCACTTTCGCTAATGTAGACGGGCTTGCCCAGCG
>CAZJSO010000065.1:0-7233 GCA_964548795.1 uncultured Dehalococcoidia bacterium | reverse complement strand
CCCGGGGCAAGGGACACTCCCACAGGGGAGGGGCGCAGGGTCGATCCCTCCCCTGGAAGACCTCGTAACAAAGCTTGCCCAGGGGGGACTCAGCGCCCGCGGCCAGTTTCTGGCAGGCCGCCAGGTTGGCAAACCTGACTCGATATTCGCCGTCGACGACGAAAAGCTCGTCGGCCAAACTGTCAGCTATCTGCTGTAGCATCGCATTTGAAGCTATGACCTCCATGAATTACCTCCTCCCTCCGCGCTTCCAAAGGCTAAGACGCGATTAACATATCTACCAGATGGCCAAAAGGTCTCCAAGCAAACACAAAGGAGCATCTAATCCGCCAGAGGTAGCATCTTCTCGGAGCCTTCCTCCAGCTTAGGCACCCCCGCTATCGAGGGTGTGGGCAGACTCCGCTCCTCCCCGCCTCACGAAGCTGAAAATGGAGGCCTTCATCGGAGCAACGAGGAAAGGCTCGATCTTCTGTACCACTTCCTGGCGCTCTGCGCTGGTCTCCCAGACCCTCCACTGATCGGCGTCGTGCCAAGTGCTGATAACCAACCAAAGTGAAGGGTCATCCACTGACCTCAGTGTCTCACCAGAGATATAGCCGAGTTGTCCCATAGCCCTGGTCCTCAGTTCCACCAGCAATTTCTCCATTTCCAGCTCCTTATTCGGCTGGCAATGCCATTCAATCATCACCCTAATCATACTTTCACCTCCCTGTCCCACTGCTTGGAGCGCTTACATTAGATAAAGGCTCAGGTCTATCTACCCCCAACGTTCTATATTGGCCTATTATTCAACAAAAGTCTTCCTGCGTCAAGGCAAAGCACCTGTCCCGAGGAAAGTTACTCTCCGAATTTGGAGCTATAATATATGATGATGTCGGCGAGAAGTCAAACGGAACAGAGGCTACTTGAAATCTACCAGCGCCTTCTCTCCCGCTATGGTCCACAGAACTGGTGGCCGGCGGATGACCCTTTTGAGGTCGTGGTGGGGGCCATTCTGACGCAGGCTACCTCCTGGAAAAACGTGGAGAAGGCCATCTTTAACCTGAAGAAAGCCGATGCCCTTCGGCCAGCGGCCCTACGAGAGCTAGAGCTGGAGAGGCTCTCCCAGCTTATCTACTCCTGCGGTTTCTATAAAGCCAAGGCCCTTAAGCTTAAGGCCTTTGTGAACCACCTGGCAGACTATGAGGATGATCTAAAAAGGCTTTTCTCCCAGGACATGACTCAACTTCGCCAGGAGCTTCTGTCCCTCTATGGAATTGGCGAGGAAACGGCCGATTCCATCCTGCTCTATGCAGCCAATAAGCCGATCTTCGTCATAGATGCCTACACTCGTCGCATCCTGGGTCGGCTTGGCCTGCTACCGCAGACCAGCAGTTACTCCACCTTCCAAGCGCTCTTCATCGAAAGCCTGCCGCCAGATGTCTCCCTTTACAATGAGTACCATGCCCTTCTCGTTCGCCATGGCAAGGAGACCTGTCGCCGACTTCCTCTCTGCCAGGGGTGCTGCTTAAAAAGTCTTTGCTCCTTGGCGGCGACCGGAAATCAAGTATTCACAAAGTAGACTCGCCACAAGGGGATGCCCATTTGCAGGTCTAGATGCTATAATTGAGGGTGTAAATTTCGAGACGTTCTTTATTAGCTGTACATTGCAAGAGAGGAGGAAGGTGAAAAGTGGAAGGCTTTGAGGAAACACTTCCGCCCCTAGCGCGGGAAAAGTTGGCCGAAGTTGGTGAAATAACCTTGGAAGAAAAACAGCGGATGAGGGAATTGGAGGAACTAGAACTCCTGCTCTCCAAATTCTACAAAAACTACCTCAACCTAGAAGACCTCTGGAAAGAACTTCAAGAGTATGAGCAGCAAGGCAAGTACTTCCTGCTACGGGAAGCTGAGAAGAGGTTGAAGGATTCCTTCAAAGGGAGGAGCCTGCGTCTGAAGTTCGAAGAGAAACCCAATGGCAGGGTAGCGGTCGAACTTCTTAAGGAGGATGAACTTACCAAAGAGGTCCCTCTAATTCTTGAGCTCACGGATAGCAGTTTTGATGAAGCGGTTAAGAAGCACAAGCTGCTGGTGGTTGATTGCTGGGCTCCCTGGTGTGCCCCCTGCAGAATGGTGGCGCCAATAATGGAAGAGCTGGCCAGGGACTACAAGGGGAGAATTACCTTCGGGAGATTGAACGTTGATGATAATCCCCTGGTGGCCAGAAAATACCACATTATGTCCATCCCCACGCTTCTAGTTTTTAAGGGCGGCGTCCTGATTGACCAGAAAGTCGGCGCCATGCCGAGAAGAATGTTGGAGCCAGCGTTGACCAAACACCTTTAAGGTCCGGCTACATGGCCACTTCCTATATCTGATGCTGCAGTCTCTCCAATCTGTCTCTATACTTCCTCAGTTTTGCCTTCACTTTCTCTACCACCTGGGGTGGGGCTTTGGCTAAGAATTCCCCATCCTCAAGCCTTTTCGTCAGCCGTGAGACCTGTGCTCGGAGAAAGTCGGCTTCCTCAGTGAGCCGCTCCCTTTCCTTCTCCTGGTTAAGCTGGCTCGCGGGAAAGAAGATCTCAGCTTCCCGAAGTACCACCACCTTAGTCCTTGATGGCCTCTCCACTCCTTCAAGGAAAGTGAGCGGCCTTGCCCGGGCCAGACTGGCTATGGCCGTGGAGTAGTTGCGCAGGGGAATACCGTCAGACTTAGTCCGGATGAAACACGGGATAAAGTCGGAAGGAGGCAGCTTGGCCTCGGCACGGCAGTTTCGGATTGCTTGAATGACCTCAACCACCGCCTCCATCTCCTCCTCAGCCGCCGGGTCCAGCTCCTCCTCCCGGGCTGTGGGATATGAGGCGATCATGATGGATTCGGGCGCCTCGGGAAGCACTGGCCGGAGCCTTTGCCAAATCTCCTCGGTGATGAAAGGCATGAAAGGGTGAAGCAGGCGCAGAATGGTCTCCAAAGTGTGAACTAGCACCGGAATGGGGGAAGGGGATATGTTCTGTCGAAGTCTGATTTTGGAGAGCTCAACATACCAATCACAGAACTCACCCCAGAGGAAGTCATAGATACGGCTGGCAGCCTCGCCAAGCAAGAAATTTTCGAGGAGCTGACGCACCTCAATTACGAGCCGACTTAGCCGGCTGCGGATCCAGCGGTCTTCAGCGGGGAGGGGAGGGGCAGGCAGTTCCACCTTCCCCTCGTCCAAGGCACTTAACACAAACCTGGCCGTGTTCCAGAGCTTGTTGGCAAAATTGCGGCTTCCTTCCAACCTCTGGGGACTCAGCCTGGTATCATTTCCTGGAGAACTCCCAGTAGCCAGAGCAAAACGAAGGGCGTCAGCTCCGTATTCATCCACCGCTTGGATAGGGTCGAGCACATTGCCCTTGGATTTGCTCATCTTCTCGCCTCTCTCATCACGAATAAGGCCGTGAAGGTAGACCTTACGGAAGGGGACTTTGCCCGTATTCTCGAGCCCCATCATGACCATCCGGGCCACCCAGAAGAAGAGGATGTCGTAGCCAGTCTCCATTACAGAGGTGGGATAAAAATAGCGAAGGTCTTCTGTATCCTCCGGCCAGCCAAGGGTGGAGTGCGGCCACAGGGCCGAACTGAACCAGGTATCCAAAACATCCGGGTCCTGTTCCAGCTTCAGTGAGCCACAGTGAGCACAGAAGCCGGGGTCATCTACGCTCACGGTGAGCTGGCCGCAGTCCTGACAGTACCATACCGGGACGCGGTGCCCCCACCAGAGCTGGCGACTGATGCACCAGTCACGGATGCTCTCCATCCAGTTGAGGTATACCTTGGTGAATCGCTCGGGAATGATCTCGATCTCCCCCTCGAGAACGGCCCTGATCGCTGGCTGCGCCAGCTCCTTCATTCGAATGAACCACTGCTTGAGGGCCAGCGGCTCGACCATGGTATTGCAGCGGTAGCAGTGACCCACCCTATGGGTATAGGGCTCAGTTCGAGCAAGCAAACCTTTTTCCCGAAGCTCATGAATTAAGGCCTCCCGACAGGCAAAGCGCTCCAGGCCCTGATAAGGGCCGGCGTTCTCGTTTAAGGTGGCATCCAGATTCATCAGGTTGATCAGCGGCAGATTATGCCGCTGGGCAATCTCGAAGTCGGTGGGGTCGTGGGCTGGTGTTACCTTCACCGCACCAGTCCCAAATTCGGGATCCACCGCCTCATCAGCGACAATGGGTATTTCACGTCCCAGCACAGGAAGGATGGCTGTTTTCCCCCAAAGATGCCGGTAGCGCTCGTCCGATGGACTTACGGCCACAGCGGTATCTCCCAGGAGAGTCTCCGGCCGAGTGGTGGCCACCTCTATGAAGCCACCTTCCTTCAAAGGGTAGCGGATGTACCACAGGTGCCCGGAGATATCTCTGTGCTCTACTTCAAGGTCGGAGAGGGCGGTGAGGCACCGGGGGCACCAGTTGATAATGCGCTCCCCCCGGTAGATCAGG
This sequence comes from uncultured Dehalococcoidia bacterium, assembly GCA_964548795.1. Taxonomy (GTDB): domain Bacteria; phylum Chloroflexota; class Dehalococcoidia; order SZUA-161; family SpSt-899; genus CAZYDA01. The sequence goes on along the minus strand of CAZJSO010000065.1, from coordinate 2,776 downwards.
CCTTTGTTATAGAGATTGACGAAGGTCGTGCGCACAGCTCGGCTGGGGCCAGGGTCGAGGGTGAAGCGCTCCCGGGTCCAGTCGCAGGAGGCGCCAAGCTTCTGATGCTGCCGACGTATAACCTCTCGGTACTTGTTGGTCCACTCCCAGGCAAGCTCGACGAACTTATCTCGACCCAGGTCATGCCGGCTTAAGCCTTTCTTAGCCAGCTCCTGCTCCATTACCCAGTGAGTGGCAATGCTAGCGTGATCCTCCCCGGGAAGCCAGAGCGTGGGTTCACCCTCCATCCGATGCCAGCGAGTAAGGATGTCTTCTAGGGTACATGTCAAGGCATGTCCCACGTGCAGCTCGCCGGTAACATTCGGCGGGGGCATGATTATAACAAAGGGTCTCTTTTTCCAGTCGATCCGGGGAGTGAAATACCCCTTCCTCAGCCAGAACTCATACCACTTTTTCTCTGTGTCTTTAGGATCGTAAACCTTTGGAAGCTCACTCGAACTGTGCCGGGTCATACTCCTCCTCTTTCAGAACCTCGGACGGTCGGCTATATCACTTTCAAATTTAACGAATTCCCTCGGATATGGCAAGGCCGTTCAAGGATGATATAATCAAGGAGAAATCAGGGCTCAGCCGTTTGACATAGACAAGGAGCGGTAAAGGGCGAATGTCCGAACGACGAAGTAATTAGCCATGTACAAAGGAGGCATCAAGATGCACACCTTGATACCGGTATACATTGCCTTCGCTCTTTTCATCGTTTGCCCTAGGATGGCTGGAATGACAAATGTAATAACTAGCGCCACGCAAACGAATATCGTTTCCGTGGCAGTGGTAGGAACATTGCTCTCCCTTCCACTGGTAATCGCCATGGTGCTGATTTTCAGGCAGTACGGCTTGGCAGCCGCACTCGGTTTCGCTGTACTGACCGACGTGGGAGCAGCTCTCTTTATGAGGCAGATCAGTCTTAAAGCAGGTCTGGAAACTTTTATAATTGCCTTATTCGTAATCGCCGGGGTAAAGGTCGCATCCATAATATCAAGCTGGCTACCATAAAGGGAAGCACGATGGTTGGGATCGAGGAGTTGAATGAAGAGATAAGACGCTGTCGGAGATGTCGGCTAGCTGAGACTCGAACAAAAGTCCTTTGCGGCGAAGGCAACTTGAGGGCCAGGCTCATGCTGGTGGCTCAGGCACCTGGAGAGAACGAGGACCGGGAGGGGAAAATGTTTATCGGCCCCTCGGGGAGGGTGCTGAACGAGCTGCTAAGGGAGGCCGGCATTGCTCGAGAGGAAGTCTACATGACGAACTTGGTTAAGTGCAAGCTTCCCGGGTACCGGAGGCCAAAGCCGGACGAGATCCAGGCTTGCAGCGGTTACCTTGACCGGGAGATAGAGCTAGTAAACCCGGCCGTAATAGTTCCCCTAGGATACTATGCCACCAGGTACATCTCCGAGAAGTACGGCCTCGACCTGCCGGCTAAGTCGGAGTTCCACCAAGTCTACGGCCAGCTCCTCCTGGGCGAGAGGAAGGTGTTCCCCCTTCAGCATCCGGCCGCTCTCCTCTACGATGAGTCAGCCAAAGAGAAACTGGTGAAGAATTACCGCAAGCTGAAGGTGCTATCCAGGGATTGCAAATGGTACCCCGTATGCCCTATGAAGTGGTTTTATGAGTTGGGGAGGTTGGGTCGGAGGTGGATTGAACTTTATTGTAAGGGAGATTGGGAGAGCTGCACCAGATATCAAATGGAAGAGAAAGGAGAGCCACACCCGGACTGGATGCTCCCAAACGGGAGCCTAGATGAGAGCTTGAGCAGCCCTTAGACCTCCAGCTCCATGCCCTCGAAGGCCAGCTCGATATCAGCCCCCAGCTCCCTGGCCAGTTCCTCTGCCTCTCTCCTTATCTGGGACTCGAAGGGCGGGCTGAGGTGAATAAAGGTTAGCTTTGGAAGGTAACCCTTAAGCTCACGGAACTTCTTAAGCTCTTGGCCGGCGAGGCTGGGGGTCAGGTGCCCGGCCTCCTCCGCCTGGAAGGCAAACCTATTTGGCAGGGTAACGTCCAAGAGGAGAAGCTGGGGGGAGATATGGTCCCAGCAGGAAGCAACTCCGGGACCGGTGTCCCCAGAATAGAAGAAGCTGCGCTCGTCCTTCGAGACGAGATAGCCCACCGTGGGGACGGAGTGCCTTACGGGAAGAGGAAGGACCTGGTAATTCTCAACCAAGAAATGCTTGTAGGGCTCAAGGGGAAAGAGTCTGAGGGTGGGATTTTCCTTGGAGGGCCTTTCAGTGAACTTAGGATATATCAGTCCATCTATGAGGTGGGAGGAGAGGACTTCCAAGGTCTCCTCCAGGCCGTAAACCTTGATGGTGGCCCGATAGAAGCGGTACAAGGCCAGGGCTGGGATATCCCTGAGATGGTCATAGTGCCCGTGGGTGAGCAGGATGGACCTGATTTGCTCCTGCCCTGAGAAGGTAAGAGAAGAGGCAAGGCCCCCTGCATCAATGGCCAGAATGTTGTCCACGAGAAGCGAGACCAGCCGAGTGTCCCTCGACTCGAAGTTGTGCGCTCCCAGAATCCTTATTCTCAAATCAGCCTCCTTCCATAACGTGGCTTAAGTTCCTCTTTTATTCTCCCAAAGCAAGACCTGCAGTCGAGTCGAGAAGCGGAAGCCCCTAGTCCTACAGACCTCGGCCAGCCACCTGCTCCTCCTTGCCAGGGTTCTTTTGTCCCGGGCCTGAGGCATCAGGATGGTCTTCTCCGAAGGTATATTGTATTTCCC
>CAZJSO010000064.1:0-7472 GCA_964548795.1 uncultured Dehalococcoidia bacterium | reverse complement strand
TGCTTTCTCGGTGAGGCTGGCTGAGCTTGCCTTTGGCCGGAAAGCCAGCCTCACCTTTGCCCCAGAGGCTGGCACCGAACGACTTCGATGGGTGATCAATAAACCCATCTCTGACGGGGAGCTTCTGGAGACCATTGGGATAGCTGCCAGGGCAGGATGGGGGAGCTTCAAGCTCTACTTCATGCTGGGCCTTCCCACGGAGACCGAGGAGGACGTCGAAGCGATAGCGTCCTTGGTGCGGAAGCTCAGGCAACTGGGCTCTGGGAAGGGACTGCATATCCGAGCCAACTGCTCTACCTTCATCCCCAAGCCTCATACTCCTTTCCAGTGGATAGGACAGGCCGGGGAAGGGGTGATTCTGGAGAGGCAGCAGATTCTGAAGCGTGGACTGAGGAAGACCGGCGCCCAGCTTTCCTGGCTAGACACCAAACTAAGCTTGCTTGAAGGGGTATTTTCACGGGGCGACCGCCGCCTGGGTCGGGTTATTCGCCGTGCCTGGGAACTTGGCTGCGGTTTTGACAGCTGGAGGGAGCATTTCAAGTGGGAGCCATGGCAACAGGCTTTCTGGGACTCAGGCGTCGACCCAGACTTTTATCTCCGGGAGCGAGAGCTTGGGGAGACACTGCCCTGGTCTCACATTGACCCCGGCATCAGCACAGCATTTTTGAGACGTGAGCTTGAGCGAAGCCAAAAGGGGGAGCCAACGCCAGACTGTCGTTCTTCCTGCCAAGCCTGCGGACTCCAGCGCTGGGACAAGACCTGCCGGGATAAGCTTCAGCAAAGCTCGGAGAAGGCCTAACCTAGTTCCCTCTCCAGCCCGTGTTTCCAGGCCAAGGCGACCTCCGTTAGCCGCAGGGAGGGGAAGCCCTCGATGATCAATTCCTCTCCCCCAACCACCCCCAGCGGCTTAAGCGGCACCCCATGCTCCGCCGCCAGCTTTTCCAGCTTTCCCACCTTTCTTGGCTCCAGAGAAACGACCACCCTTGAGCCCCCCTCGCCGAAGAGAGCCTCATCTAGCCTTTCATCTACCTCTATTTTCCCCCTAAAGCCTCGGCTACCGGCAAGGCAGCACTCGGCCACGGCCGCCAGAAGCCCTCCGTCGGAGACGTCGTGAGCCGATTTGATAACCCCTTGTCTTATTGCCCGAAGCAGAAAGCGCTGCACCTGCCTCTCCAGCTCGAGATCCACCTTGGGGACCCCAGCCACCAGGCCATGAATTTGCTCCAGATATTCACTCCCCCCGAGTCCCCCTCCACCGCCCAGCAGGAGGACCACATCCCCTTCATCCTCGAAGCAAGGCGTGCAGCGGTACTTCAAGTCTTCCAGCAAACCGGCCATCCCCACCACCGGGGTGGGGTAGATCGACTGACCTCGAGTCTCGTTGTACAAACTAACGTTGCCGCTTATGACCGGGATGTCCAGGAACTTACAGGCTTGGGCCATTCCTCGGAGGCTTTGTTCCAGTTGCCAGTAAACCTCCGGCCTCTCAGGGTTCCCGAAGTTAAGGCAATCGGTGATGGCCAAGGGCTCTGCGCCGACGCAGGCCAGATTTCGGGCTGCCTCGGCCACGGCCATGGCCCCGCCAAGGTAAGGGTCGAGGAAGCAGTATCTCCCGTTGCCATCGGTGACTAGGCCGATGCCCTTTCTAGTTCCCTTTATTCGCAGTACGGCGGCATCGCTTCCTGGGGGGATTACCGTGTTTAAACCAACCTGGTGGTCGTACTGACGGTAGACCCACTCCTTGCTGGCGATGTTGGGCGAGGAGAGAAGCTTTAAGAATATCCCTGGGACCTCTCTTGGCTCAAGGTCGGGCAGGGAGTTGAAATCGAAGTTTTGCTGCTCTGCCAACCAGTCCGGTCTTGCCCCCTGTGGGCGGTAAAGGGGTGGGGAGGTGAGGAGGTCAATGGGGGCCTCGGCCACGACGTTCTCCCCTTCCATGATCCGGGCCAGCCCATCGTCGGTGACCTCGCCAATGACCTCGCAATCCAGGTCGTAGTGCTGGAAGAGGGTTTTGACCCTATCCTCGTACCCCTTCCTAGCTACAATTAGCATGCGCTCCTGAGACTCCGAGAGCATGACCTCGTAGGGGGTCATGCCTTCTTCACGTCGCGGAACTTTCAGGACGTCTAGGATAACCCCGCTGCCACTCCTTGCTGCGGCCTCTATTGCCGCGCTGGTAAGTCCAGCAGCCCCCAAATCCTGTATTCCCACGATCCAATCGGTTCCCTTGAGCTCCAGGCATGCCTCTATGAGGAGTTTCTCTAGGAAGGGGTTCCCCATCTGAACTGTGGGACGAAGCTCTCGCTCTTCCTCAAAGGTTCGCGAGGCCAGGCCTGAGGCCCCGTAAATCCCATCCCGCCCAGTATCGGCCCCAACTAGTATGAGCTGATTCCCTGCCCCGCCCGTACGGGACTTGATAAGCTTATCCACCCCCGCCAGCCCGACACACATGGCATTGACTAGCGGATTTTGAGAGTAGGCCTCGGAGAAGAAGACCTCCCCCCCAACATCCGGTATCCCCAGACAGTTGCCGTAGGAGGCTATCCCGGCCACCACTCCGGTGAAGAGGTAGCGGTTGCGGGACTCTCTCAAAGGCCCGAAGCGGAGGGAGTTGAGCAGAGCGATGGGCCTGGCCCCCATGGTGAAGATATCTCGCACGATCCCCCCCACCCCGGTCGCCGCCCCCTGGAAGGGCTCGATGGCCGAGGGGTGGTTGTGGGACTCCATCTTCATCACCAGGGCAATTCCTCCACCAAGGTCCACCGCACCGGCGTTCTCCTCTCCAATTCGGGTGAGTACTCGCTCGCCCTGGGTGGGCAGAAGCTTGATCAGGGGCTTGGAGTGCTTATATCCACAGTGCTCGCTCCAGAGGCTGCCGAACATCCCCAGCTCCACTAGGTTCGGCTCCCTTCCCAAACGCTTCACGATGAGCTTGTATTCTTCCTCGCTTAAAGCTACCTCATCCAGGATTTGCTTAGATAGGGGCATGTCTCTCAGGCCTCCTGGCTTATTCTAAGGCTTAAGCGCCCCTTGAGCAACCTTCAAGCCTGTTTTGCAGGATTTGCTCAGCATTCTGATAGAACAGGGCTTTAAGCCTTTGCTTAAGTTCTTCCTTGTCCATGCCCTTCCTTCTTAGCCTTGCTAGGGCTTCCATGAGGCCCTCAAGCTGGAAGAGAAAGAGTGGGGCATTAAGCTCAAGGCCTTGCTCTTGGGCCAGGCCTTTAAACCTCTTCCCGAGGGACTGGCTTACTAGGACTGCCCGCTGGGTGGCCTCGTGCTTGATCAGGATATACCTGCCCCTTTCCGTAAGGCAGAAGTCCATATCCGTCCCGAAGAGCAGTTGGGCAGGGCTTAAGAGCACCAGCTCAAAGGCCTCGGGGAGAGTGATGGCCGAGACATCCAGCCAGATTCTTCTCCCAAAGTTTTTCTCCTCCATCCATCCGAGGAGGTCCGCCAGCTTGGAGGGGGTCTGACAGAGGCCTAAATGAGCCAGAACAAGTCTCAAATCGGGGTAGGTTAAAAGAACTCGCTCCAGACCTTCTTTGAGACTCGGGTCCAGCTCGGCGGAACCCATAAGCTGGGGAAGGTGGATGAGGAAGGGAATCCGGTGGCTCTCGGCGAGCTTCAGAGACGCAGGACTTAACATCTCCGCCAAACTTACATCGGGGATTTTTCTTCGCTCATGATATGTTCTCGAAACCCGGGGAGTGGTCTTGAAACCTCTCGCCCCCAGCTTTAGGTATTCCTCCAGCTCCGCCGCCTGCATCTGTGGGGTAACGATGGCGAAAGGCATAAGCTTGGCTGCTTTTACTGGTTGAAGCTGGCGAAGATTCTCCAGTAGGTTCAGGTTCTTCTTCCGAATATCATAGGCTGGAAGGGGAGTATCAAACACGACGGCCAAAGCCTCTAGGCCTCGACTCCGGAATAAGGCCTCGTAGAACTCATAGACGTCTTCCAGAGAGAAGGGATGGCTTGGAAGCTCAGCTACTTCCCCTGGGGAAGCGGTGGGGAGGAAATCACCTCTGCCCGACGAGATATGGGCATGGAAATCGCATATTTGCCCGATACCGTATGCTTGCAGGGAGTGTAAGAACTGCTGATATATCCGGCTATCCTCTATTTCTTGAAGCAAGCCCTTGAGCGCTGGGCTACGTTCCACTTTAACTCCCCGTAAAGAAAAAGGTCAATTGTATTCGAGGTTTAGCTCTGCTAGCATTATAGTGGAAAAAGGAGAGAGAAATGAAGGTAGGATTGGTTTATGACCCAGTTTATCTCCGGCATAATACTGGTACCCATGTGGAGAATCGGCGCCGGCTGGAGGAGACCATTGGCCTGCTGGAGCGAGCAGGCCTGAAGGAGAAGCTCACCCTGATCAAGCCAAGGCCAGTACTTCAGGAAGAGCTTCTACTGGTACATGACCCCTCACATATCTCCAGGGTGGAGACCTTCTCTCAGCATGGTGGGGGGTGGCTTGATGGAGACACGGTCACCTCAGCCGACTCCTATGAGGTGGCACTTTATGCTGCTGGAGGGGCACTGCGAGCAATTGATGCGGTGCTCAAAGGAGAAGTGGACTCTACCTTCTGCCTGCTGAGACCTCCCGGGCACCATGCTACCAGAGTTCGTGCCATGGGCTTCTGTCTCTTCAATAACATAGCCATCGCCGCTAAGTACGCTCAGAAGACCTATGGTCTTGAGCGAGTGCTCATCGCCGACTTTGATGTCCACCATGGGAACGGCACCCAGGAGACGTTCTACAGCGACCCCAGCGTGCTTTACTTCTCCACTCACCAGTATCCATTCTATCCGGGTACGGGCGCAATTGATGAGGTGGGGCATGGCGCAGGGAGAAGAGCTACGGTCAATGTGCCTCTTCCGGCCGGGTGTGGCGACGAGGAATACCTGAGAGCCTATGAGGAAATTCTGGTTCCCGTGGCTCGCCGCTTCCAGCCACAGCTAATACTTGTCTCCGCTGGTTTTGACCCCCATTGGGCAGACCAGATCGCCATGATGCAGCTCAGCCTTAGTGGCTTTGCCCGCATAGTGAAGCTGCTGAAAAGCCTAGCTGAGGAGCTCTGCGGAGGGAAAATACTCTTTACCCTCGAGGGAGGGTACCACCTTCAAGCGCTCTCCCACGGGATAAAGTCAGGGCTGCAGGTGCTTATGGGAGAGGAACCCGAGGAGGACCCACTGGGCTGTGGTCCGGAGCAGAGGAAAGCCCCCTCGATAGAATCAATCCTGGAAGCGGTGAAGAAGGTTCAGCAGCTTTAGAAACGGATGATGAAGTGCCAGCGGTGTGGGAAGGAAGCCTTCGTCAAGCTGAAGGCTTATAATGCTGCTTTCTGTCCCGGTTGTTTTGACTTAGTGTTCAAGCGCCAGGTTCAGAAGGGAATAAAAGATGAGTCCATGTTTGGCTACCAGGATCGAGTTCTGGTGGCCGTCTCCGGCGGGAAGGACAGCTTAACCCTTTGGCAGGTGCTTTGGGAGCTGGGATACCAAACAACTGGGGTGCATCTGAAGCTGAACTTTGGCGATTTCTCCGAGGAGGAGCTCAGAAAAACTCGCGAGTTTGCTCAAAAAAGGGGACTTGAACTTTTAGTGGTTGATTTAGAGGCGGAGGTGGGCGTACCTGTCAGCCTGGTGGCTAAGGCCAATCGTCGTCATATTTGCTCGGTTTGCGGAAGTCTGAAGCGCTACCTGCTGAACAAGGCGGCTGTGGAGGGTGGCTTTTCGGTTCTGGCCACCGGGCACGGTCTAGATGACGAGGCAGCTCGACTCTTGGGCAATCTTCTTTACTGGCAGGAGCGCTACTTGGACAAGATGTATCCCTCCCTCCCCTCTACCCATCCCAAGCTAGCCAAGCGTGTGAAGCCTCTCTTCCGCGTAGGCACGGAAGAAATCCTGACTTATGCCTCCCTGAAGGAGATCGATTATGTGAAGCTTAAATGTCCCTTCAGCTCTCGAGCCACCTCTTGGGCATACAAAGAATTCTTGGAGAAGCTGGAGGGACAGCTTCCAGGCGTGAGGCGCAACTTCTACCTTGGCTTCCTTGAGCGAGAGAGGAAACCAGTGGAAGATGTGGGTGGCGAGTGCGAAGTCTGTGGCTATCCCAGTTATTCCTCCCCTTGCAACTTCTGCCGCCTGGTGGGCAGGGCAAAAGCTTTGGAATGAGGCTGATAGCTGACGTCTGGGTGTCTGAGGATGAGGCCGCTTTTGGGGATTAGGGTCATTGAGCTGGGAGGATATGTCTCTGCTCCCTACTGTGGCAAGCTTTTAGCCGATTTCGGAGCTGAGGTGGTCAAAGTGGAGGAGCCTGGCCAAGGGGATATATCTCGCCACTGCGGGCCTTTTCCCAATGACCAGCCCCACCCAGAGAAAAGCGGCCTTTTTCTCTTCTTGAACACCAATAAGAAGGGCGTCACGCTCAACTTGAAAACCGAGGACGGGATTGAAGCCTTCAAGAGGCTTGTCCAGCTTTCCGACGTAGTGGTGGAGAACCTTCCCCCAGGAACCTTGGGGAGCTTAGGGCTCGGATATAAGGTTCTGGAGGAGTTGAACTCCAGGCTGGTTTTGACCTCAATTTCTTACTTTGGCCAGACTGGCCCCTATCGGGGCTTTAGAGGGTCGGACATGGTGGCTCAAGCCATGGGTGGGTTAATGCACCTCACGGGCCTTCCCGAGCGTCCGCCACTGAAGCTGCCCGGCCCGCAAGCGGATTACCAGGCTGGACTTTTTGCGGCCATAGCCACTCTGGCAGCATTGCTTCTCAGAGAGGAGACCGACCGAGGGGAACACATTGATCTCTCAGAGATGGAGGTGGTGGCTTCCTTGCTGGAAGGGACCTTGCTCAGCTATGCCTATAGCGGAGTTATTCGAAGGCGCTCAGGTGCTGGCCAACCTCGGGTTCGTTGCCGCGATGGTTGGCTCCTCCTCCCGCCAGAGGTCTACCAAGAAGAATTTAGCCACTTCATGGAAGCCCTATGCCCGGATGATCCTGGGGAAGGATGTTTGGAGGAACACCCGGTGGAGGAGGTCTTTCGCCGGGCTCAGGAGTGGCGCCTGCCCGTGGCTAAAGTTCTCGGCGTGGAGGATTCCTTTGAGGATCCTCAACTTCGATCCCGCGGCTTCTGGCAGGGGATAGAACATCCGTTTGCTGGCCGGATTGCCTTGCCCGGCACGCCTTTTAAGGTGGACGCTAACTGGACCACCTTTGGCCGGGCCCCATTGCTCGGGGAGCATAATGAGGAAATATATGGTGGGTGGTTGGGATATTCGAGGGGGAAGCTGGCCGAACTAGAAGCCAGGCGGATTATCTGAATTTGATGAGGCCAAGAACACCTCTCGAAGGAGTAAGGGTCATTGACCTGGGCCAGGTCTATGCTGGGCCCTATGCTGCCCGGGTTCTGGCCGACTTAGGGGCGGAGGTGATAAGAGTGGAGCCTCCCTGGGGAAGGGGCAGGCTTCCTCCGCCC
>CAZJSO010000063.1:0-7731 GCA_964548795.1 uncultured Dehalococcoidia bacterium | reverse complement strand
GAACTGGCGACCCAGCGGGGCTGAGTCGGGTATCCTTCCAGTAACCTCTCGAGGTGGAATAGAGATCATGTCCATTAACCTGCTCCTGCCCCATGAGGATGACGCCGTCATCTGGCGAGGGCCGCTCATCAGCAAGGCCATCACCCAGTTCTGGGAGGAAGTTCTCTGGGGAGAGCTGGACTTCCTGCTGGTAGACCTGCCTCCGGGCACGGCCGATGCCGCCCTTACCGTGATGCAGTCCCTCCCCTTGAACGGGGTGGTCATCGTCTTCACACCTCAGGATCTGGCCGCCATGGTGGTGCGCAAAGCAGTTAAGATGGCTCGGGACTCCATGCACATCCCCATCCTGGGGGTGGTGGAGAACATGTCCTATTTCCTCATTCCGGATACCGGAAAAAGGCTCGAGGTTTTCGGCCAGAGCAAGGGCATGGAGATGGCCCGGGCAGCCGAAGCGCCGCTTCTGGGACAGCTCCCCCTAGACCCGGAGATCGCTCGACTCTGCGATGAGGGCTTGATCGAGCGCTATAGCTCGGAAGTCTTCGACTCATTCTCGCAGTCCTTCATCGAGGCGATCTCAGGACTGGTGCCGGAGAAGCAACATCCTGGCAGCACCTAACCGAAGCTGAAGAGTAGCCCCATGGAAACAGAAGTGCTGGTCATCGGTGGGGGAATCTTAGGGGCAGCAGTAGCTCGAGAGCTCTCTCGCTATAAAGTAGACATAACCCTGGTGGAAAAGGAGAGCGACTTTGGCTGGGGCAGCACCAAGGCCAACATGTGTATCGTCTGTCAGGGAGGAGACGCTCTGGAGTTTCGCCCGGAATACCACCGCAGCAGGCTTGTGTGGGAAAGCATCCCCTTAATGGAGCCTCTTTGCCAGGAGCTTGATGTTCCCTTTAAGCGCATAGGCGAACTCACTCTCATCCGCAATAATGAGGAGCTGGCCAAATATCGCAAGTTGAAATCGAGGGCAGAGAAAGTTGGCCTAACCACCCATGAGTTTATAGACCAGGAGGGCCTCCGCCGGATGGAACCCAACGTAACTAAAGAGGCCATCGGAGCACTCTATGACCCCAATATCGCAGTGGTTGACCCGGTCAGGCTCACCATTGGTCTGGTGGAGAACGCCCAACAGAATGGAGTCAAGGTCAGGCGGGAGACCGAGGTTCAGGACATATCTCAGGGCTCGAATGGGTTCGAGGTCCAGACCAGCCAGGGCCTGATCAGGTCTCGCTTCATCGTCAACGCCGCCGGAACTTCGGTGGACAAGATAGCTCGTCTGGTCAAGGCCGATGATTTCGTCCTTTATCCCATCAGGGGATACGTGGGTATCCTGGACAAGAACCTGGGAGGAATAATAGGTCACGAAGTGCATACTCGTCCCGAGGCCCCGGGACAGATGAACATAGTCACGCCCAGCGTCCATGGCAACATTTTCTTCGGCACCACCATGCAGCCAGCCCGAAGAGAAGATCACTCCACGACCAGAAAGATGGCCCTGGCCGCCCTGCAGAACGCCAGAAAAATAGTGCCTGACATCTCGGAGAGGGACATCATCAACTCGTTCGCTGGCTTTCTGATGTTTCGCCACTGGGAGGTTGGCTGGCATGAATGCGTTGTCCAGGCCTCCCGAAGAGTGCCCCGCTGGGTAAACATTTGCATCGGCTATCCCGGAGTGAGTGCCGCCCCGGCCACTGCCAGGGAGGTGCTAAAACTGCTTCAACAGGAAGGACTGAGATTGGAGGAAGACCCTGGCTTTAATCCCTACCGAAAGGCTCCGCCGGTGTTCAGCCAGCTCTCCGAGGAACAGCAGAGGGAACTGGTGGCCCGGGACCCCCGCTATGGCCATGTAGTTTGTCGCTGTGAAACGGTGACCGAAGGGGAAATAGTCGCCGCCATTCGCCGAGGGGCCACCACCCTGGACGGAATCAAGTTCAGGACCAGAGCCGGGATGGGCCGCTGCCAGGGTGGCTTCTGCACCCCTCGAGTGGTGAAAATATTGGCCCGGGAACTCGACCTGCCGGAGCAAGCAGTGACCAAGAAAGGTGGGGAGTCTCGACTCCTGCTCTACAAGGCCAAGGAGCTGCTGGGAGTTCAGGCATGAAATTCACCGAGGCAGATGTGGCGGTGATCGGCTCCGGCCCTGCCGGAATGGCGGCCGCCATCAAGGCTAAAGAGGAGGGGGCCGAGAACGTCATCATACTGGAACGTCAGGAACAGCTTGGTGGCCTCCTGCACCAGTGTGTGCATAATGGCTTTGGCCTGCTATATTTTGGCCAGGACCTCACCGGACCGGAATATGCCCGGCGGTTTGCGGAGAAGATAGAGGACCTGGGAATTCAGGTGTTGCTGGAGACCATGGTCACCCGAATATCCCCTGAGCGCCGGCTCACCGCTGTTAGCGCTCGCCAGGGATATCTCTCCCTGCAGCCCAAGTCCATAGTGCTGGCCATGGGGTGCCGGGAGCGAAGTCGGGGGCAGCTAAACATCCCCGGCACCCGGCCCGCCGGCATCTTCACCGCCGGAACCGCGCAGAGACTGGTCAATGTGGAGGGATTCCTCCCCGGGAAAAAGGTGGTCATCCTGGGCTCTGGCGATGTAGGCCTGATCATGGCTCGCCGCCTCACCCTGGAAGGAGCAGAGGTGAAGGCAGTGGTGGAAATACTCCCCTACGTTGGGGGCCTGATCAGAAACGAGGTCCAGTGCCTTCATGATTTCAACATCCCTCTGCTCCTGGAGCACACAATCACCCGGATTCACGGTGAGCAGCGGGTGGAGGGGGTGACCGTGGCCCAGGTGGATAAGAATAAAAGGCCCCTCCCCGGCACCGAGCAGGAGATAGACTGTGATACCCTGTTGCTCTCGGTGGGCCTGATCCCCGAGAATGAACTTTCCCTCATGGCCGGCATAAGGCTCGACCCGTTGACTGGCGGGCCGCTGGTGGACGAGTGGAGGGAAACCAGCGCCCCGGGCATTTTTGCCGGGGGCAACGTGGTTCACGTTCACGACCTGGTAGACAACGTCTCCTGGGAGGCCGAGATAGCTGGCGCTGGAGCTGCCAGATTCGCCCGGCGGAAGAGGCTGGAGGAAAAGGGCAGGATCGCCCTCAAGCCAGGAAGGAACATACGCTATATAGTGCCCCAGAGCATCAGTGGCAAAAGCGGTGTTACCCTTTACCTTCGGGTAAAGGAGATGGAGGAGAAAGTGCGCCTGAAGGTGGGAGATATCTTTAGCCAGGGGCTCCGGGTGGTAAAGCCGAGCGAAATGCTTAAGATAGAATTATCCCCGGCTCAGTTGAGCCGGTTGAAAGAAGGAACCGAGGAAATACTGGTGGAGTGTGAGAAGAGGAGCTAGGATGCCTGAGGACAAGCTCATCTGCATCGGTTGTCCCCTTGGCTGCGAGGCCACCCTAACCCTTAACGACCAGGGAGAGGTAACCAAGATCACTGGCTGCAAATGCAAGCAGGGGCAACAATATGTTCTGGAGGAACATCGAAACCCGGTGCGAGTCCTCACGGCTACCCTCCTCACCCAGAGCAGCTCCCAGCCGCTCCTGCCGGTAAGAACTAACAGGCCCATACTTAAAACGAAGTTAAAGGAGGCCGCCAGGTTCCTGGCCCAGGTGAGAACCAGGCCGCCCATTAGAGCTGGCCAGGTAATCCTGCCCAACCTGCTGGACACCGGCGCTGACCTGGTGGCCACGGCTGACCTCCTCTCCTGAATTTCTTTCCCCGGAGGGCATTATGACCAGCCTGACCTTGGAAGAGGCTTTGAAGATGCTCGAAGCTGCCGAGCGCTGGGCCCGGGATATCGCCGGCTCCCCGTGCAGCATAGCCGTGGTGGACAGGGCAGGAGCAGTCATCGCCGTCCACCGCATGGATGGGGCTGGCATGGCCACCACCGACATTGCCATCGAGAAGGCCTGGACAGCGGTGGCCTTCAAAATGCCCACCCTGTTGGGCTCTCGCTGGCTTGACCCCCGCAATGTAGGACAGCTTCTGGGGGATCATGCCCTGGGGATGATCGGGAGGGGGAGGGGGCGGCTCTGTTTCATCCCCGGTGGCATACCCGTCACCAATGAGGAAGGTGACATCATCGGCGCCATTGGCTGCAGCGGTGTTCCTTCCGGCGTGGGAGATATCAGCGATACCTCCGTCAGCCAGGCGGGAATCACCGCCCTTTATGAATGAGATGGGAGGAGTCTTACCATGATGACCCTGGAGAGGGCCAAAAAACTACTGCTGCTCGGGGTGGCCAGGGCAAGAGAGCTGGGCAGGCCCTGCAGCATCGCTGTGGTGGATGAGAATGGCTGGCTGGTGGCTCTCCACCGCATGGATGGTGCCCCCATTCCCAGCGTCGATATTGCCCGGGACAAAGCCTGGACGGCGGCTGCTTTCAGGCTGCCCACCTCCCAGGTGTCCCGGTTCGGCCACTCCGAAGCGCCGGGGGCCGGCCTGAACGCTCAGAACTGGAATGAGCGCCTGACCACCATTCCCGGTGGCCTACCAATCTGGGATGAGGGCCAGCTCGTTGGAGCCATAGGGATCTGTGGCGGAACGCCGGAGGAGGATGCATCCCTTTGTCAGGCAATCATCGAAGCGCTCAGCTAAAAGGCAGCTACATATTGCTCCTCGAACTGCCGGAACGACGACGGATCGCCATTGGCCATCTGGGAGTCCTTGACTTTCCCCGAGGCTCTTATGCCTATGTGGGCTCAGCTCTGAGAGGACTTGAAGCGAGGGTGAGACGACACCTTCGAAAAACCAAGAAGCTGCACTGGCACATAGATTACCTGCTCCGCCAGGCGAACATCTCGGAAGTGATCCTTCTTCCCGGCAGGCAGAGGCTCGAGTGCTCTTTAGCTCAGGCCCTGGCCCAGAGATTCCCCTCCATCCCCCACTTCGGCTCAAGCGACTGCCGGTGCCAGAGCCACCTCTTTTTCGGAAAGGAGAAGAAAAGGCTGAAGACGGAGCTAACAGAGCTGATAGCCCGGGAAGGCCTTAGCGCCAGATATCTTCCCCGAGGAGGTGGGGAGAATGTCCTTTGACCTTGAGAGCTCCCTGAAGAAATGGGCCGAGCAGGTTCTAGGAGGTATCGGCCTCAGTAAAGCCAGAATACCCAACTTCGAGGAGCTACAGGAAAAGGTCATCCGGAACCTGAGGGAGACCTACTCGGACGAGGTGATAAGCCACTTCCTGAACCCCCGAAACCTGGGCTCTCCCCCGGGCCCCGATGGATTCGCCAAGGTCACCGGTTCCTGCGGAGACAGCCTGGAGATATACCTGAAAGTCGAAGACGGCCGGATTGCCAGCGCCGCCTTCCGGACCGATGGCTGTATAGCTACCATCGCTTCTGGCAGCATGGTTACCACAATGGTCAGGGGGAAAACCATCGCCGAAGTCCAGCAGGTCAGTTCGGACGACATTCTGCAAGCCTTAGGAGGCCTGCCGCAGGAAAGTGTCCACTGCGCTGTCCTGGCAGCCGATACACTTAGGGAAGCGCTTAAAGATTATCTCGAGCGCCATCAACCGCTGGAACCCGATGAAGGCTTGCTCTCAAATACTCGGCGTTGAACAAAACGCCAGTCTGGCAGGGAGTCTTGCTTGACATAATAAATATGCGAGGTGAATTTTGAGTTCCATCATCTATGGCCCGGTTCCTTCCTGGAGGCTGGGTCGCTCGCTGGGGGTTGACCTCCTATCAACTCCGGGCAAGACCTGCTCCTTTAATTGTACTTACTGCCAGCTTGGAAAGACCACCTATAGAATCACTGACCGCAGGGAATTTGTTCCTCTGGAGGAAATCTCCCCGGAGCTACATGCGGCGAGAGGGGTGCCCGCTGATTGGCTTACCTTCTCCGGCATGGGCGAGCCCACACTGGCCAGCAACCTGGGCCAGGCGATAAAGCTCGCCAGGGAGATTCTGAAACTGCCCATAGCCGTCCTCACCAACTCCAGCCTGATGAGCCGCCCGGATGTGCGCCGGGAGCTGGCCCAGGCCGACCTGGTGGTGGCCAAGCTGGATGCCCCCAATGAGGAGCTTTTCCGCCGGATTAACCGCCCCGTTGGCAAGCTTTCCCTGGCCGAGGTGGTAGAGGGAATCAAGCGGCTGAAATCAGAGCAGCAGGGCAAGCTCGCCCTCCAGCTTATGTTCCTGGAGCAGAACAAGGACCATGCCCGGGAGCTCGCCCGGCTGGCCGAAGAGATCTCCGCCGACGAGGTCCAGCTCAATACCCCTCTCCGCCCCTGCCCTGTCAAGCCGCTTCCCCCGGAGGAAATGAGCCGCATAAAGCAGGAGTTCGAGGGACTGTCGGCCAGGGTGGTGATGGTCTACGAGGCTTCCAGGCCAGAGGTAGTCCCCTTTGACCTGGAGCAGACGCTCCGGCGCCGGGTAAAGCTTTGAAGGAGGAGAAATGCCAGAGGTAAGGGAACAAATTTCCCGCTGCACCCAATGCGAGGCCTGCCTGGAGGTCTGCCCCACCTACCAGGCCACCGGCGAGCTCCTGTTCTCGCCGATGGAGCGCCTTAAGACCGCGGCCCGCATCTTCGATGGAGAAGAGCCCGACCCCCGCCAGATAGAGAGCATCTACAACTGCCCCAAGTGCATGCAGTGTGAGAGCGTCTGTCCTGAGGAAATAAAAGTCACCCAGGTAATACACCAGACCAGGGAAGAACTGGTGCGTCGGGGATTTGGCCCCCTGCCACGACACGATCAGATAATCCAGGGGATATTGAAGCAGGGGAATTCAGTAAACGGAGATCCCCAAAGGCGCCTTGAATGGCTGCCAGAGGAGTTTCCTCACAGGGAGTCGGAGACCCTCCTGTACATGGGTTGTCTCCCTTCCTACCTGGTGAAGGAATCCGCCACCTCCACCTACCTCGTCCTCAAGAAACTGGGAGTCGACTTTATGCTTCTGGAGGATGAGGGCTGCTGTGGAACCTACATCTACGAGGCCGGGAGGAGGGATATCGCCGGCGAGTTTTTTGAGAAGAACGTGGAAAGATTCAAGTCGCTGGGCCTAAAGCAGCTCCTCGTCCCCTGTAACGGCTGCCTCAAGTGCTTCAAGTACTTTTATCCCGAGGTGCTGGGCCAGATTGAATTCTCCGTCCATCACGTGCTGGAGATCATCTATGATCGGCTGAAGGAGGAGCCCTCAGCCCTGAAGAAAATCCCTCGAGAGGTAACCTACCAGGACTCCTGCCGCCTTTCCCGCGGGGAGGGGATGACCGAGGAGCCGCGGGAGCTCCTAAAGCTCTGCGGGGCAGAGCTCAGGGAAGCGGAGAAAAATCGGGCCGAGGCCCCCTGCTGTGGCGCTGGGGCTGGCATCCGCTCGGTCTACCGTGACCTTTCCATGAAGCTTGCCTCCAGCGTGCTGAACCTTGCTCCGGCTGAAGAGGTGGTCAGCGCCTGCCCCTTCTGCATCTTCAACCTCAACTACACTTCCCGCAAGAAAGAGCTTGGCAAAAAGCTGACCTACTTCGCCACCCTGGTGCTTGAGTCTCTGAAGTAGCATCAGATGAGGCCAGGCCTGAAAACCAGCCAGCTGGACAAAGTGGATCATCTCCACAACCCTCCTCGTCTAAAATAACTTCACCCGAAAACCAACTATCCCAACCGACCCAACCATCCCAACCGACCCAACCATCCCAACCAACCCAACTATCTCAACCATCCCAACCAACCCAACTATCTCAACTAACCCAACTAACCCAACTATCTCAACTATCTCAACTA
>CAZJSO010000062.1:0-7756 GCA_964548795.1 uncultured Dehalococcoidia bacterium | reverse complement strand
CTCCCCACCTGGCAGGTCAGTCCTGCCCACCCCGCCGTAGAAAAGCACGTCACCGGTGATAAGAACCTTGTTTTTTGGCCAGTAAAGGCTAAGGGAACCCGGCGTATGGCCCGGGGTGTGGAGCACCTGAAGGCTGATCTTCCTCTCGCCCTGGCCCAGGTTGAGTTCACCTTCCTGAAGGTAGAAGTCTGGCTCAAAATCAACCTTAAGGCCTAGCATTAGATTCGCGCTGCTTGCGCGGCGAAAATCATCTTCGACCTTGCTCAAGCTAATTAGAGCCCTGCCCTGAGTTTTCTCTACGAAGGACTGGTTTGCCTGGCAGTGGTCCGGATGACTATGCGTGTTTATTATGAGTCCTACCTCCTCCGGCCTTATTCGATCAAGGCCCATGAGATTAAATAAATGCTCCAGACAACGTTCGCCAAGCTCATTAATTACATGGCCAGGGTCTATCAAAACATGTGGCCTCTCTCCACGGAGAACGCCAGCAAAGACATATGTATGGCAATTATTGCCCCTGCCTTGCCAGAGATAGCCGTAAAGGTTATCCATTAATCTCATTTTTCCACCGGCTCAAAAGAACACCAGCAAATTTTAAATCTCGCCCACCCAGAAAATCAAGAAACCGGTCGATTTGAAAACTGCCCAGCCTGAAACCTATAATAAACCGAATGGAATTAGAAGATCTGGAAAACTGGAGCCTTCTCGAGCCCCCTGGGAACCTCGAGGGGCAAAACTTGAGGGAAATTCGAGCCAGGGTCCAGGAAAGGCTGTCCAGCGAGCTAAACCTCATCCGGAGAAGCCAACTCGAGCTGGAGGTCGCCAGGTGGCTCTACCGGCTAGTGCGAGCTAACGTAAAAAGAGGGCGATCTTTCGAGCTGGAGGAAGCGCTGGCCACTCGGAAGGCTGATTGTCTGGGATATGCCCGGCTGCTGTCTTCTCTGGGCACAGAGTTTGGCCTACACATGGGTGTGGTGGAGGTTATTGTGGACCTTGCCGGCCGCTACGTTCCCCACCATGCCAATCTCCTTAACCTCTCAGATGGCAGAAGGCGCTTCCCCGACCTCTGGTACGGGTCCGAAAATATAAGCCATCGCCGGATCGGGGCTCTGGCCGACGGGGAGGTCAGAGACCTAAACTGGGAGGAGCTTCCTGAGGTAAAGCGACTGGAAGGCCTCCCCCAGCGTTGTCTTGAGGCCATAATCCTCTACATCAAGGGGAACCGCTACCTAGAAAGAAGCGAGCTGGATAAGGCGATAGAACTGTATTCTCAGGCGATAGAATTTTATCCCGGCAATAGCCGGGCCTATTACAATCGGGCAATTGCCCTGGAAAAGAAGGGCGAGGTAAAGAAAGCGCAGGAGGATTACCGCCGGGCTCTCTCCGATGAGGCCAGCCTGGCTCGAGTCCTGGCCCGAGTAGAGGAGCTGGAGAAGCTGATAGAACTGGATGAAAAGGGGCTGAGCTGGGAGGAGCAAGAGGTCTACCTCCTTCGCAAGGGATTCAAAACCGGGCCTGGGGGAGATCGGTGATAAAGGAATTTGCCCCGGCCAAGCTTAATCTCACCCTAGAGGTGAGGGGGAAAAGGCCAGACGGTTGGCATGAAATATGCTCCCTAATGCAAACCATAGAGCTCGGCGATGAACTGATACTGCAGGAGAATCAGGAGCTGGAGCTCCTTCTGGATTGCTCCTCCCTCCCCCCGTGGGATGGACTACGCCTCTTTGGCCTGCCAGTGGAGGACAACCTAGCCTACCGAGCAGCTCTTCTCCTTCAGGAAGTAGTTCGGCCTCAGCAGGGGGCGCTGATTCAGCTCAAGAAGCGCATCCCTTCCGCTGCTGGACTTGGCGGAGGGTCGAGTGATGCCGGCGCAGTGCTGAGAGGGCTAAACCAGCTCTGGAAACTGGGGCTTAGCCGAGAAAGGCTGTCCGAACTGGGGGCAAGGCTGGGAGCTGACGTGCCCTTCTTCATCTACAATGGTACCTGTCTCGTTGAGGGCTTAGGGGAAAGGGTCACCCCCCTCCCTCCACTCCCTCCCCATTGGGTAGTCCTCTTCCTCCCGCCGCTGCCCATTCGGGAGAAGACTCGCATCCTCTACTCTCACCTCACCCCCTCACACTACACCACCGGCCAGCTCACCCACGCATTGAGACAGGCTTTAACGGAGGGGACATCGCCCTCCGTCTCCCAGGGCTGGAATGTCTTCACCAAGGTGTATCCTTCGATTTACCCTCGCTTCGGGAACTACCTTGAGGCCTTTCAAAAAGCTGGAGTGGCTTCCCCGCAGATTGCGGGGAGTGGACCCACGCTCTTTTCGCTCTTTAAGGACAAGGGAGCAGCTCAGAAGGTGTATGCCAAGCTCAGAGATAAGGGGGGGTGGACTTATCTATCCCGAACTCTGGAGATCTCAGGCTGAGCTCCCGCCATCTATGTAGATCGTTTGCCCAGTGATGTAGCTCGAGGCATCGGACGCCAAAAAGAGGGCCAGCCCCACTAAATCCTCAGGCTCAGCAATCCTCCCCAATGGAATTGGAGGTAGGAGCTTCTCCATCAGCCGGGGATTACTCCACAGGGGCTGGCTGAATTTAGTCCTGACTACACCGGGGGCAATGGCATTCACTCGAATATTGTAGGGGGCCAGTTCGACCGCCAGCACCCGGGTGAGCATTACCACTCCGGCCTTGGCGATGCAATAAGCCCCCATTCCTGGGGTAGCCTTCCCAGCCGCTGCCGAGGCCAGGTTAACAATGCAACCTCCTTGGTGCTCCTTCATCCCCTGCCCTACTGCCTGGCTGCAAAGGAAATAACTCTTCAGACAGGTATCCATAATTCGGTCCCAGCCCTCCTCACGTAGCTCAAGCAAGGGGCGCATGAGGTTGGTAGCGGCACAGTTTACCAAGACATCAATTCGATCGAATTCCTGAGTTACCCTTTCAACCATTTGTTCCACCTCAGCCCTCTGGGTGAGGTCAGCCTTCGCTGC
Organism: uncultured Dehalococcoidia bacterium; assembly: GCA_964548795.1. GTDB lineage: Bacteria > Chloroflexota > Dehalococcoidia > SZUA-161 > SpSt-899 > CAZYDA01. The sequence continues at coordinate 4,773 of CAZJSO010000062.1, read as the reverse complement.
CAAGCACCGTCGCCCAAACCCACGGATTTCCTTCGCCACCTGTTCCAGTTCTGGCTGGGTTCGACTGGCCACGGCTACCTCAGCCCCGACCTCAGCAAAAGCCAGGGCTAGCATTCGCCCGATTCCCCGCCCTCCGCCAGCAATGAGCGCCACCTTACCCTCGAGGCTAAACTCCGGCCAGGTCATTCAATCCCCCAATTTGGCAGATGTTAAGCCCAGAGCCTCAGAAATAAGCTAGGAGAGCGGCTTAAATCTAGGCAAGCTAAAGTCCTGGGTAACGTTGTCCCACACCACCTCCACCGGCAGTTCACAGCGCAGCTCTTCAGGGCGACAGCCCACAATGCTGCTGAGCAGATGAGGTCCTTCTTCCAGCTCTACAATAGCAGTCACGTAAGGGAGGTCTTTCTCAAAGGCCTCATGAAAAGCCTTATGATAGACGGCAAAGGAGTAGATTTTCCCCCGCCCGCTAGCTTCTATCCATTCTGCCTCAAATGAGTGACACAAAGGGCAGATTATAGCTGGCGGCCAGCGAATATATCCGCATTGCCGACATTTCTGAAACCTAAGCCGATGCTCTCGACAGCCATCCCAGAAAGGCTGGGTGTCCGGTGTGGGTTGGGGCAGCGGCTTACCATAGCTCATACTATAACCTTCTCAGCACAACGCACGAGTGGGACTGAAGCACCGCACCGTTATCGCTTACCAGGATTATCTCCGGCTCCTTGGTGTTAGTCTGAGGGCCAAGCTGCCTTTCGCCACAGCGACCCATTAGCTGCATTACGGCCTCGGTCAGCGGGGTGAGACCCATGAAATAGGCCTCGGAGAGGAGCCCACCCGAGGTATTCACCGGCAACCTCCCTCCTGGGGCAATCGTACCATCCTTAAACCAATCCTCACCCTCTCCCGGCTTGAAAAAGCCATAGTCCTGCAGAGTGATCTCCACCGTATAAGTGAAACAATCATATATCTCGCAGGCATCGACGTCCTTCGAATTGATCCCGGCCATCCCAAAGGCTGCCTCCCCGGCTGGCTTAGCACCAGTAGGTCCATCCAGAAAGGTAGATTGATGCACATCCTGGGGCAGATTACACAGGCCAATCCCCATAATGGCCACTGGAGGATGTTGCAGATGCCTAGCCCTTTCCAGGGAAGTCACAATATAAGCTCGCCCTCCGTCGCTTATCAAACAACAGTCATAGAGGCGAAAGGGCTCCACCACCCATGGGGAGTTGTAGTAATCCTCGTAAGTCATGGGGCGCTCATGCATCATCGCCCGTGGATTTAAATTAGCCCACTGCCGCTGCCCCACAGCTATATGTTTCCAAGTCTCGGGGCCCGTCTTAAAGGTATGCATAGCTCGACGTGCAGCCATAGCGTAGCTAGCAGTTATCCCCAGATGACCAAAGGCCGCCAAATCCCCTGGCGGCTCACCATGGGTATCCTCAGCCAAGAACGTGCGACCGCCGGACAGCGCATTATCGCCATAGGCGACCAGCACGTAATTACAAAGGCCAAGCTCCAGCGCAGCTATGGCATGAAAGAGATGGGTCCGGGCACAGTTAGCTTCCTGGCTCAGGTACTTAGGGGATAGACCTAATTCATGGGCTACCAGATATGGGGTTATGTCAGGCTCCCCCTGCCGGGGCTGAAAATGGCGATAGCAAATCAAGCCATCTATATTCTCTTTCTTCAGCCCGGCATCCCTGATGGCATTAGCACCAGCCTCCAGATAGAAACTCAGTGCTGTTCGCCCAGCAACCCTTCCCTGGGGAGTATAGCCCACGCCAACTATGGCATACTTATCCTTCAAGCTCATCCAAACTAAGCTCAGCTTGCTACTGCAGCAGGCACTGGCTGAAGAGCTTCCTTTATGGCCTCGTCCACATGCTCAACAAGGATGAACTTAAGTTCATCCTTGACCTGCTGCGGAATTTCCTCCAGGTCCCTCTCGTTCTCCCGAGGCAGGATGACCTTCTTTACGCCCGCCCGGTGGGCAGCCAGTACTTTCTCCTTGACTCCTCCCACGGGCAGAACTTTGCCCCTCAGGGTGATCTCACCAGTCATGGCCACTTCCTTCTTGACCGGCCTCCCGGTTAGGGCTGAGATGAGCGCCACGGCCATAGTTATCCCAGCCGAGGGCCCATCCTTAGGTATAGCCCCAGCAGGAACATGAATATGAACATCCTTGGTCTTGTAGAAATCCTCCCGGATGCCTAAGGAGGCAGCCTTAGAGCGGCCGTAGGTTAGGGCTGCCCGGCCAGACTCCTGCATCACGTCGCCCAGGCGCCCGGTGAGAATAAGCTGCCCCTTACCTGGAACCAGAGCAGCCTCCACAAACATGATATCTCCTCCTGCCGGAGTCCAGGCCAGGCCAGTGACCACCCCCACCTCATCCTCCTTCTCTACCACCTCATAGCGGAATTTCTCCGGGCCCAGGAACTCTTTCAGACTATCCGGAGTAACCTCGAATCTCCCCTCCTTCCCCTCCGCTACTTGCCGGGCAACCTTACGGCAAATGGTGCCAATCTCCCGCTCCAAGTTCCGCAAACCAGCCTCTCTGGTATAACTTCGGATGATGGCCAAGATGGCCTCGTCCGAGATCTCCAGTCTATCCGCGGAAAGGCCATTCTCCCCGAGCTGCCGGGGGAGGAGAAACTTCCGTGCAATGTGGATTTTCTCCAGCTCGGTGTAGCCCGGCAGCTCCAATATCTCCATGCGGTCACGGAGGGCGGGAAGAATTGGGTCAACCAGGTTGGCCGTAGTGATGAACATTACCCTGGAAAGGTCAAAGGGAACATCGAGATAATGGTCAGTGAAAGAGAAGTTCTGTTCCGGGTCCAGAACTTCCAGGAGGGCGGCCGAGGGGTCCCCTCGGAAATCGGCCCCTACCTTATCTATCTCATCGAGCATGAACACCGGGTCGTTTGAACCAGCCCGCCTTATTCCCTGGATTATCCTTCCAGGAAGGGCGCCGACGTAAGTGCGGCGATGACCACGAATCTCCGCCTCATCCCTCACTCCACCCAGAGAGAGGCGGACAAACTTCCGCCCCAGGGCCCGGGCGATGGACTGTCCTATGGAGGTCTTTCCTGTGCCTGGAGGCCCCACAAAGCAGAGGATGGGGCCCTTCATATCCTTCTTCAACTTCCGAACTGCGAGGTAATCCAGGACTCGCTCCTTGACCTTCTCCAAATCATAGTGATCCTCATCTAAAATCTTGGCTGCCCGGGCAATATCTATCTCTCCCTCGGTGCTCTTGTCCCAGGGAAGGTTAACTAACCAGTCAAGGTAGGTCTTGGAGACCGTATACTCCGCTGCCTGAGGAGGCATCTTGGCCAGGCGATCAAGCTCCCGCTCTGCTTCTTTGTGGGCCTCTGGGGGAAGCCGAGCCTCCTCGATCTTCTGCTTAAGCTCATTGATCTCCATGGTGTGCTCATCAAATTCACCTAGCTCCTTCTGGATCGCCTTGAGTTGCTCTCGCAGGTAAAATTCTCGCTGGGCCTTGTCCATCTCCGTTTTTACCTGGGATTGGATTTTGCTCCCCAGTTCCAGGATTTCCAGCTCCCGGTTGATAAAGCCGGTTAGCTTCTCCATGCGCTTCCTGACATTCAACTCTCCCAAGATTTCTAACTTCTCCTCCGGCTTGAGGTTGATATGAGCCGCAATGAAGTCGCATAATTGCCCTGGCCCAGGTAAATTCATAGCGGCAATCGAAAGTTCCTCTGGAAGGTTTGGCGCCAAGGAGACCACTTTCTGGAAGAGCTGGAGCAGGTTCCGGGATAAGGCCTCCACCTCCGATGTCTCCTCCACCACTTCCTCCGCTGCCTCAACCCTGCCCTTGAGGTACGGCTCAGTTTGAACCAGTTCCTTTAGCCTGACCCGGGACAGTCCTTGGAGAAAAGCGCGAATTGAGCCATCAGGCAGCTTAAACATGCGAGCCACTCCGGTCGCCGTGCCAATCTCGTACAGCGAGCCGTTGGCCTGCTTAGCAAAAAAGCCAAGGATCTTGTCCCCAGCAACAACATCGTCTATAAGTTTAATCACCTTTTCTTCAGAGGCTGCTAGCGGAATGACCAGGGAGGGGTAAACCACCTCTTCCTCGCTAGGGAAGATGGCCAACACCTCGGGAATCTCTATCCCGGGTGATTTTCTATTCCCCCTTTGTTCCCCACTGAGCTCAACCATAACTCCTCTCCCTTTCCGAGCTATTCGGATTTTATCTCCACCTTGTGAATGTGCTGCCCCAATTTGGGTAATATGACTTCCAATAAGCCATCTCTGTACGAGGCTTCACTCCCTTGGGGATCAACCGCCACCGGGAGTAACACTTCCCTCTCAAAAGGACCGCTGGGAATCTCCATCCGGTAGTAGGCCTGCTGACCGCCATACGAAGGCTTTTTTCTCTCCCCACGGATCAGGAACCTATCGCGGTTCACTGTGATTTCTATATCCTGTTCGCCGATGCCAGCTAGTTCGACCACTACCACCACTTTATCTGGAGTCTCATAAACATCAATGGCCGGCTCCCAAACCCGGGGCGAAAATCTCACCATGGGCGGTTTAGCCCCGGCAAAGTGATCCAAGAGCCGTTCCATCTGTCGCTGCACGGCATCAATTTGAAAAAACCAATCGCGACGAAATTCGATCATAGCCCCTCCCCGGCCTAAATGTTCGCCAGTCACCATATCACATCAGCCGACGCTTGAAATTTCGGTTTAATTATACAACTTTGCTCTTTCAATTTCGACGGTTTAAAATAAGGGTTAGCATGCG
>CAZJSO010000061.1:727-7922 GCA_964548795.1 uncultured Dehalococcoidia bacterium | reverse complement strand
TGGATGCCCTTCAGCACTGCGAAGTAAGGTGAACTTTCCAATCGGCGGATTCTTCGCAACCGACGAACCGGGTCCTCGATTCTATGGGAGGCTGCAAAGGTGTTCCCTGAGAGGATGTAAGCAAGCGTGTTCTCGGTGTAAGGCTGGTAGTATTTCTTTCCCAATAGGCTCTCGTTCCATTCCACCGCTCGCAAGGCAATATACGAGGGATCCACAGTGGCGCTGATGTCTCCAATCTCCTCCGAGGGGACATCCCTCCAAGGCCAAGGGGTATCTGGATGACAGAGGTCGCAGCATGGAGAGGACTGCTTATCTATTTCCTCTCCAAAATACTTGAGGATAGACTGCCTCCGACAATCACCTGGACCTAGACTCTCAGCATAGTGCACCATTCGCCGTAGATTGCGCTCCATAGAGCTCCGCAAGGCTTTAACCTCGGCCTGGTCCAAGCTAACCTGGTCTCCCCGCTGTAGCCTTTCCAAAGCTTCAAAGGTGTAACCTCTCTCCCAAGGCCGATAGACAGCCCAGCCTTTGGTGGAGAGCTCAACAAAGAGCTTGTCTATTTCTAATGGATCACAGCCTGTCTGCCGAAAGGCTTCCAGGAGGTTCAATTCGACACTGCGCTTGTTCGATACACCAAAACTCTTGGCAATCCGGTCAAGAAATTGTCCTTTTTTAGCTGGCAGTTGCCCCAGTAACCATTCTTTACTTCGGTTTAGCAGCACCATGGCGGTAAGAGCAAAGTTATAGGACCTCCGGATGAAGCCTATTCGCTCCAGGAGGTGCAGAGCGACATCCAGCTTCTCCAAAGCGACTCCTGACTCGTCAGCGAGCTCCTGGGGAGAGACCAGGATGCGCCCTCGCTCATCAATACGCTCTTGCAAGGCGAGGGCCAAGCTTTGCAATTCCTCCTCACTGGGAAAGGCCTCTCTAATGAAGTATTTTTGAACCGAGAGGTCTCTCTTGTGGTAGAGGAGAACACAGTAGGCCTCTTTGCCATCGCGCCCCGCTCGTCCCGCTTCCTGGAAGTAAGACTCTATATCCCCCGGTACGTCGTAGTGGATCACATACCGGACATCCGACTTGTCAATGCCTAGGCCGAAAGCCTTGGTGGCCACCACGATCTTCACCATATTGTTGCGGAAGAGTTCCTGAACTTCCTCCCGATCCTGGGCGTTCATGCGGCCATGATAAGCGCGCACGGTGAAGTCGGAGAAGTTCAGGATGCGGGCTAAATTCTCTGCCTCACGAACGGTGGATACGTAGACGATGACGGATTCATCCCTCCGTTTGGCCGCTCTTAGGATCTTAATCAGTATCCGCAGTTTATCCCGCTGGCTTTGAATTCGGTCGGGTGAGCTTTTGGCATTGTAGACGATGAACTTGAGTTCCGGCCTGTCCACCGATCGGGTCACAAGGGTCCAGCCTTCCCTCAGCTTCAGGCCCTCGGCTATGGATTTTCTACTATCCTGAGTGGCCGTGGCCGTCAAGGCGACGATGGGTGGCCTATCCTCGCCGAAAAGATCCGAGATGCCCAGGAAATCTGGCCGGAAGCTATAACCCCACATATGCACACAGTGTGCCTCGTCCACCACCACTTGCACCACCTTGGCTTGGCTCAGGGCCTCCACAAGTGCGGGATCCCTTATACGCTCCGGAGCAATGTAGACAAGCTTCAATTCGCCCTTTACCATCTTGCGGTAAACCTCATCCCGATGGGCTCCACTCTGGCCGCTGACAATGTAATCAACCATGGTAAGACCCTTCTCCTTCAGCTTGTCCACCTGATCCCGCATAAGGGCGATAAGAGGAGAGAAGATTAAAGTCAGGCCATCTCGCAAAAGTCCCGTGACTTGAAAGGCAAAGGACTTCCCGGAACCTGTCGGGAGCACCACCATCACGTCTCTGCCGGTCAGGATCGCCTTGATGGCCTCTTCCTGCTCAGGGACTTTGAAATCGTCATAGCCAAAAATCTCCTTTGCTGCCCTCAGAACCTTATCACGATACCGTGGGTAGTCTTCTTTAGGAACTCTATCGGGTAGCGTCAGTTCTTGGAGAAGCCGCTCAAGGTCAGGGATGACCTCCTCACGGATGCAAGGGAAAAGCTCGAGGCGGTCCTCCCAGTTGAAACCCGGAAAAGCTTCACACATATGGAGGGCGATTTGCTGGTAAAGGGCTTGGCGACTCTCCTCTGCTTCTACGACATCTCCCGGCCGCTTGTATCCGGGTAGGGAGTTCAGCACGATCTCCCGGTAGAAAGCGTCGCCCCGCAGCCGTTTGTCTAAGAAGAGCACGACGCCCAGGTCATCCTTTTTCCTCATAAGGCGGCCAAAGCCCTGTTTGAACTGGATGGTGGCCAGAGGAAGGATATAGTCCATGAAGGCGTGCCGCCCCCTGGCGTGCACCTCATCGCTGCGGGCTTTAACGATGGGATCTCCGAGGGCGGGGAAAGGCAGCTTCTCGATGACCACATAGCTAAGGGGTGGCCCCGGCACATCAATGCCTTCCCAGAAGGACTTCAGTCCCAAAAGAACCGAACCCTCCCGGCTTTCGAACTCCTCTTTTAGGAGTTTCCTGGAGCCTCGCCAATACACTGGAATGCCGGCTTGCCCCAGGCTGCGCTCCAGCCGCTCGGCGACATACTCCATTCTATCCCGAGCCGTGTGAAGCACCAGTCCCCTTCCCTCGGTGAATTTGAAGAGGCAATCGAGCTCTCGGGCTACTTCTTCTTTAAAGCGATCCAGTTCCTCATATCTGGCGCTAGCTCGCAAATAGCCCGGGAGGCACAAAAGAACACGCTTCCCATAGTCAAATTCAGCGGGGAGTTGGATAAGGTCTTGGTACTCGATGTAATCCTCCAATCCCAACCGGTCGAGGAAGAAGTCGAAGCCAGACCCGGCCACCGTCAACGTAGCCGAGGTGAAGATAATAGAACGAGAGGGCTCATAAAGCCTCTCCTTCAGCTCCTCGGCCACCCTCACCAGTGCACGATGCAAGGCCCAGCGAATCCTTGGCGAAGCAGCTTTTTCCTCCCCCTCCTTCTCTTTGGAGTCAGCCTCCAGCTCGATCCAGTGCACTACTTTCAGAGGGTCAAAATTCACCTGCAATATCTCCTCCAGGAGCCGCCTTTGTCCCGGTGCCTCCGGAGCGTTGATGAGCCCGGCGTAAACGCTTCGCACCTCCCGAGCCAGGGAAAGAGCTGTATCGGAATCCCTATTGGCTGAGAGCTTCGTCTCAAGCTCGTTCAAATGCTGGCCAAGGGCATCGAGTTCCGCCAACAAATCTCGCAATGCACCATCCACATTTTGCCAGGCGAAGTAATGGGCCCGGCGGGGATCAGCTAAGAGTCGCCAGGTCGCTCCATAGTGTGGGTGAAACCGCACTCCTTGCCGCGATACGAATTCTTTGAGATACCCTCCGAACTCTCGTGCCCGTTTGCGGAGCCTCCTAACGCTACCGAGGGCCTTCTCCACCAGCTTCCGATCTTCGCCTAGCTCTCGCCTGGCCCGCACCAGGATCCCCCGCTTGCCATCAGGGGAAAGAAGCCGCCCCAGCAGTCCCTCGATCTCCGCTTGTGAAGCGGTTTGGGTCCAGGTGCTGGTTGCGGCGTCCTCCAGGTTATGGGCCTCGTCAACCACCAGGTTGAGGGGTTCTTCTTCAGAGGAGAGCAGCAGGAGCAGAGCGTGGTTCACCACCAGGATGTCCGACCGCTTGGCTCGCTCCTTAGCGCAAAAGTATCGGCAATTTCGATAATAGGGGCAGGAAGTGCCGTAGCAGGTCTCGTTCTCCGATCGTACCCGCTGCTTCAATGCCAAAAGGATAGGGAAACGTTTTTCGAACCAGAAGCTGAGGCCTTCCATATCCCCGTCTCTTGACCGTTCAGCGAATCGCAGCAGGTAGAGAAGGGCCAGCTTCTCCTCGAAGGGGACTTGGCCGGAATCCTCGCTGTGGAAAGCTTCCAGGAAGGTCTCGAATAGCCTTCTTAGGCAAGGGTAGTTCTGACGGCCCTTCAAGAGAGTGAAGTTGAATGGGAAGGAAATAGCCGGCGAGCTAGAAAGGTGGTCCAAAGTGCCGAGGAGTTGATCTTGCAAGTTCTTCGTGCTGGTGGAGACGATCACCTGCTGGCCTGTAGCTTTGGTGTAGGTGATAGCAGGCAGCAAATAGGCATAGGTTTTCCCCGTTCCGGTAGGGGCTTCTATCATAGCCTTTCGGCCTTCGGAAAAGACACGGGTCACGTGACAAAGCATCTCCTCCTGGGCATCACGCTTCTCAAGCTCATCTTGCCGGCGTAGCTCCTCGTAAATCTCCATAACGGTGGCTTCGTTGAAGGTCAAACCTTCCACCGGTCGCCGTTGTAAGGACGCAATTTCCTCAGGCCAATCCCGCAGTTCGATGAGTTCCTGAAGATTTGCCGGAGGTGTCTGGGGAGGTTCAGGCGGGGCTCCGATCAGGTCCGCCAGAGTGGAGGAAAGGAGACGGAACTGGGCTTTGAACTCTGGCCTGGCCTTTCTCAGTTCTGCCATGGCATCTTGGAAGAGGACATACAGCACCAGGCAGTCGAAGAGGGCGCTGTGAAAGAGTTCACTGGGCTCGGCCTCCAACTGCCGGGACACGCCCAGATCTCTATCTAAGGCCAGGATTTCTCCCCATCGCTCTCCTCCTTCCCGCAGGCCAAAATGCTTAGCCAGGTTTTCCAGGCTGTGGGATGACAGCTCGGGGAAGGCGAGACAGATAAGTTCGAGGGAATCAACAAGCTCGTTATCGAGAGAGGGGTCGGCTTTCCTCAGGAAGTTGTAATCGAAAGTGCCATTATGGGCGACAAGAGGCAGGTCTCCGATGAACCTGCGGAATTCCTGCATCACAGCCCCCTGATCCGGGGCCTTGGTGATCTTCTCTTCCAGCCCCAACTCTTCGAAGTGGAGTTTGAGTTTCAGGGCGTATGTGATTTTATCGGTGTCAACATGGGCATACCAGTTCCTGGCCTCAACGGGTTTCCCGTCCACGACTTTGATAGCGCTGAGTTGGAAGAAGTCTGCCTCCTCGGGGTCCAAGCCTGTCGTCTCAATGTCGAAGATGATGTATTCGTGGAGGTCAGGTATGGAAGAAAGGGTGGAGGGATATTCGCTATAGGGCTTAGGGGCCTCTTCCTCCTCAAATGGCTCTTCGGCGAATTCCTCCATCTCCCGCAGGACATACTTTCCGCCGACCAGGCGGCGGAAATCGGGGAGCTTTACAATCTCCTGGATGTCGCTTTCGAAGACCCCGGGGCGCCCCCGTTTCACCAATTCCCGGCGAATCTGGGGGATGGTGAGCCCCTCGGGGTGCTCCCGGAGGATGCGCTTGATTTCCTGCACAACCGGTGAATCAGGGGAGAAACTAGCTGTCATTTTTCTTCACCCCTTCTGGAGGATCAAACTGGAACCTGAAGCCGGCCCTGATCAGCAAGGGCTTCCACGAGTCATCCAACAGGCTCAGTGCTCCAGCCAGGGCATGGGCGATGGCACGGGGTTGCTTTTTACCCTCTTCTCGGTTGCCTCCTATAACGTAGGCCTCCACGGTGAAATTTTCTGGATTAAGCCCCAGCTTCTTGAACGGTTCCAGTGCTATATCTCGTCGCGTAACCGTCCCAAACTTAGTGAAGCAACGTGGTTGATCCACTGAGAAGTAGCTCTCCAGAAGCTCTCCATTGACCAGGAACCTCCCCTTTCTCTCAGTCAACCGAACGCAGGCAATAGCTTTGTCCTTCTTTCCCCAAGCTTGGGGTTGGAAACCTGGCGGGGTGGGCAATTTGATCTGCTTGGAGGGCTTTCCTACGGCTACCTCATATAGCCCCAGCCCCCGCAGCCGTTGCGCTTGAGTTGATGGAATGCGCCTGCCGGGCTGAGTAAGGATTTCGAAGGTCTCAGGGTCATAGACGTAATATTGAGCTACAGGGGCTTTACGTTGCTTGGCCATAATCCCGTGTCGCAATGTGGATTCCACTCGCAATGATTACTTGCACAGGGTGAACCCGTTCCAATTTTGGCTGTCTCTTATCTGGACACTTCACCCATTGTCCTGGGACGCGTAGATTCTCCCATATTCTGAAAGGCTCCCAGTATCGCCGTTAACTGGGGGTTGTCCTTGCTATCCAGATTGATTTCCGTCACCTCCGCCAGCACTACCTTGTGGTCCGGCGGCGGTTTCCGCTTTTCAAGATAAAGGATGGCAGTCTTTGCTGTGGTGCCGGTGCCCTTGAAAGTGTCTCGTGGTAAGCCAATCACCGCCAGGATTGTAAAGTGTTCTACTAGCCATTCTCGCACATAATGCAGGTTGCTATTGGCGAAGATGCCTTCCGGCAAGATAATGGCTACTTTGCCGCCCGGCCTGGTCAATTGGATGAAACGCTCCAGGAACAGCACCTCGATGACTTGAGACGGGCGGGGTTTGACAGGGTGGAGCTCCTTTTCTAGACCTGGCAAAATCATAGTCCGCCTCATGTCCTCCGTTTGGGCAAGAGTGAATTGCTGCAGAATATGCTTCTCCCGAATCCGGTATTTACTGCTAGCGAAGGGTGGATTGCCGATGACCAGGTCATAGTGTTCCTTCCAGAAGCCGCTTTGGCATTCAATTTCCGCCAGCCCGTCCTGGCAGAAGAGGCGAAACCGGCCCTCGAACTCTTGAAGATTCTCCCGAGCAGCCTTGATAGCTTCCGGATCAATGTCCACACCAGCCACAGCACTGGCCCCGCGCTTGAGAGCTTCTTTCAAAAAGGCTCCGTCCCCACAGGCCGGGTCCATAACCTTCCACAGGGGATTAAAGCCCACAAGGTCGAACATGAACCGGACGACAACCTCAGGTGTGAAGAACTGGGATAAATGCCGCTTCTGGTTCTCCATCAGCCCTGGCTCTCCTTCAAGATGCGATCCACCGGCTCGATCTCCGTCCGTTTGCCTTCAATAATCTCTTCCACTTGTCGGATTAAGTCGTTGAGCATCGCCTCGGCGATTTTCAGGCTGCGCTCGTATTCCGTCCGATACCTCTCTGCTGCTGTAGTGTTACCATGTTCTTGTGCGCTGAGCATTTTAGCTTCCGCACTTATGGCGGCGTCATGGTACTGGGCCATCTTACAATACTCTTCATGAATGTTGCTCTGGAGATCTGTGGGCAGCACCGGTATCCAAATGGACTTTACCTCACCGAAGTTGATCTTAGG
>CAZJSO010000061.1:0-717 GCA_964548795.1 uncultured Dehalococcoidia bacterium | reverse complement strand
TAGGCGCACCCACGCCACTACAAATTCGCCATATCTGGGAATTGCCATACTTGCAGAGCATGAAAACAGCGGCATATGCAGGCTCCACGCCGGTTAGCCGGATCTTGTCTATATCTTGGCTTATGTTCATTAGGCCTGGAGCATTGACAACCGCTACAGCTTTGCCAATTGGTTTAACACCACTGTTAACCAACAGCAGGTCCCCTTGCTCAACTCTACTCCTCGGCGGGTCATTGTAGCTGCCGGCTTTTATCCTAGCCAGCTTCTTGTAAATGTCGATGCCTGTAGGGGTGATATTAATCGTTTGTAAATAGAGAACTTCACCACTTGGGTCATAGTATCTGCTGCCTACCTGGCCATAGGTTATGCTCTTGATAAATTGCCCCAACCTGGCAACTTTAAAGCCCGTAACATATAGGTTCTTTAACAACTTCAGCCACTTGAGGTCCCAAAACCCCGGATCCATCCGCTCCACCAACTCTTCTTGGGCTTTGGCCACGATCATAGGGGCGGATTCGTGAATAACCGTGATATTAAACGCTTCCATCGCTATTGCCTCCTTCGCAAAATACCGAATATGCTACCTATCTGGGCGTAATCGTCTATTTGAACGAGCAAGGTCTTATGACCCTGCTCCGGTTTTGCCTTGCGTAGGAAGAACACGTTGCTCTTGGCACCGTATAGCTGATAATTTGGGGGACGAGGCAGGCTGATCAC
>CAZJSO010000060.1:0-7979 GCA_964548795.1 uncultured Dehalococcoidia bacterium | reverse complement strand
CCGTGGCGTAATGGAGGGCATGGGTCAAAATATGTACCTTGGCCTCATCCCAATCCACTAGCCTTCCGTCTAGCCAGATTTTTTCTGCCTTCTCCATTTTTTCCCTTCCTAAAGATGATTTATTATTTCGCCTAGGCCCCTGATGCGCTGGCAGCCATCTTGATGGGTTAGGAAACCGTCGCGATCAAGCAGTAGCGGCTTTATTCCAACTAGTTTTGCCCCTCTCACATCCGACAAGTACTGGTCCCCGACATGGATTGCCTCTTCGGGCCTTACTTGGGCCTTTTTCAGCGCCAGCCGAAATATCTTTGGGTGGGGCTTCTCCACTCCTACCTCGTAGGAGATGAGGGTGAAGTCAAAAAACCTTTTGATTTCGAGTCCCTGGCAGAAATCCTCCAGGGTGCAATCCAGGTTTGAGATGAGCCCAAGCTTCAGGCCTCGACCTCGCAGTAGGGCTAGGGTGGGCTCGACATCCTCATAGAGTACCAATTGACGCTCGAGCTGGCGTACCTGCCCGAGGACTTTGGAGGCCAGCTCAGGGGTAGTCTCTACTCCAGCCGCCCTGAGGAGCGTGAGCTCGTACTCCAGCCAGAACTCTTGTTGCTTTGCTTGGCTGCGCTGGCCGATGGGGGAACGGGCGTTTTCTTGGGTGAGGAATTCCCCGGCGGTCACGAAGGCCTGGCGTAAGTTTTCGGGCTCAACGCTTAGCCCAAACTCCCGGCAGGCCTGGGCCTGCTGCACCTCGGGAGGGGGATCGTAGCGAACTAAGGTCCTATAAAGGTCGAAGAAAACAGCTTTGATCATGCTCAGCTAAGCGCTTTATTATATCATATAGCAAAGGGAGGAGAAATCGGCTATAATTAGTTAACTTCCCAAAAGTCGTAAGACTTTTGGGGACCCTGTAAATTCAATTTTTAGATTTGGGGTCCCCACAAAATCCAAGGATTTTGTGGGGTTCAATTAGTTGCTCTGGAAAAGAGGTTCTGCCGGCCTTACAAGATAATGGTGAAAATCATTCGCTTCTTTTTCCTGTTTCTCCTGCTCTTGGGATTGGGGGGGCTGTTGACGGGTGGGGTCTGGGCTGCCTCTCCTGAAGTGCACTTACTGCGGGTGAAGGGGGATATCGTCCCTGTCGTGTGGGACTACCTCGACCATGGAATTACAGAGGCCGAGAATCGGGGGGCAACCGCAGTGGTTATCGAACTTGATACTCCCGGGGGGCTGCTCGACTCAACGCAGAAGATTGTGGAGCGGATAATGAGCGCCAAGGTACCGGTCATCGTCTGGGTGGCTCCCTCAGGGGCCTGGGCCGCCTCCGCGGGAACGTTCATTACCCTCTCAGCCCATGTGGCGGCTATGGCCAGCGGCACGACGATTGGAGCAGCTCATCCGGTGACCTTGAGTTCTAGTGGGCAGGAGCTATCAAAGACGATGAAGGAAAAGGTAACCAATTTCTCGGCGAGTTGGATCAAGACCATTGCTAAGGAGCGGGGGCGCAACGTCGAGTGGGCCGAGGCAGCCGTAAGGGGAAGTGCCTCGCTCACCGATAGGGAGGCCCTGGAGAAGAACGTCATCGATATTCGAGCTGACAGCCTCGATTCTCTTCTGTCGCAGCTAAATGGCTGGAAGGTGAAGATTGGGGGAGAAGAAGTCATCCTTAACACCCAGGGTTGCTCGGTTCGTGAGCAGCCAATGAACCTAGTCGAGCGCTTTTTGTATGCCGTCAGTAACCCCAATATAGCCTACATCCTTTTGAGCGTGGGCAGCTTGGGGATCATCGTCGAGCTTTATCACCCGGGCATTATCATTCCGGGCATAACCGGGGCGATTTGCCTTCTGATGGCGTTTTACTCTCTTTCAGTGCTTAACGCTTTTTGGGCCGGGGTTCTCCTGTTTCTGCTGGGTTTTGCTCTACTTGCCCTGGAGCCATTTATCGCCAGTCATGGGGCGCTTGCTGTTGGAGGAGTAGCCTCGCTGGTCATCGGTTCGCTGATTACCTTCACCAAAGGGCCTTCAGGGTTTGGATTGGAGGTAGACCCGTGGCTTATTGCCGTGGTGGCTGGAGGTGCGCTGGCCTTCTCCATCTTTGTGCTCCAGGCAGTAGTGCGTACCCAGCGCCGGAAGCAGCCCACCGGAGTGGATGGAATGTTAGGAGCAACAGCAGTGGTGAAGACGAGGTTGAACCCCAGGGGGACAGTTGTGGTTCATGGCGAACTCTGGGAAGCCATCTTGGATGAAGGAGAGGCTGAACCGGGGGAGGAGGTGATAGTAACTGAGGTAAAGGGGTTAAAGCTTAAAGTGACCAAACAAAAATAAGTAAGGAGGTGTAGAAATGGCATGGGTGATTTTAGGTATCTTGATAGTTTTTGCCCTGCTGATCGTGGTCTCAGCCGGGGTGAAGGTGGTGCAGCAGTATGAGCTGGGGGTGGTGTTTCGCTTTGGGAGGTTAGTGGGGACGAAGAAGCCCGGCATCCGAGTTATTATTCCCTTTATTGACCACATGCGGAAGGTCGATACCCGGGTGGTGACCATAGATGTTCCCTCACAGGAGGTCCTGACCCGGGATAATGTGACTACCAAGGTCGATGCGGTGGTGTTCCTGCGGGTAATGGATCCGGAGAAGGCGGTAATCGAGGTTTATGACTATCGGATGGCTACCTACCAGTTTTCACAGACAACCCTGCGCAGCGTTCTGGGACAGCACGAGCTCGATGAACTTCTCTCTCAGCGGGACAAGTTGAATCAGGTACTGAGAGAGACCATTGATGAGGCCACCGACCCGTGGGGGGTTAAGGTGAGCGCCGTGGAAATCAAGAATGTGGAGCTTCCAGAGGGGATGCAGCGGGCTATGGCAGCCCAGGCAGAGGCGGAGAGAGATAGGAGGGCCAAGATCGTCCATGCTGACGGCGAATATCAGGCCTCGGAGAAGTTGGCCCAGGCGGCGGGCGTGCTGGCCACTCAACCGGCTGCTATCCAGCTTCGGTATCTACAGACCTTGACTCAGATAGCTACGGAGCGGACGAACACACTGGTGTTCCCCTTGCCTATGGATATGGTTACGGCCTTTCTGCCGAACCGAAGGGGTGAAACGGCTGAAAGGGGTGGGAAATAGATAGAGGCTGCACTTCACGAGAAGTTCCCCTTTGCTATTTCATGAGTGAGGCAACCCGGCAGGATTGTCTTTCCAGCTTGGCCATGCTAAACTAGAACCCGAAAATGGAAACCCAAACCCAAGAGAAGGAGCCCATCTCGATAAAATCGCTTCTGGAGGCTGGAGTTCACTTCGGTCATCCGAGGAGGTATTGGAATCCTCGGATGAAAAGCTACGTGTTTACCCAGCGCAACGGGATCCATATCATTGACCTTCAGCAGACCCTAGTGAGGCTGGAGGAAGCCTGTAAGTTTGTGCGTGAAGTAGCGGCGAGCGGAGAGGAGATCCTTTTTGTAGGCACCAAGAAGCAAGCCCAGGAGGTGATCGAGGAGGAGGCCAAGCGCTGTGGTGCTTATTATATTGCTCGGCGTTGGCTGGGGGGAACCCTGACAAATTTTGCCACTATCCAGTCTCGCATAGACTGGCTAGTGCGCCAGGAGGACCGGAAACTTAGGGGGGAGTTCAGCCGTTTGCCCAAGAAGGAAGCCATGCGGCTGGAGAGAGAGATAGCCCGGCTAAATCAGCTCTTTGGTGGGATAAAGGAGCTGACCCGCATCCCCGGGGCCATCTACATAGTTGATCCAGTGAAGGAGAGGATTGCCGTGGCGGAGGCCAAGCGTGTTGGTGTCCCTATTGTGGCTCTAATAGATACCGACTGCGATCCCACCCTGGTTGATTACCCCATTCCAGCCAACGACGATGCCATTAAGTCCATCAAGCTCCTCACGCAAGCCCTGGCTGACGCTGTCCTCGAGGGCAAGGCAGAATGGGAATCTCGGAAAGCAGAAGAAGCTGCCTTTGGGCAAGCCGGTGAATTAGAGACCGATTGAGGAGGTGAGTTGCGGGTTCCCATAGAGAAGATTAAGGAGCTGAGAGAGCTGACCGGTGCCGGTGTGGGCGAATGCCGGAAGGCCCTTTTGGAGGGCGAAGGTAATTTGGAAAAGGCCCTCCAGCTCCTGCGGGAGAAAGGGGCTCAAATTAGGGAGAAAAAGAAGGGCCGAGCGGCACGGGAGGGCTTAATTGAATCCTATGTCCATCAGGGTGGCCGAATTGGGGTTCTCCTGGAGCTTAACTGTGAGACTGATTTTGTGGCTCGGACCCCTGAATTTAAGGAGCTAGCCCACCACTTGGCCATGCAGGTAGCGGCCTTGAGTCCGGAGTATATCTCCCCGGAGGATGCCCCTGAAGGGCAAGGGTCAGATGAGGCCTGCCTACTCCTGCAGCCTTTCATCCGGGATCCCCAGCGCAAAGTTCAAGACGTAATCTTGGAGGCGGTGGCCAAATTACGAGAGAACATCAAGGTCAGCCGCTTTGTCCGATTTGAGTTGGGCAAGCCGTGAAGGGCTTAAGTTATAAGCGCATTTTGCTTAAGCTCAGCGGCGAGGCTCTGCTGGGCGACAAGGCCTTTGGGATAGATCCAAAGGTCCTGGCCAGCATCTCGAAGCAACTTTCCCAGATCAGCCAGCAGGGAGTCGAGGCAGCGATCGTGGTCGGCGGGGGCAATATCTGGAGGGGTGCTACAGCGGCGGATGTAGGGATGGATCGGGCCACGGCTGATTATGCTGGTATGCTGGCTACCCTTATCAATGCCCTGGCACTTCAGGATGTCCTGGAGAAGGAAGGACTTGTGGTGCGTACCCAGAGCGCCATAGCCATGCAAGCGATAGCCGAGCCATATATTCGAAGACGTGCCATCCGGCATTTGGAAAAGGGCAGGGTGGTGATCTTTGCTGCTGGGACGGGCAACCCTTACATGACCACCGATACTGCGGCTGCTCTGAGAGCCATCGAGATTGCTGCTGAGGTTCTGCTGATGGCTAAGAATCGCGTTAATGGGGTGTACGACTCCGATCCTCGGGTCAGTAAAGAGGCCCGGAAATTTAGCACCCTCACCTATATTGATGCCTTGAATCTTCGCCTGGAGGTGATGGACTCCACAGCTTTATCTCTGTGTATGGAGAACCACTTACCCATAATCGTCTTCGATCTCCAATCACCTCATAGCATCGAACGAGCTGTGGCGGGTGAAGACATCGGCACGCTGATCACCGACGTCGAACTCCAAGAGAGTCGCTAGATTATCCTGCTCCCAATCAAATTTATGGTGGCAGCAGCACTCCATGAGAACAAGGCTCTTGAGGGGGTAGCTTATGGAGGTTTCCGAAGTTCTCTCTAAGGCGGAAGCGAAAATGTCTAAAGGCGTGGAAGTCTTGGAGCGGGAATTACTGGGCCTTCGTACTGGCCGGGCGAGTCCAGCGCTCCTGGAGAATATCCGGGTTGACTACTATGGGACACCTACCCCGATAAATCAGCTGGCCACCATTTCTGTTCCTGAGGCCCAACTTCTGGTTATCCAACCTTGGGATAAAAATGCCCTCCCAGCCATAGAAAAGGCCATCCTCAGATCTGAGCTGGGGATTACCCCTTCTAACGATGGTAACCTGATCCGGCTGGCAATCCCCCAGCTCACTGAAGAGCGCCGGAAGGATTTGGTGAAACTTGTGCGGAAACGAGTGGAGGAGGGGAGAGTGGCCATCCGCAATGTGAGGCGGGAGGCTTTGGAGAAGATTAGGCTGGCGGAGAAAGAGAAGGAAATCTCGGAGGACGAAGCCAGGCGGCTTCAAGATAAACTTCAGAAGCTGACCGATAGCTTTATTGAGAGCGTAGACCGGCTGGGCAAGAATAAGGAGACCGAAATCCTGGAAGTTTAGCCCTGAGAGGCTGAACACTTGCCTCTGAAGTTGCGGAGATGGGCGTTTCCCCCAATCATATAGCTATCATTATGGATGGCAACGGTCGGTGGGCTCGCCGACGTAGGTTGCCTCGAGTTGAGGGTCACCGAGCAGGGATTGAGGCTGCTCGCCGCACAGTGGAATATCTAGCAGGAAAGGGACTGAAGTTCCTCACCCTCTTCGCCTTTTCTACTGAGAACTGGAACCGTCCCCGCAGGGAGGTAAGCCTCTTACTTCGTCTTCTGGAAGAAGTTATTGACCGAGAGGCCCAGAATCTTAAAGCTCGTGATATTCGCTTACGGCATTTGGGCAAGCTCGATGGCATTCCCCAGCAGTTGCAGGGAAAAATTCGCCAGGTGATCGAGCTTACTCAGGGCAATCAGGGGATGACCCTCTGCCTGGCCTTAAACTACGGGGGCCGCACCGAGATACTGGAGGCCACTCGAAGAATAGTCGAAGATGGCGTGAAGCCGGAGGAAATAAGTGAGGATCTGTTTAGCCGCTACCTTTATACGGCGGGTCTACCGGAGGTGGACCTGGTTATTCGAACCAGCGGCGAGCTTCGCCTCAGCAACTTCCTGATCTGGCAGACCGCCTACAGTGAGTTCTACTTCACCCCTACGCTGTGGCCTGATTTTGACGCCGAGGATATTGAGAGGGCCCTTCTATCTTTCAGCCAGCGGGAGAGGCGCTTTGGGAGGCTAACTTACCCTGGAAAGTCGCTGGCCTACCGGGGCTCCAGTCAGGGTGAGTAATGCTGTCAAGAAGGGTTCTCAGCGCCTTATTCTTCGTTCCCTTAATTCTGGCCGCCGTCTGGTTTGGTGATCCCTGGTTCTCTATTGTATTGCTTCTGGTGGCCTTGCTGGGGGCGGCCGAGTTTTATCGGCTAGCAGCCATATCTGGTCACCAACCATTTGCCTTTTGGGGGACTGCTTTTATTCTGCTCTTCATTGTGGGGGCCCGTTTCTCTGACCCCCGGGTCACTGATCTTGTGGTAAGCCTGGCGGTGATTGGCTCACTCATCCGGCTTCTCCTGGGACGTAAGGATGCCTGGACGGCCTGGGCTTGGACCCTCGGAGGGGTCTTCTACTTGGGCTGGACCCTGAGCCATTTCTTTTGGTTGCGCCATTTGGAGGATGGGGTGGCCTGGGTTATCTTTACCTTGCTCACCACCTTTGCTGTTGACACTTGTGCCTACTTCTTTGGCCGGGCCTTTGGTAGGCATCACCTGGCCTCGAGGCTAAGTCCGGGCAAGACTTGGGAAGGTGCTATCGGGGGCCTGGTTGGAGGAATGGTCGCTTCGCTCCTTCTGATGCTCCTCCTCCAGCCTTACGGCCTAAGCTGGAGCTGGGCCATTCTCCTCGGCTTCTTTATCGCCCTCTTCGGCCAGCTTGGTGACCTGGTTGAGTCGGCGTTCAAGCGACATGCGGGGGTGAAGGAGTCCGGGTGGTTAATTCCTGGGCATGGCGGGATGCTTGACCGGCTGGATAGCATTGTCTTCACCGTAGTTCTGGTATATTATTATGTGGTGTGGGTGACATAAAGCGAATAGCTATCCTCGGCTCTACCGGGTCCATTGGCCGGCAAACCCTAGAGGTGGTGCGCTCCTTCCCGGAAAAGCTTAGGGTGGTGGGGCTGGCGGGCGGGAGGAATGCCTCTCTGCTAGGGGAACAGCTACAGGAGTTTCAGCCCCTGGTTTTCTCCTCCCTGGCCACCGAGCTTAGCCCTTCAGGAGCAAAGAGGGTCTCACTGGAAGAGATGGCGGCTCACCCGGAGGTTGATCTTGTAGTTGTAGCCACCTCCGGTGGGGTCGGACTTTGGCCTACCATGGCGGCTATCCGAGCGGGCAAGGAAATCGCCCTGGCCAATAAGGAGGTGCTGGTCACCGCGGGGGAAATCATTATCCACGAGGCCAGCAAGAGAGGGGTAGTCATTCGTCCGGTAGACAGCGAGCACAGTGCCATCTGGCAGTGCCTCCAGGGGGAGAAGGTGGGGGAGGTGGAGGAGGTGATCTTGACCGCCTCCGGTGGCCCCTTCAGGAATCGACCTCGGGAAGAACTGGCCCAAGTTACCCCGGCGGAGGCGGTCAAGATCAC
>CAZJSO010000059.1:0-8247 GCA_964548795.1 uncultured Dehalococcoidia bacterium | reverse complement strand
TCGGAGATGTATCGCATCTTGAAGCCCGGAGGCTTGCTTTCTTTCGAGAAAACCAGAGGCTCAGGCGAAGAACTGATTCAGGAAGTGGAAAGGGCAGGATTCTCTTACTTGCAGAGAAAGGGAAGGATTCTCTTGTTCATTAAAGGCGCTCAAGGTGACCATTTCCTTCTCTCAAAACCAGTTGCCCCGGAGAATTGTCACTCTAGTGTTAACGCTACCAAATCCTAAAATCCCACTTTACTTCCCGATGCAGAAGCGGCTGAAGATGGTCTCCAGGAGATCCTCGGTTACCGTCTCCCCGGTTATCTCCCCCAAGGCATTGAGGGCCGCGGTGAGGTCCAGGGCCACCAAGTCATCGGGCATCCCGGACCGAAGGGATTCCTGAGCCCCTAAGAGGTGTTTCCCAGCCCGCTCCAAAGCTTCCTTGTGGCGCACGTTGGCCACCAGCGGTGCATCTGAACTCAGCACGCTCCCACCGAGGGCCAGCTCCACCAGCTTGTCCTCCAGCTCGTCTAGCCCTTCCCCGGTGAGCGCCGAGGTAATCACCAGCGGCTGAGGCAGCCGGTCAAGCTCAGCCCGGAGCGGAAGGTCGCACTTATTGGCCGCCGTAAGCCTGACCTTGCTCTGGGCCAGGTTCTGGATCTCCTCATCAGCGGGGGTAAGGGGCTCGCTGGCGTCAACCACGAAGAGAACCAAGTCCGCTTGCTCCACGGCCCGGCGGCTGCGCTCCATCCCCAGAGCCTCTACCAGGTCCTTGCTTTGGGCCATTCCAGCAGTGTCAATGAGCAGGAAAGGCACTCCCCTTAAGTTCATCACCTCCTCCAGGGTATCCCGGGTTGTTCCCGGGACAGGAGTGACTATAGCCCGATCAGTTCGCAAGAGGCGGTTCAGCAGACTTGATTTGCCCACGTTTGGCCGTCCTACGATGGCCGTGCGCACTCCCTGGCGGTAGACTATGCCCACATCGGCGCTCTCCAGCAACCTTCTCAGCTTCCGCTGACTCTCCTCAAGAATCCCGGAGACGTCTTGTTCTTCCACCTCATCCTCCGGAAAATCAAGCCGCGCCGTGAAATAGGCCAAGGCCGAAAGGAGCTCCTCCCTCACTTCCCTGATCTGCCGCGAGAGCTTGCCTCTAAGCCCTTGCACCGCCAGTCGGAGGCTGGCCTGGGTCTTGGCCTGCACCACATCGAGAACTGCCTCCGCCTGAGAGAGATCAATCCGACCGTTTAGAAAAGCCCTGAGGGTGAACTCGCCTGGCTCGGCCAGCCTCGCTCCGCAGCGTAGGGCCAGCCCGAGCACCCGCTGAAGGGGCAGGGGGCCTCCGTGACAGTTTATTTCGACGATGTCCTCTCTGGTGTAAGTATGGGGCGCAGCCATATAGGCCACCAGCACCTCATCCACCAGCTCGGAGCTCTCGGGGTCCCGAATGTGACCGTAGACCAGGCGGCGGTTCTCCAGTGGATGGTCGAAGAGCTTCTCAGCGATCGCCTTGGCCTCCTTCCCGCTCAGCCGGACGATCCCGATGCCCCCTTCTCCAAGGGGGGTGGAGATGGCCGCAATCGTGTCCTCATAGAGCATCAATTAAAGTATAACCTTTTCAGCCGTTTAACCCTAGCTCCTGCGCCCAGACTTTGTTTGAGCCAGCATGAATCTCATCTCGAGGCTACCAGGTAACCCGCCAGGAGTATTAGGCAGCCGCCAGCGAGCATGAGCGGCGTGGGCTGCTGGCTCAGAAAGAGAAAGCCAAAGAGCACTGCGCCTGCCGGCTCCAAATAGGTGAAGATTACCGCCTTCTGAGCCTTCACCATCCCAAGACCCTTGAGATATAGGGTGACGGCGAAGGCAGTGTTTAAGAGGCCCAGCAATCCCAAGAGCATCCAGGAGGTCGAATCCAGGGACAGATGGGTGCCCACTGCGAAGGGCAGGAGGAAGATTATGGCGAAGGAATAGGAATAGAACGCCACAATCAAGCTCGGAAAGGTGGCCACGGTCCTTTTGGACAGGATGATGAAGGCAGCGTAGCTGAGACTGGCAAGCAGGGCCAGAATTACCCCCGGAAGGCTAAGGTTGCCGACCTGTAGGCTCTGCTGAGAAGAGATAACTACTATCCCCGCCATGGACAGGGCCAACGCAACCAGGGTGACCTTTTCCAAATTCTCCTGGAGAAACAGAGGCGCCAGCAAGGCCACGAAGATAGGCGCCGTGTAGTTTAACAAAACTGCGTTGCCGATGGCCATGAGCTTCATCGCGTGAAAGAGAAATCCCCAGCCCAGGGCGAGCAAAAGCCCTAAGCTGAGCATGGTCTTCCAGGCTTTGGCGGCATTCAAGGCCTCACGCTTCTGGGTCAGAAGCACTATAGGCAGGAGGACGAGGCTGGCAAACAGGACCCTGAAGAAAGCGATGGCGTAGGGGCTGCAGGGAACCCGATTTACAATCACACCATTGGAGCCCCAGATAATCGCCGCCAGGGCCACATACAGATATCCCAGAGTCTCCGACTTTGACCGCTTGCGCACTATGCCACTACCATTTACCACAGCTAGTTTACTTGACCGCCCCTGCAAATTACAACTCGGAATAAGCTGGGCCCGCTGACCGCGGCGAAGCCCTCATTTGCCTCACCAGCCTGATTTGGTTAGAATGGAGGCCAGGCAACATAGCTTGTAAGCCGAGGGATGATGACGAGAAAGCTATTGTTCTGGGCGTTATGTCTCGTGGTCGGACTCGCCGTTGGCCTTGGCGCCCTGTGGCCCAAATACCAAGCAGCAGCAAACACCGCCAGGTCCCTCAAAGCCCGAATAGAGAGGCTTGAGGCCGCTCAAGCTGCCTGGAAAAATAAGTACAAAGAACTTGAGGATAACTATGCCCGTCTACAGAGCGAACACCAGAACCTCAAGGATAACTATGACAGGCTACAAGGTGAACAGGCTCAACTTCAGGCCGCTTATCAATCAGCCATCGAGGACTACGAGAAGGCCAAGCAGGAACTGAAGGAAGCAAACAGCCAACTCAGCCAGACAAAAGTTCAGGTGACCAAGCTTAGCGGACAGATTGAAGACCTCCACCAGCAGCTTGCCGAACTCGAGGCCCGCTATAAGAATTTGGCGCAGGGAATAAAGCAGTCAACGCTGAGAGACCCTACCTGGGAGGAACTCAGACAATTCCTTCAAGCAGACGATACAGAGGCCTTAAAGTACATCCCTAACAAATTCGATTGCACTGGATTCGCTCTCGCACTTCGAGACCGTGCCTGGAGACGAGGCTTCAGGTCCGCTTTCGTCGAGGTGGGATTCGTAGCAGGGGAGTCTGCCGGCCACGCGCTAACCGCATTTGAGACGCTGGACAAGGGGCTGGTTTATGTGGATGATACCGGGGAGGCGGATGGCAGCGGGGAGGATGCGATAGCTTATGTTGAAATAGGGAAACCATGTGGGTTGATCTCACTGGAGGGGTAAAAGAGGAATATATCGACCCTTACACGAAGCCGGAGGAATTCTGGAAGCCGCTCAAGCGTTCTCGCTACCCCGGCAATCCTTTTGGCTACGACTACTACATGGACTGGCGAGAGAGGGTCAAGTTTTACCAGGAAAGCATCGGAGCCTATAATGAAGCTGTGAAAGCATTCAACCGAGGGAGTACTAAATATTCCTACTCTCAGCTCGAAAGTTGGAGTAAAAACTTAGACGAATTGGAGAAGGACCTAGCCACTATCTATGAACCCTTAGGGGCGGTGAAAAATATCGAGATCTATTGGGACTAACGCTCTACCAAGCGATAAAGGCGTCTCTCAGCGAAAGCAGCTTAGATGTTAAGTCCCTCTCTGGCTCTATTGCTTTCCCTCGCCGGGATGCTGCTACTTCTGCGGCTCAAGGTCCCGACGGGGGTGGCGGTCTTTGCGGGAAGTCTCATCCTCACATTGCTGGCTCGGCCCCTCTTCGCCGTGCCCAGCCTGCT
This sequence comes from uncultured Dehalococcoidia bacterium, assembly GCA_964548795.1. Taxonomy (GTDB): domain Bacteria; phylum Chloroflexota; class Dehalococcoidia; order SZUA-161; family SpSt-899; genus CAZYDA01. The sequence continues at coordinate 4,293 of CAZJSO010000059.1, read as the reverse complement.
GGCGCAGGCCATCTGGAGCCTTCAAACCCTCAAGCTCCTGGTCATCGTGGTAACTGCCCTGACCCTGAGCTCTCTCATGGAGGCCAGGGGGCTGCTCTCTGGCTTAGCTGCCACCATGGAGCGCTTTAGCCCGCGGCTGGCCATGTCTGCCATCCCGGCATTGGTGGGCCTGGTCCCCATGCCAGCCGGGGCCTTGGTCTCCGCTACTGCGGTGCGGGGCCTGGCGGAGAGGATGGGCCTGAGCCCCGAGAGAGCTACCTTCGTAAACTACTGGTTCAGACATGTCTGGGAATTCTCCCTGCCCATGTATCCGGCCATCATCATAGTCAGCGCGGTTCTCTCGGTCAGGTTATCCGCCGTGGTAGTCGCGCTCCTGCCCCTCACCGGCCTGGCCCTAATTTCCGGGATAGCCTTCAGCCACCGAATGCTCGGGGCGGCACCGGCAGTTAGCGAGAGGGGCTCAGGTCACCTGATTCTCGAGCTGGCCAAGAATTCCTGGCCCGTTCTCTCCCTGGTCATACTGATATTCCTGGGCCTTGACGCCGTGTGGGCCTTTCCCCTGGTTCTGCTCTCATTTGCCCTGCAGCAGAAGGTGACCCGTGCAGATTCAGCCAAGGCGCTGAAATATGGCCTCAATCCGCTGATCCTGTTTTTGCTATATGCCATAATGCTGTACAAAGCAGCGATTGAAAATTCTGGTGCTGCTGCCTCACTCCTCTCCAGCATGCAGACAATGGGAATGCCGGCTGCCCTCTTACTGATGTCCCTGCCTTTTCTGATCGGCCTGGCGGCCGGAGCATCCTTCGGCTTTGCCGGCATCACCTTCCCCCTGCTGGCGCCACTGATATTGGCTACGGGGAGTGGGGGCCATGCCCTGCTACTGGCCTATGCCAGCGGAATGACCGGCCTTCTTCTTTCGCCAGCTCACCTGTGCCTTGTCCTCTCGGCCGAGTACTTCAAGGCAAGGCTGACTGCGGTTTATCGCTATCTCCTGCCTCCACTCATCCTGATCGAGGGAGTGGCGGTATTGCTCTACTTCTTGGCAGGCTGATGAATCGGGTTGTGCCAATCTCAAGTAGAAGGGCTACCGGAGGCGTGGTATAATTTAGTCAGCACATTCCCTCCCTCCCCTGGGCCGGGGTGGTGGAATGGTAGACACGAGGGACTTAAAATCCCTTGGGGGTTTCCTCGTGCGGGTTCGAATCCCGCCCCCGGCAGTTACCGCAGCAGAACAGCCAGGAGCAGGGCGGCCAGGCCGGCGAGGAGACCGCCGAAGAGGAAGGGGGCGGAGGGGCTGATGAGCTGCCACAGCCAGCCGGCGATGAGGCTGGCCGGCAGGATGGTGATTCCCACGGCGGTGTGGAAGAGGCCGTAAGCCGTGCCCCTCTTTTCAACTCCCACCAGGTCGGCCACGAAGGCCCGCTCCACGCCCTCTGTGGCCCCTCGAAAAAGCCCGTAGAGGCCGAAGAGCAACCAGACATGCCAGAAGTCGGTGGCGAAGGCAAAGCCGAGGTAACTGGCGGCGTAGATAAGCCAGCCCAGGACGATGAGCCTCCTCCTTCCAAGCCGATCTGAAAGTATTCCCGCCGGCAGGGAAAAGGAAGCGTAGACCAGGTTGAAGAAAACGAAGAGGAGCAAGATGTGGAAAACGGAGAGCCCCAGGTTTTGGGCTCGAAGCACCAGGAAGGCATCGCTGGAGTTGCCCAGGGTGAAGACGACCATGATGCCCAGGAAAAGCTTAAACCTTCGGTCAAAGGGGGTCGGGTGGAGAAAAGAGCTAGAGGAAGCCTTATCCGGGTCGGCGGTCAACCTCACCTCGCGGACGAGGAAAAATATCACCGCCACGGCCAGCACGGCCGGCACCAGGCTCACCAAGACCAGGATCTGATAGGTAGGCCGGGTGAGTTCTAGCCCGCCTTGCTGGAGGAGAAAGACGATGGCGGCCGCTCCGCCCAGCCCCACCACCGCCCCGAAGGTGTCCAGGGCCCGATGAAAGCCGAAGCCCTTGCCCCTGACCTCCGACGCGGTGGAAGCAGCCAGCAGTGCATCTCGGGGGGAGGTACGCACCCCCTTCCCCAGCCGATCGAAGAACCTCACCCCCAGAACCAGGCCCCAGGATGAAGCAAAATAGAGGACCGGCTTGGCCAGCGTGGACATCGCATAGCCCAGGCAGGCCAGTGCCTTCCGCCGACGCAGCCTATCACTCAGCCAGCCACTGAGAAGCTGGGTCAGCGTGGCAGTGCTCTCCGCCACCCCTTCAACCAGTCCGATGACCGGCGTCCCCACTCGCAGCACATTGAGCAAAAATAGGGGGAGAAGGGTGAAGATCATCTCGCTGGAGACGTCGTTGAGAAAACTGGTTAAGCCAAGGAAGAGGACGTTGGGGCTGAGGCCCAGTGGCCGGCGCCTATAGGAGCTCATGCCGGCGGATTATATCACGAGGTGGCTGGGCTTCGCAAACTCAAAAGGGAGGGCCTCGCTCCGGCTTCCCGGACTAATCGGCAGCCGGCACGACAAAGCGGCTTCCTGTGTACACTGACCTTATCCCGGCCACGAGCTGGGAGCCGGCTGCCCGTTTGGAAATGAAGCCGTAGGCTCCGGCATGGCTGGCGGTGAGGGCATTTTCCTCGTCATCGTATTGAGTCAGGATCAGCACCTTGGCGCGGGGGCATTCCTGGCAGATGACCTTGGTGGCCTCAAGGCCGTTCATCATCGGCATGACGATGTCCATCAGGACCACATCGGGCAGCAACTGATGTACCTTCCCCACCGCATCTCGACCATCCACTGCCTCACCTATAACCTCGATATCCCGCTGAAGGTTCAAGACCGCCCTGATTCCATCTCTAACTACCGCGTGGTCATCGGCCACTAGCACCCTTATCCGCCGGGTGGCCTTGTCGAGCAACCTTTGGATCCGGGGAACCAGCATGCCTGGCTCGATCGGCTTGGTCACGTAGTCGTCGGCTTCCATTCGCATGCCCTCGTCTATTCGCCACCCCTTGAGCAAGCGCTGCTCCGAGGGGGCATCGACCACCAGGATGGGCAGACTCCTGAGCTTGGAATGTTGTCTCACCCATTGATGGAGCTGGGCCGCCTCCCCTCGAGGGGTGATGGTTCCCAAGATCAACGCGTCGGGCTCCTCAAGCTGAAGCTTCTGCTGGGCTCTGGAGCGGTTTTCGGCCACGCTGACCCGATATGATCTGGACTCCAAGGTCCTCCGTAAAGCCAGGGTGAACTTAGGTTCGTCGTCCACGATGAGGATTTTCCGCTCGCTCGTCATCTCTTCCCTCCTTCTTCGAATTATTCCCGTCATTTGGTCAGGCCCGGCCATCCAGCCCAGCCACCTCCATGATCTCCGGTACCAGGCCCTCTCGGCCCACGGCCATTATATGTACCCCATCACATAGCTTCTCCTCCCGAATGGCTCTTATTAGTTGCCCCGCGATTTCGATCCCCTTCTGCAGCCCCTTCCCCTTACCGGCCTCGGCCAACTCATCGATGAGGCTCTGGGGGACCCTTATTCCGGGGACGTTCTCATTCATATACTTGGCCATTCGGGCTGAAGAGAGGAGAATGATGCCCGCCAGAATCTTGACCTTATATTGACGAGCATATTGCATAAACCGCCGTAAGCTCTCCAGGCTGAAGATCCCCTGAGTTTGAAAGAACTGTGCCCCAGCGGCAACCTTTTTCTCGAACTTTATTAGCTGCGGTCCGATGAAGTCCGCCTCGGGGTGGACCGAGGCCCCGATACAGAATTCCGGCGCGCCATGGAGTTCATTCCCTCCAAGATCCCGGCCGGATTCCATCGTTCTGATCGTCCGGAGGAGCTGCACCGAGTCCAGGTCGAAGACCCCCTTGGCCTCCCTATGATCCCCCACGTTAATGGAATCGCCCGTCAGGCAAAGCACATTCCTTGCCCCCCTGGAGTAGGCCAGGAGGAGATCGGCCTGAAGTGCCAGGCGATTGCGATCACGACAGGTCACCTGGAGGATGGGCTCGCCACCTCGCTCCTTCACCAAGAGGCAGACGCCCAGTGAGGGAAAGCGCATCACCGCACTCTGATGATCGGTAGCATTGATGGCATCTACCCGGTCCTTGAGCAGGTCTATATGATGTATCGTCTCGCCGAGGTCTGTCCCCTTAGGGGGGCCGACCTCGGCGGTTACCAGGAACTTGTCCGAGTGAAGCTTTTCCTCGAATAGAGACTTAGCCATTTTCCCCTCCAGAGCTCACCTCCACCTTTTTCACCAGCCTCCTCGGCCGGGGTGAGACCTGGAAATTCCTTGG
>CAZJSO010000058.1:0-8294 GCA_964548795.1 uncultured Dehalococcoidia bacterium | reverse complement strand
AGCGGGTCTCGTTTAGGAGTTCGGCGAAGCTCTGGCAGTACTCGTCCGCCAGAAGATAACAGGGCCTTCTCCATCCTGCTGGGGTGCGGGTGGGGATGGCCCAGGGGAGGCACTCCAGCCTCTTCTCGCCGGCGAGAAACTTGAGATAGAGATTGGTATGATAGAGTCGGAACTTCTTCCGCCATCGGTAGACCTGCTGGAAGAAGCTCCTCACCTCATCCGGGGAGAGGAAGAGGTCTTCCTCTATCCCTTGGAAGTTAAAGGCCGGAGCGATCATCATCCCATCGGTCCCCAGGTTGGTGAGCAGGGAGAACAGTTCTTCGATTTCCCTCAGACTGGTCCCCTTGAAGACGGTGGTGTTGGTGAGCACCTCAAAGCCCGCTTTTTTGGCTGCCTTTATCCCCTCGATGGCCTTTTCGAAAACCCCCTTTCGGCCCACGATATGCTCGTGGGTGGCCTGCATCCCATCAAGATGTAGAACGAAGGTAAAATAAGGGCTGGGCTTGAACTTGTGCAGTGATTCCCCCAGCAGAAGTCCATTGGTGCAAAAGTGGACGAACTTCCTTCGGCGGATTATTCCCTCGACGATCTCCCCAATCTGCGGGTGCAGGAGAGGTTCTCCACCGCTCACTGAGACTACGGGAGCCCCAGCCTCGTCCACAGCCTGAAGGCACTGCTCTACGCTGAGATCTGGGGGGAGGGACTCCTTGGATTCACGGATTCGCCCACAACCTATGCAGGCTAAGTTGCAGCGGAGGGTGGGCTCAAGCATGAGGACGAAGGGGAAGCGAGAGCGCCCTTTGAACTTATTCCTCAGGAGGTAGGTGAAGAGGCGAAGCGAGACTCTTACCGGAAAGGCCATTTTAGATCCTTAAACCTTAAAACTCCCTCTGGGTGGAGAAGGAGGCCAGTGCCTCTAGTCTCTCCTTGGCCTGGGTGACGAGAGGTAGCCCTGCAAGCTCGGCCAGAGCCCGATGACAATGCTCCTGTGCTAGCTGCTGGGCAAAATCCTGGCTCCCGCTGTGCTCCAGGATCTCCACTGCTAAGCTTACCTCTTTGGCTTGAAGTTCCTCCTTCTGATAAAGTTGCCGTAGCCTCTCTGACCTCTCCAAAGCATAGACTACCGGGAGGGTCTTCTTCCGGCGCCGGATATCGCTGGCGGCTCTCTTCCCCGTTTTTTCCTCCCCTCCCCAGATCCCCAGGATATCATCTCTGATCTGGAAGGCCAGGCCTAATTCCCTCCCATAGCCTCGGAGTCCAGCGATGAGCCTCTCGTCTTCGGTTCCCAGCAAAGCCCCTATCCAGACAGCGGCCTCAAAGAGCGAAGCTGTCTTCCTCTCTACCATCTCCAGATAAGCCTCAACCCTGGTGTCGAGCTTGTATTCGAAGCTTAGATCAAGGTACTGCCCCTCGATTACCCGGAGGCAGCTTTCCTCGAGGATCTGTATGGCCTTGAGCGTCTTCTGAGTTGAGATGCCCCTCTCCCCAAGCTTTAATATAGTGAGGGCGGCCAAAGTGTGCATGGCATCCCCAGCATTTATAGCCTGGGGCTTCCCCCAGATGGCCCACACCGTCGGCCGATGCCGACGCTCCAAGTCCTCATCCTGGACATCATCATGGATGAGGGTGAAATTGTGCAGCAACTCTAACGCTGCTGCGGCCGGTAGGGCCTGCCAAGGTCTACCGCCTACGGCTTCACAAGCGAGGAGGCAGAGGGTAGGACGAAGGGCTTTCCCCCTATCCGCCTCGACGGGATTGCCCTTTGGGTCAACCCAGCCCAGGTGGTAACGAAGAAGGTTATAGAGCGGGGAATCCCGATGGTCGAAGGACTTTTTAAGCTCGGCTTCAATCTCCGGCTGCTGCGGGTCCAGAAGGACGGAAGAGTTTTTGGGCCTACGACCACTTCGTTTCACCCTGGCCTCCCGACCCGAGGCTTTAGCTCAGGGAAGGAAGTCTTGACCCTTTGAACGATCCCCTCAGGGTCCAGCCCACAGAGGGAACGGAGCATGGCCTGGGGGCCATGGGGGATAAACTCGTCTGGTAGGCCAAGGGAGGTAGCTTTTACCCCAGTTAATCCTGACTCGGCCAGAAGCCGAAGCACCTGATTCCCCACCCCGCCAGCCACCGCATTCTCCTCCACCACGACGAGCTTTTCCCTTCTGGCCGCCTCAAGCGCGAGTCCCGCGTCCAGGGGCTTGGCAAAGCGCAGGTCCACCACATAGGATTCAATTCCCTCCCGGGAGAGGAGCTCGGCGGCGGAGAGAGAGGGGTAAACGCTAGCGCCAATGGCCAGTATAGCCAGATCTTCCCCCTCACGCAGCACCTCTCCCTTCCCCAGAGGTAATTGTCTAAATTCGGACTCCAGGGGTGTGCCAACCCCGCTGCCCCGGGGATAGCGGATGGCCATAGGTCCACCGGACCTTACTGCGGTAAAGAGCAGATGCTGTAGCTCGTTCTCATCCCTTGGCGCTGCCACTACCAGGTTTGGTATGCAGCCGAGGTAGGATAGGTCAAAGGCCCCCTGGTGAGTCTTGCCGTCGTCGCCTACGATCCCCGCCCGGTCGATGGCGAAGACCACCGGTAGCTTCTGGAGACAGACATCATGGATGAGTTGGTCATAGGCTCGTTGCAGAAAGGTGGAGTAGATGGCCACGATGGGGATGAGTCCCTGGGTGGCGAGACCAGCGGCCAGGGTGACGGCATGCTGTTCACATATGCCGACATCGAACACCCGCTGGGGGAACTCCCTGGCTGCCAGCTTAAGCCCGGTGCCCTCCAGCATGGCAGCGGTGATAGCCACCACTCGTGGATTTTGGCGAAGAAGCCTGAGCGTGGTCTGCCCAAATACCTGACTGAAGGAGGGCAACCTTTTCCCTTTTGAGGGAGGTGGGACACCGTGAAAGCTTACCGCATCGGCCTCAGCCGGGGGATAACCCTTTCCTTTCTTGGTCAGCACGTGAACCAGCGTTGGTTTGCGAGTATAGAGTTTAGCCCTCTGTAGGGCTTCCTCTATTTGTTCCAGGTCGTGACCATCGACAGGGCCGATATAGGTAAATCCAAGTTCTTCCCAGAAGGTGGGGAGAAGCTGACGCTTAAAGCCTTCTTTGGTTGCTTGGCCCAATTTTAAAAGAGGGCTGAGGTAAGGGAAGCGCTCTGCAAGCTGAGAGGTTCGCTGCTTAACCTGAGCGTAGCGGGGGTCAAGCCTGATGCGCTGGAGCAGCCGACTTAATGCCCCCACGCTGGGCGAGATGGCCATGCCATTATCATTAAGGATCACGGTCAACCTTTTCCCAAGCTGTCCAGCATGATTGATGGCCTCGAAAGCCATTCCGCCGGTAAGGGCACCATCGCCTATAATGGCTACTACATGGTGTTCTTTGCCACTGAGGTCGCGAGCAATTGCCATACCCAGGGCGGCCGAGATGGAAGTCGAGGCATGCCCAGCACCAAAGGGATCGTGGGGACTCTCCTCGCGATCCGTGAATCCGGAGAGTCCTCCATACTGCCGGATAGTGGGGAAAGAGGATTTCCTTCCGGTGAGGAGCTTGTGAACATAGGTCTGATGGCTTACATCCCAGACAATCTTGTCCCGTGGGCTGTCGAAGACTCGATGCAGGGCTACGGTCAGCTCAACAACGCCCAAATTGGAAGCCAGATGGCCACCATTGTGGTTTACCGTTTCAACTAACCTCTGTCGGATCTCAGAACAAAGCAGTTTTAGTTCGCTGGGGCTCAGGTGCTTCAAATCAGGCGGGCCTTCCACTCTTTCTAGAATCATGATATACCTCGTATAACTATGTATAGCACCAAGTCAACCCATTGTCAAGACAGCTCGCCGTCTTGCGGGTGGACTCTCTCTGCATTATACTTTAGTGTTCGGAAAGATGGAAGAACTTATTGCCAAAGTTAAAGGTTATCTTCCCCCTCCGGACGTTGGGCGGGTGGAGGAAGCCTGCCGTTTCGTAGCTCAGGCTGGCTTGCCGGGGTTGAGCCTGGAGGTAGCTGAAATTCTAGCTGACCTTGGGCTTGACAGCCATTCTCTGGTGGCTGCCTTGCTCCACCCGCTGGTCGAGGGGCTAAAGCCCAAGGAAATCGAGCGCTTTGGGGAAGAGGTGAAAGGATTACTTGACAGCCTTGCCCGGCTAGATAAGCTTCCTTCGCCAGTGCTTAGCGAGTCGCAGGCGGAGAGCCTACGTCGGCTTTTCCTCACCCTGGCCGAAGATCTGCGGGTCTTGCTTATCAGCCTGGCGGAAAAGTTGCGAGACCTGCGCCGCTTGAAATCACTGCCCCCAGAGCAGCGCCCCACCCTGGCCCAGGAGGCCATGGAGGTCTACGCTCCCCTGGCTCATCGCCTGGGCATCTGGCAATTAAAGTGGGAGATGGAGGACCTCTCGTTCAAATATCTTCATCCGGAGGAGTATCGAGAAATCATCCACCTCTTTGATGCTAGGCGCAAAGAGCGTGAAAGGTATATCTCTCACGCTTGCCGCATTCTACAGAGCAGGCTTTCTGAGGCTGGCATTAAAGCGGAGATCACCGGCAGGCCGAAAAATGTCTACAGCATTTATACCAAGATCAAGAAGTATGCTGATCAGGGAAAGGAGTTCAGCGATATTCACGATATCTTGGCTCTAAGGATACTCGTACCCGAGCTTCAGGATTGCTATCATGCTTTGGGCACCATTCATAGCTTCTGGCATCCGCTCCCCGGGAGCTTTGACGATTATATTGCCAATCCCAAGGGGAATGGGTATCAATCGCTTCATACCACGGTAGTGGCTCTGGAGGGTCGGCCTCTGGAGATACAGATTCGCACCTATGAGATGCACCGCATTGCTGAGTATGGTGTGGCCGCCCACTGGAAGTATAAGGAAGGGGCCAAGGAAGACTTTGGTTTTGAGGAGAAGCTGGCCTGGCTAAGGCAGCTTATGGAGTGGCAGCAGGAACTGAGCGGCACGCTCTTTGCCGAACAACTTCGCACCGACTTCTTCCGAGACCGAATTTTTGTTTTTACCCCCAAGGGAGAGATAAAGGAGCTTCCTCGGGGTTCCACCCCCCTGGATTTTGCCTATCAGATCCACACCGAGCTGGGGCATCGCTGTATCGGAGCTAAGGTGAATGGCAGATTGGTCCCTTTGAATCATAAGCTGCAGAACGGAGACATAGTAGAGATCCTGGCCACCAAAGTTGAGCGAGGGCCTAGCTTTGACTGGCTTAACCCGGAGCTGGGCTATGTCCAAACTACCCAAGCCAAAGCCAAGATTAAGCAGTGGTTCCGCCGACGGGAGCGCGTGGAGAATATTGAGCGTGGGAGGAAGTATCTGGAAAGGGAACTTGGGCGTCTGGGAATAAGTCGGGCCCACGAGGATGTAGCTGAGATTCTGGGCTATGAGAGCCTGGACGACTTTCTAGCTGCCCTCGGCTGTGGTGACCTTACCCCTGGCCAGGTTACCTCGAAGCTGGCGCCTAAGGAAGAACTACCTCCCCCTGCTCCCCCAATCCGTCCCTTTGAGCCAAGCCCGACCATCCAGGTGCTGGGTGTTGGCGACTTGCTGGTCCATTTGGCCTCTTGTTGCCATCCCATTCCCGGAGATGATATCATTGGATTCATCACCCGCACGCGGGGAGTCAGCATCCATCGCCGGGATTGTCCTAATGTAGCCAATGTGGCTGAAAAGGAGAGGTTGATTGAGGTAAGCTGGGGCCGTCAGGCTCAGGCCTATCCTGTCAGCCTCAGCGTCAGAGCCTGGGATAGGGTAGGGCTGATTAAGGACTTAAGCACCGTTATCTCTGAGGCGAAGATAAACATTGCTTCCATCTCCAGCATTGACCACGATGATGCCACCACGACTATCTTCCTTACGTTGGAGGTAGGCGAGCTAGAGCAGTTTAACCGGCTCCTGCCCCGTCTGGAAGGGGTGAGGGGAGTTATTAGCGTGGTTCGAAGTGGCGGGAAGAGCAATGGTGCCTGAAGAACGCTTGAAGTTCGTGCCTACCAGCCCGGGCATTTACCTTTTCAAGGATAGCTCTGGGGAAGTGCTCTATGTTGGCAAAGCACAGAACTTAAGGTCTCGGGTAAGGTCTTATTTCGCTGCCTCTCAAACCCTCTCTCCTAAGCTAAAGCAGATGTTGGGTCGGGTAGACGACGTTGATTTTGTTCTCACCGACTCGGAACAGGAAGCCATCATCCTCGAATGCAATTTCATAAAGCGTTACCGTCCTCGCTACAACGTGCGTCTCAAGGATGACAAAGGTTATCCTTATCTGAAGATAAAGACTTCGGAGGAATGGCCGCGAGTATATATTACCCGCAAGTTGGATGATGATGGCAGCCGCTACTTTGGTCCCTTTGCCAGCGCCGGCAGTTTGCGCCGCACCTATAATCTTATCAAGAAGCTTTTCCCCTTCCGCTCGTGCAACAAAGACCTGAGGCGTCCTGAGCCACGGCCCTGCCTGGAGTACTACATTCACCGCTGTGCTGGCCCCTGTGTCGGAGCGGTGAGCCACGAGGAATACCAGGACATCATCCGGCAGACCATTTTGTTTCTTGAGGGAAAGCGGGAAAGCCTCCTGAGACAACTTAGGCGGAAGATGAAAGAGGCTGCGGAGAGGCTGGAGTTTGAGAAAGCCGCCAACCTCCGGGATCAAATCCAGGCCGTGGAACGCATAGCCCAGCAGCAGAGGGTGGTCTCGCTGTCCCGGGACAATTTCGATGTGGCAGGCCTGATCCAAGACAGAGATCTGGCCTGTGTGCAGATGTTCTTCATCCGTGAAGGCAAGCTCATCGGACAGGAGCACTTCGTTCTGGAAGGCACCCAGGATGAAATCCCAGAGCGAATACTTGCTAGCTTTCTGGAGCAGTTTTATAGCTCAGGACCAGGGGTACCACCGGAGATATTGCTCTCCAGCAGCCTGGCCGAAGGGCCACTCTTGGAGTCCTGGCTGAAGCTTAGGAGAGGAGCGAGGGTAGTGATTCGAGTACCTCGGCGAGGAAGGAAGAAGGAGCTAGTGGAACTGGCGCTAAAGAATGCTCAGGAGACCTTGGAGCAGTTAAAGTTCAAGTGGCTCGCCGATGCTGGCAAAGCATCCCAGGCCCTGGAGGAGCTCAAGGAGAAGCTTCACCTGCCACAGCTTCCACATCGCATAGAGTGCTACGATATCTCCGATATCCGAGGGAAGGCTGCCGTGGGCAGCCTGGTTGTCTTCGAGGAAGGACGACCACGGCCATCTTTCTATCGCCGATTCCGGGTCAGGGCCGTGGCCGAGATAGATGACTACGCCATGATGCGGGAGGTGCTCCGCCGCCGCTTTGGGAAGCTCAAGCAGGGCGAAGAAGGCTGGTCTCGGATCCCTCAGCTAGTTGTCATTGACGGTGGACGGGGCCATCTTAACTGCGCCCTGGAGGTGATGCAGGAGCTGAACCTTGAATCAATCCCCGTGGCGGCGATTGCCAAGGAAGAGGAGGAGATTTTCATTCCTCAGGAATCTGAGAGCCTCCTCCTTCCTCGGAGCTCCCAGGGCCTCTACCTAATGCAACGCATCCGGGATGAGGCCCACCGCTTCGCCCTGAGCTACCACCTCAAGGTGCGACGGAGGGAAGGACTTAAGTCTGGCCTGGACTTGGTGCCGGGCATCGGGCCCAAGCGCAAGCGTCTGCTCTTACGCCGTTTCGGTTCGCTTGAGGCCATCAGAGAGGCCTCGGTAGAAGAGCTGGCCGCCGTCCCCGGGATGACCCGCCGCCTGGCGGAGAAGGTCAAGGAATACCTGTAAAGCTTGGGCTACCCTACCAGTATGCAACTTATAAATGAAGGGCAAGCATGGTGAACTTCCAGATAAGCATATCTACGTTGCGGAGATAGCTCTAATTTTGTCTTAAATTGTGGGCGGGCTTGAGGATAGGAGGGCATGTCCAACAGAAATATGACACTCCTGAGGCTTTTAGCAAAGGCTGCTAGAGTCAAATGAACTCCTGGCACAAATAAACAAAAGCAACCGAATGGTACACAGAATTAGTTCGAGGTGGCTCGGGATGAAGAAAATTGCACTTACAGTTAAAAAAATTAAACCCTTTCCGCTCTTCGCACCGTTTTTGCCCTTTTCAATGTAATGAGATAAACAGAGTCCCAGCAGCTACGCTGGCGTTATCTAGGCAGCTATTTTTCCTTAGCCATTCGCCTCCGTTCTTCTTCCCTCACCTCACGCCGCAGCAGTTTGCCCACCTTTGACTTAGGAAGCATATCCCTGAACTCTATATACTGCGGGACCTTATATGGGGCGAGCCTCTCCCGGCACCA
>CAZJSO010000057.1:0-8559 GCA_964548795.1 uncultured Dehalococcoidia bacterium | reverse complement strand
GTGATGAAACGGGAGAGGCTTTGAAAGCCGGGAAAGGCAGCCCTAACCCGCCTGGCTCGCAGGCCCTTGCGGATCAAAGCATTGCTAATTACTTCAGCCATTCCGGGGGGGTCGGCGATGAAGCCGCTGCTGAGAAAAACAGGATTAAAAGGAAGGCTAAGCCAGGCAGTAATACGCCCGCCTCTCGCTTGAAGAACTCTCAGGGTTGAGCCTTCCAGAGAAAGTGTCAGGATCTCCCTCCTTGACTGCAGTAGTGAAAACTTCATCTTACTCACTCAAGGTATATATGGTAAAGCTCAAATTAGCCTTCCACGGCCCACTGGGTGCCAGATAAGCCAGATTTAGGGCCTCTACCACCGGAGCATAGGGCGAGGAATCAAGCCTCTCGATGAACTTAGCTAAGCTGTAAAGCCTCCCGGCGGCTTGGAGAGTATACTTCAGGACATCGTAACTTAAATCTCCCAACTTCACTTTACCGGAGCTATAGGTGGTTTGGGAGATCTCCACCCCGCTTTGGCTGGCCCATTGCCAAAGCTGCATGGTTAGCTCTGAACTATCTATTTGTGTGGGAGAGAGAATGGCGGCCATTTCTGCCTGCAGCTTTGCCTTTTCTTGCTTCAACTCATCCAGTTTTGCGGAGGAATTGGCTTCCTTAAGGGCAATAGCAGCCCTTTTGACCTGAGCGGCAACCTCATCCCTTTCCTTTTTAATCTGGTAGGTGTTAAAGAACAGAACGAGACTTCCTATCAGTAGCAAGGCAGTCAGTAAAAGCAGGATGACATCAAGACGAGACAATTTCTTCCTGAACGTGAGGATTCGCTGGAGCATGACTATCCGCCTTTAAGTTTAAGGGTTAAGCTGAAGGAAAGGAAGCTTCCTCCTTTCTCGGTCTCCCTGAGCTCCACCCGGTCGATGAATACCTGAGAGACTGAAGGGGCTTCCTTAACTTGGTCAGAAAATCGAAAGATGGCTTCATAGCCAGCGTAGGAGCCGCCATTCACTTTGAGATTCAGTCCCTGGTAGTTTATGGAATACAGCTCTATTCCCAGGAGTGGGGAGAAGAGGAGGGGCTGAAGGAGCGAAAACCAGTCCGGTCGCCGGCTCTGAATTATCATTTGGGCCTCCTTGATCTTCTCTATCCTTTCTTTTAGAGCATCGATATCCTTTCGCATTTGCTGAGCTTCTTTTAATTTTGGAGCCAGTTTATCTGCCGCCAAGGTAAGCCGTTGTAATTCCTTCTCCAATGTTGCCAAATCGGAAGAGGCTGCTACTCTGGCCTGCACCAGATTGTATCCCAGGATGAGGCAAACCAATATGAGCAGGAACAAGACTGCCCTAAACGGCGTGAGCCGACGCTCCCGGTATTCTGTGGGCAGAATGTTGATGTCGGGGAACTGCTTGTGTGTCTTCTTCACCTGATTTGTCCAATTACTCCATAGAGGGAGGACATTATAGTTATAGCGATGAAGCCTATTACCAAACCTACGACTATAATCATGGTCGGCTCAATCATGCTGGTCATCCTGGTGGCCATCGCATCTGCCTGCTCATCGAAGAAATTGGCCAGGGCCTCTAAATTGCGTTCCAGGGTACCGGACTGTTCACCAACGCTTATCATCTGAGGCACGAGCGCAGGGAAGATCCTATGCTGTGCCATTGCCTGGGAGAGCCTCTGCCCCCCCAGCATACCTTGTTTCACCTGGGCCAGTGCTTCCCTCACGGCCGCATTCTGGCTGGTCTTTATGGTGAGGTCAAGGCTCTCCGCCAGGGGAATGCCGGCAGCTAGTAGAGTGTGGAGCGTTCGGCTAAGGCGGGAGATATTATTGTAGAGGACTAGATTTCCTACAGCGGGGATCTTCAGAATCAGATAATCCCACCTGCGGGCACCGCTGGCGGTACGGAAGTAGAAGGCCAGCACTGACGCAAGTGCAAGAATCCCGGCAAATAAGATAAGGCCATAATTTTTGAGAAAGTTACTGAAGCTTATGAGGATGCGGGCGCTGGTGGGTAACTTACCACCATATTCCCCAAGCAGATTGGTTATGGAGGGCAGGGCAAAGGTGCTGAGAAGCACAGCGGCCACCAGCCCCACTACGGCCACCATGGAAGGATAACGCAGGGAACTACGCACCTTTGAACTGAGTGCTACCTGCTTCTCCAGATATGTAGCTATTTGTTGAAGTAGCAAAGCAAGTCTCCCTGCTTGCTCGGCTATTGTCACCAGGCGGGAGTATATTGGGGGGAAGATATTAGGGTGTCGAGCAATGGCTTGGGAGAACGATGTGCCAACTTCGACATCTTGAATGATGTCTTGGACAGCTTTCTTAAGGAGGGGATTGCGTATCCTCTCCTTAAGGACCTTTAAGGCGGTGAGCAAAACGATGCCTGCTTGCAGGAGGTTAGCCAGTTCCCGGGTAAAGGCTACTAATTCCTGTGGCTTAGGTCTAAAGAAAGTAGGTAACTGCTCATAAAGGCTAAATCTCAGCGGGGGACGCTCCTTTTTCAAGGAGACCACAATAAGCCCAGACTGCCACAGTTGTTCCTCTGCTGTTCTCTCTGAATCTACCGGGAGGGTGCCGCTGACCCTTTCTCCCTGATGGGTAAAAGCCACGTACCTAACTGCCACGGCATTCCCCCTGATGGGCAATCACTCGATGGTGAAGACGCTGCGCATGACCTCAGAGGGGGTGGTAAGTCCCTCTCTGGCCTTGAGCATGCCGTCCTGGCGCATGCTGATCATGCCCTCTTTTTGAGCCTCTTCATTTATCTGCGCAGCGGTGGCCCGCTCGTTGATGAGGGCCCTTATCTGATCCGAAACGAGGAGAACCTCAAATACGCCGATGCGTCCTAGAAAGCCAGTGTAAGAGCAGAAGTTACAGCCTCTCCCGATGAAAAACTCCTGATGTGTTTCTCCCGTCTCTCGGCGATAGATGGCGGCCTCGGCCGCTGAGCGCTGCCGAACCCGACAGTGCGGACAGATGCGGCGCACCAATCGCTGGGCTACGCTACCGGCCACGGCCGAGCTGACGAGATAGGGCTCGATGCCCATCTCGACCAGGCGAATTATCGCCCCGGCGGCATTGTTGGCATGGATCGTGGTGAGCACCAGATGTCCGGTGAGGGCTGCCTGGACGGCGGTGTTGGCCGTCTCGGCATCCCGAATCTCCCCCACGAGGATGATATCCGGGTCGAGCCTCATTATGGCCCGCAGGCCCACAGGGAAGGTAATCCCCGCCTGCCGGTTAACCTGAATCTGGTTTATGCCCTCAAAGTGATACTCCACCGGGTCCTCGATGGTCATGATGTTGCGCCCCGTGCCTACGAGCTGTCCCAGGGAAGCATAAAGGGTAGTGGTCTTACCGGAGCCCGTGGGACCCGAGACGAGGATCATGCCGAATGGGAGGCGGAGCAATTCCTGATAACGCTCTAAGGCAGAGGGCTGGAAGCCGAGCTCATCAAGTCCGAGAAGCGAGACCGACTTATCCAGCACCCGTAGCACCATCATCTCACCTTGCTGCGATTCCGCCGTAGCTACCCGAAAGTCGACGTCCCTGCCATCGATTGAAAGGCTGAGCTGCCCATCCTGGGGACGCCGGCGCTCGGCGATATCCATGCTGGCCAGTACCTTGATCCGGGAGAGGAGGGGCTCATGAATCTCTTTGGGCAGGGAGACCGCTGGGTGTAGCACGCCGTCTATCCGATAGAGGATATCCACCTGGTCCTTCCGTGGCACGATGTGGACATCTGAGGCCCGCTCTTTCACCGCCTCTTGGAGAATGGTGTCTACAGCCTGGACCACGGGCGCTCGAGCTACCTCGGCAGCCTCCAGGAGCGGCGCCCGTAGGGGTGCTGTGCGTAGCTCCTGGGCCAGCCGGGAGGTAGCTTTATAGCTGGCGTCTATGAGCTCTTTGACCCCTCCGTGCAGAGGAAGACAGGGCCTTATCTTGAGTTTGCTAAGGGCAGCCAGGCTATCTATGGTCTCCAGATCCTGCGGGTCTTCCATGGCCACCTGGAGGGTGCCATCCTCAACGGAAAGGGGTATTACGCCTTTCTCTCGAGCAAACTCTTCCGGAACCAGCTCCAGGGCCTCCGGCTGAACCCGAAACTGCTTCAGGTCGATCACCGGGACGCCGATTTGAAAGCTGAGCACGGTGGCCAGGGTCTCCGGCGAGAGGAAATTCTTCTCGATAAGAACCTGGCTCAGTCGCTTGCCGCTTTCCCTGGCCTCCTTAAGGGCCTCCTCCAGTTGCTCGGGGCTGATGAAAGCCCCGTCTACCAGGGCCTGCCCTAGCTTCTCATCTACCCCCAGGGTGGCCTGTCTCGCCATAACTTAAATACCTAAACATATTTTGCCAGCCGGCTATAAAGAGTGCAACTTCGCTAACGTTGGGATGTTCTCTCCGGCTGGCGCGGTCCTCCAATATCCTCTTTAGCTCCTCAAGCTCTTCCTTCTCCCCGTGGCGGCCTCGATATCGGTCCGACCCTCATCGGCGCCTTAGATTCAGCTCGGGCAATAATCTGCTTCAGCTCTTCCTTCGCACCGCCCTCCAGTTTCTCGGCCAATCCCCTCAGCTCCTCAAGTAGCTCCTGATAAGCCTCCTCCACCTCAAACCTCTGCTCTAGGTGAGATTGAAAAAGTTCGTTTAAGGCCTTAAGCTCTTTAATCCGGTATTCCAGGACGAGCTTCTCCTCGGCCAGTTCCTCCCGGCGCTGACGTTCCAGCCGATAAAGCTCCTTCAGGTCCCGGGCATAAAGCTTAACCTGCTCCAGCGCCATGTCCTCAAGAGAAGGTGGTCTTTGCTGCTCCATCTTTCCTCCTCGGGGGAACTGTTTTACAGACCGAGAACCTCGTGCACCTTGTCCAGCAGAGCTTTAGGGCTGAAGGGCTTGACGAAATAATCATCGGCTCCTGCCTCCCTCCCTCGACGCCGATCCTCCCTTCCGGCTCTGGCGGTAAGCATTATCACTCGAATGGAGCTGGTGGAGTCATCATTTTTCAGTCGGCGACAAACCTCAAATCCGTCGAGCTTCGGCATCATCACATCGAGCAAGACGAGATCTGGGCTTTGCTCCCGGCTTATCCTTAAAGCTTCCTCCCCATCCTCCGCCTCCAGCAGTTCAAACTCGCCCCCCAGGGTGATCTTCATTAGCTCACGAAGCTTGGGGTCGTCATCCGCCAGCAGTATTTGCTTCAAGCCTTCGACCTCCTTTCCTTCTTGACCGGGAGGGTGAAGTGAAAGGTGGAGCCTTGGCCTTCCTTACTTTCCGCCCAAATGTGCCCCCCATGTGCTTCAATAATGCGCTGGCAGAGGCTGAGCCCCAGTCCTGCTCCGGGCACCTTGCCCTTCAGAGGGCTGTCCACCCGATAGAACTTCTCAAAGATGGCTTTCAACTTATCCGGTGGAATGCCAATTCCCTCATCATGGATGCTGACCTGCACCTCACCTTTACCCCAACGGACCTCCACCGTCACCTGACTTCCTGCGGGGGAATACTTTGCGGCGTTGTCCAGCAAATTGTCCAGCACCTGAAGGATGAGGTCTGGGTCGGCCTGTACCGGGGGCAGGTTCTCCGGCAGCTTGGCAAGGAATTCATGCTCCGGAGCCCTGACGCGGACTCCTTCCAGGGCCTGGTTTATGAGCTTTGCCAGGTCGATCTCCTCCAGCTCAAGGTCAAGTCTCCCTAACTCAATGCGGGAGATATCTAACAGGTTCTGTACCATCTTGTTCATACGTAGAGCCTCGGCATGGATTTCCTCAGCTCGCTTCTTAGCCACCGGATCAAGGTTTTCCAGGGAGGCAAGCAATTCGCTATACCCGACAAGGGAAGCGAGAGGAGAACGAAGCTCATGGGAGACCGTGGAAACGAGTTCAACCTCGGGTGGCGGCTCGGCTTTTTTCAGCAGCCCTGAGAAAGCCTCCACAATCTGAGGATCAAGTTCCTTTCCCGCCTGAGCTTTCAGGCGAGCTAAAGCTCCCTCCTCGCTGAACCCCTCAGTCAAAATGTACCCAGCCCACTCATCCAGTACACGCAGCAGCCGGCTTACCAGCGGGATTTTCTCGCCAGCCAGCCCCTCAGGATAACCGCTGCCATCCCAGTTCTCGTGATGATGCCGAATCGCCTGACAGATCTCCTTAGGAAGTCCCATCTCCTGAGCCAGTTTCTCCCCCAGAAGCGGGTGCGCTTTAAGCTGCTCCTCTTTTTCCTCAAAGCTTAGCTCCTGGCTCAGGCTACCGACCTCCCCCACGTCATGCAGATAGGCAGCCTCGGCCAGCCCCTCAGTTTTTGCCCCCAGTGCCTCAGCCAGGGGGACAATCCACTCGGCCACTAGAGCAGAGCGCCCTTTCCCTAAGGGGTCGCCGGTCTCCATGAGGGATACCATGGACTTCAGCAGATTGACATAACGGAGTCGAAGGGATTGATACAGTTCTTCTATCTCCTGTAGCTTTCGTTGCTGGTCACGAAGAAGGCGATTGAGGCCCGCTATTTCTCTTCGTCGCTGCTCCAGAATCGGCTTATATTCTTCCGCTGCTATTCCGCGTAACTTCATCTCCTCCCTGAGCTGGCTGTTTTCCAGAGTCAAGGCCACTGCAGTGCAGGTGACTTTTACCTTATCCACCTGGTGGGTCGTAAACTGTCCTTTGAAGCGTAAAAACCCTATCACTCCCAGCGGGCGCACTTGCACCCTTAGGGGAAGCAGGAAGCCGGAGGAGATACCAAGCTGACTGAACCTGCTCTGGATCTCGGGGTCGGGGGAGTTCCCATCAAGCAGAATAAGTGGTTTACCTTCCTCTACCACCGGGTAGGCCAGCGCGGTCAGTTCCCGGGTCAGCGTGGGGCTCTCCCCCCTCTGGCTAAAAGTGCAGATTGGTCCAAGTTGTTTTCCCTTCCGGATCATAATGGCGGCATATTCCGCTTCGATCTTCCCTGCCAGCTCCTTCAAAATTGACTCCAGGGAGACATTGTCCTTCTCCAGAAGTTCAACCATCTTAAGCAAGGGGGCCAGCACCTCTTCCACCGATTCTTCCTGTAGAGATTGGGCTTCGCCTAGAAGGTAGCTCAGCACGTCGGGATCGGGCTCAAGTGGCAGAAGATGAGGTTCGGAGCCACTGAAAATGCCTATGGTGCTGCCACTCCTTGGCCTCACCAGCACCACCGCCGGAGCCCTACTTGCCGGAGGGGTCCCCTCAGGGATCTGGGGAGGGGCGCTTAGCAGAACGATGTCCCAATCTCCCTTCCGTAATTGCTTAAATACCTCCGGGGTGGGGGGAGCCCCGGTCACCTCAAAGCCTTCACTGGCCAGAGAGGGAATAAGGTCCGCCAGGGCTCTGGGCTGTCCGCTCACCACCAAGATCTTGCCTCGGGACATCTTCCACCTCCACCTTACTTATCCACCCCTGCAGCGAAACCCTCAACTCAGGAAGCCGCTAAAATTCTACGAGAACTTGAAACACTGCCCCACCCACAAGTAGTTTTGGCGTAAGAGTTTAGTTTTACCAAAATTTCTAGCATATACTATATCAACCCCCCCTACGCTGTCAAGAGTCTTGGGAATTTTTTCACCAGGATTGGCAAAAAGTCAATAATTTGTTATTACAGGGCTGGACTCCGTCTCATCTTTATGCTACGATGATATCGATGGATGAGACAATAAGAGTTCAAGGGCGGGAAATAACCAGGGATGACGTTGAGTTAATTCGCCGGCTGATTGAAGCCAATCCATCCCTCAATCGTACTCGGCTCTCCAAGGAGCTATCCCTTCTATGGGATTGGCGTGCTGCCAGCGGCCTGGGTGACCTTGAGCCGGTGCAAATCCAGCTGGTTGAGGAACCCGGTCTTCTGCATCTCTTTCAATGCCTGCTTGCCCGATACCATTACCTCGGTTTCCGTAGCACCGTAGGCGAGAATATCAAATATATAGTTTTTGACCATAGGCAAAACCCTCTTGCCTGCCTTCTCTTTGGGTCGGCGGCCTGGAAGTGCGCCCCCAGGGATGAGTTTATTGGCTGGGACGCTGAGACAAGAAGGGCAAACGATGTAAGGGGGTCGCTGGGATGAAATGCGACCATGGCCGTAATTGTCCTTATGTGAATGGCCGGGATGTCCGCCGTCTAATTGCTGAGCGGGATTATTTGATTCGGCGCCTCGATAAAATGGAATTGGTTTAGATCTCTCCCACCCATCATTTATGGCCTTTAACACCGAGCAGTCCCAAAATGGGGCTCCCCTCTATGAAGCGATAAAACAACGGGTCCGACATTCGCCTTATGTGAACGCTGATGAAATGAGAGAGAGCAAGAAAGTCCAGGAGAAGAGCTTTGCTCCAGAAAGTATTGATGGGATATTCTGCCACGAATTGAAGACAATATTAAAGGAGCTAATCGGTGTTCGGAATAGACATCGTGAAGAGCCGGGGTTAAGCCCCGGCTCTCGTACCAGCCCGTAATAGCCAAGCTGACAAACTGGAAGACTCTTCAGGTTTTTTGAAAAAACTTACCTGTTACCCTTCTTTAATTTTTCTAAAGCCTTAAGCAAGAACTCATTTGCCTCATCCATCTT
>CAZJSO010000056.1:0-8572 GCA_964548795.1 uncultured Dehalococcoidia bacterium | reverse complement strand
CAAGGCTCTCCTCAATGGGGGTCTCGATGCCCACGAAGACCTTGTCGAAGCCGGCTTCAACCATGAACTGCATGAGCTTTTCGTCATCGGCGAGGTTTAGAGAGGCTTCGGTGAAAAGGGTGAAGGGATGGCCCTTCCTTTTCTGCCATTCGATGACTGCTGGCAGCAGTTGCCTCTTAACCTTAGCCTTGTTACCAATGAAGTTGTCGTCGACGATGAATACCGACCCCCGCCATCCTTGCTCATACAAGGCATCAAGCTCCCGCAGGAGTTGCTCCGGCTCTTTCGTCCGGGGTACTCGTCCATACATCCTGGTGATGTCACAGAATTCGCAGTCGAAGGGACAGCCACGAGAATACTGAACGGTCATTGAGGCGTAGTGCTTGAGGTTGATGAGCTCCCATAAGGGCACTGGCGTCTTGGTGATGTCTGGCCTCTCCTTCGAGAGGTATAGGCGCTTGGGGGAGCCTTTTCTCAGATCCTCCAGAAACTGCGGCAGGGTAACCTCGGCTTCGCCCAGCACCAGATGATCCACCTCGGGGAACTCCTCATACCCGGTGGTGAAGAGCGGCCCTCCAGCAACAACTTTCAGGCCATGTTGCTTGCATCTTCGAATGACTTCCTTCACTGAGTCCTTTTGTACGATCATGGCACTAATAAAGGCGTAGTCTGCCCATCGCAGGTCTTTGTCTTGGAGACTGGCTATATTCATATCCACCAGCTTCTTCTCCCAGTCCTGGGGAAGCATGGCCGCCACAGTGAGCAGACCCAGTGGGGGGAAAGCGGCCTTCTTGGAGACAAATTTAAGGATGTGCTTGAAGCTCCAGAAAGTATTAGGATACCGGGGGTAGATGAAAAGTATCTTCATTTTGCGTTCCTCTCCCAAAAATCTTTGGAATTGATTACACAGCCTCCCTATTCAACTGCAATCCAGGGAGTTAAAGGCCGCTTCAAACAATCCATGCGCTAGTATAAAGGAATTGAAGGGAAATGTCCAGCAAATGTCCTGGCTAAATGAGCTGGCCTGCGGTGAGAAGTAGCCTGCTTTACCAAAAGGGCCACATTTGTGCTAAAATTACGCCAGCAGTGTACTTTTTAGGTTTAGATATCGGTTCAGTTAACGCCAAACTCGCCCTCATTACCGAAGATTACAGACTAGCCCAATTTGATGCCGAGAGGGTTACTACTGGTCATAAAGCTGCCGTCAGAGCGCTCCTCTACCGATTGGCTGAAAGAATCGCCCTCAGTGAAATCACCTCCGCTGGGGTCTCCGGTACCAGCAAGGGGGTCATCCCCAAGGAACTGGGCTGGTCGGCTTATAGCAGTCCCCTCGCCATCGCTTCAGGCCTTCTCCGCTCCCACCCGGAGGCCAAGACGATCATTCAGATTGGTGGTCAGAGTTCCCTTGTCATAGAACTGGAGGACGGGCTGAGGAAGCCGTGGAAGGTGGCCTCCAACCCCCTCTGTGCTGCGGGCACTGGCCGGTTCCTAGAGCAGCAGGCCTATAGACTGGGGATCAGCCTGAAAGATTTCTCGAGGCTCGCTTTGGAGGATGAAGAAGCTGCGCCAAGGATCGCTGCCCGGTGCAGTGTCTTCGCCAAGACCGACCTTATACATATGCAGCAAAAAGGTGTCCAGGTAAGCTCCATGCTCCACGCTCTCTGCGATAGCGTGGCCCGACTGGTTGTCTCCTTCAAGAAGGGGCCTTTCCAGGAGCCAGTTTACTTCACTGGCGGTGTGGCTGCCAATGCCGCTGTCCTCAGGTCTCTTAATGAAGCCCTCTCGGCGAGGAATGGGCGTGAACTGCAGGCAATTGTGCCGGAGCATTACTTGCATCTCGAGGCGCTTGGCGCTGCTCTGCTGGCCCGAGAATCTGGAAAGAGTGCTAAGGTAATCATCCCACCCGAGGAGGACGCCAAACAACGTTATTTTACCATGCCCAAGCTAAAGAAGGTCTCCCAATCAACTGCCTGGACTGGGTCAAAGGTGGACAAACCGTTTACTGGCTACCTAGGGGTAGATGTCGGTTCCACCAGCACTAAGGCAGTTATACTTGACGAGTCGGGCAAGAACATCGTGGCCAAGCATTACCTCATGACTGCAGGCAGGCCTCTGGAAGCCATCAAGGAGGTTTTTCGAAATCTGCTGAGACAGGTAGGCGATAACGCCCGGATAGCTGGGGTGGGCGTTACCGGCTCCGGGAGATACCTGGTCGGCGGCTTTATCGGGGCGGACCTCATTAAAAATGAAATCACCGCCCAGACCAGAGCTGCGGCAGAGATAGACCCTGAAGCTGACATCATCGAGATAGGAGGCCAGGATTCCAAGCTCGTTATCAAACGCCACAGCGTCGTGGTTGATTATCAAATGAACAAAGCTTGCGCTGCTGGGACGGGCAGTTTCATTGATGAGCTGGCGGAGATGCTCGACGTTACGGTTAAGGACGGACAATTCGCCCAGCTGGCCTTCCAGGCACCTTACACTATTGACCTGGGCACTCGCTGCGCTGCCTTCATGGGACAAGCAGTTGCCTCAGCTCAGCAAGAAGGCGTCCCGCTGGAAATCATAACTGCCAGCTTGGCCAACTCCATCGCCGGGAATTACCTTTCCAAAGTAGTGGAGCACCGCAAGCTAGGTGAGAAGGTGATTCTCACCGGGGCGGTCTTCTACAACGATGCCGTCGTCTCTGCTTTTAATCGAGCCTTGGAGGGTCGCCAGATAATCGTACCAGAACATAAGGAGGTCAGCGGTGCCATCGGGGCGGCACTCCTGGCCAAGGAGGAGATAGCTGGCAGGGAATCAAAATTTAAGGGATTCCGCCACATCATTGAGGCAGACTATCGGGTGAAGACCTTCATTTGCCACAAGTGCCCTAACAACTGCACCATAAGCCGCCTACAGTTACCTGGGGAGAAGCCCACCTTCTATGGCAGCCGCTGCGACCTTTTCGACAGCACCATCAGCCGGGAGAGATTGGAGACGGCCTTCGATGAGCGGGAGAGGTTGCTGCTTAAGGAGTATAGGGAGGATTCGGGAAGAGGGCCCACTGTTGGGATTCCTCGGGCCCTGCTCATTCACGACTATGCCCCCTTGTTTATCGGATTTCTCAATGCCCTGGGAGCGAGGGTAGTCCTCTCCAGCAAGACCAATGGACGAATAATGGAGCAGGCCGTTGAGCTTAGCTACACTGACAGTTGTTTCCCCGTAAAGCTCCTGCATGGCCACGCAGCTAGCCTCAAGGACAAGGTCGACTTCCTGCTCTTTCCCAGTTGCATCCGGCTGGGCCATAAGGAAGGGGATGAAAATCAGAAGTACGCCTGCCCGCTAATTCAAGCCTCACCGTTTATAATACGCCAGGCCCTTGACCTTGGGGATAAGCTACTCATCCCATTAGTTGATCTAAGTCAAGGTAGCCAGGATCTCATAAACAGCCTTACAAAGGTGGCGGTGCGCATGGGATTCAGCAGGAAGCAGGGACGAATGGCTGCCCTTGCTGGCCTAGCGGCACAGCGGGACTTCGAGGAAGCCCTGCAGGAGCAAGGCAAGAAGCTACTAGAACAGATCGTCCAGGAAGGAAAGTTGGGAGTGGTTCTCTTCGCCCGAGCCTATATGTCCCAGGATTCCGGGGCTAATCTAGGGATAGCGGAAAAACTGGCCCAGCTTGGTGTGGTGCCCATACCGCTCGATTTCCTGCCGCTGTCTGCGGTCAATGTTAAGGAGTATACTGACCGCCCTTACTGGATCTACGAGAGTAAGTATGTTGCCGCCGCTGTTCTGACTGCCTCCAACCCGCATTTATACGGATTGGCGTTGACAAACTTTGGCTGCGGCCCGAACTCTTTCATCCTAAACCTGGTGGAAGACATCATGGGCGGGAAACCCATGGGTCAGTTAGAAATTGATGAACATGCAGCTGAGGCAGGTATTGTTACTCGCCTGGAAGCCTTCGTCGACACTATCACGGGTTTTGCTCGCTCCAGCAAGGAGTACAGCGCTCCTGCCAGGGAAAAGATCTATCGGGCAGCTCCTACGCTAGACGGTTCAAACAAGAAGACCATCATCGCCCCACGAATGTGTCCCCACATTGAGGTTGTGGCCGCCGCCATGGAGCCCTTCGGTGTCCATGCCATTGTGCTTCCTCCTCCCGATGAGCGCACCCTCCTCCACGCCAGCAAAGTAACCAGCGGGAAGGAGTGCCTACCTTATCGTGTAACCCTGGGCGATTTTCTGAGATTCTTCTATGAGAACGGCGATGTTGATCTAAATTCAATTGAAGGGTTCATGGCCGGTGCCTATGGACCCTGCCGACTAGGAAAATATGCCCTCGAGCAAGGGCGGATACTGCGAGAGGCTGGCTTCAACTTCCCAATGCGAACTACGGTATCGAATAATGCTTATCGTGATCTGGGCCTAGGCTCTGCCTTCGAGCGCCTGGCCTGGAGGGGAATAGTGGCGGTGGATTATCTGGAGAGGCTACTCTGGCATACCAGACCTTATGAGAAGTCTCCGGGCACTGCGGACAAGCTCTTTCAGGAGTTCCTATCTCGGATTGCCGACCGGGTACGCCGCAAAGAGCCCTTTGATGATCTCCTAACAGAGGCGATGGTTAAATTCAAATCGTTGGTTGACCCCCACAAGCCCAAGAGACCGCTGGTGGGAATCAACGGTGAGATTTTCCTCCGGAGCAACAGCTTTAGTAACAGCAACTTGGTAAAGGTCTGTGAGGATGCTGGCCTGGAAGTCATCGTCTCGCCATTTGGAGAGTGGATTAAATACACCTCTCATCGGAATGTTGAGGATGGCCTCAGGGAGCGACAAATTAAGAAAGCGCTCAGGGGTTACATAAAAATGCTGGTCCAAATTCATGATGAGCATGCGGTGGCCAGCAGATTCAAGGACTTTCTTGGTCCGGTGGAGCCCTCGATAAAGGAAATCCTCTCCTTTACTGAGCAATACCTCTCCCCGAAGTGTGGCAGCGAAGCCGTTCTCAGTATCGGGGCCGGGGTTGAGTGGATGAAGGATCCCAGGTTTGCCGGCGTTATCTCGGTCATGCCTCATGGCTGCATGCCGGGAGGCATTGTGGCCGCCATGTCCGAGAGTTTAAGCGCCAAATACGGGAAGCCCTGGATCTCCGTTACCTATGATGGCACCAAAGAGAGCAACAATCTGGTTAAGATCAACAACTTTGCCGAGATTCTAAAGTTCTCCAGCAGCGGCCGCAAAATCTTCGCCGGTTAAGCCTAGCTGCAGCCTCCCCAAAGCTATCTTCTGGCCGGACGAAACCCTCTTTTTTCTCTGCGGCGACTTTGCCTCACCAGGCTGATATCGTCCTCCGTTGCCAGGGTTTTGCGAAGCTCGAAGATCTGGTCTCGCAGCATGGCCGCCTTCTCAAACTCCAGATCCCTGGCCGCAGCCTTCATCTGTGATTCCAGATCCTTCAAGAGCCGGACAAGGTCGTCCTTGCGCATCTCGGCTACGGCATATTCTGGCTTTGGCTCAGCTACCTGGCGCAGTTGGTCGGTGATATCACGGATGGCTTTTTTAATCCCCTGGGGAGTGATGCCATGCTCATAGTTATAGGATTCCTGAATCTGGCGGCGACGGTTGGTCTCCTCTATGGCCCGGCGCATGGACTCGGTTATGGTGTCGGCGTACATGATGGCATGGCCTTCGATATGGCGGGCAGCCCGTCCCATAGTCTGGATCAGCGCCGTCTCCGAGCGCAGGTAGCCCTCCTTGTCGGCATCCAAAATAGCTACCAGGCTCACCTCGGGAAGGTCAAGCCCCTCCCGTAGCAGGTTTATCCCTACCACAACGTCGTAGACCCCTAACCTCAGGTTTCGTAGGATGTCCACCCGGTCAAGGGTCTCTATCTCCGAGTGGAGGTAGTGGACTTTTATCCCCAGCTCCCGAAGATAGTCAGAGAGCTCCTCGGCCATCCGCTTGGTGAGCGTGGTCACCAGCACCCGCTCGCCCCTCTCCACCCTCTTTCTTATTTCACCTATGAGGTCGTCAATCTGGCCCTCGGTAGGCTTGACCTCGATGGTGGGATCCAACAAGCCGGTGGGGCGGATGAGCTGCTCCACCACCTGCTGGCTGTGCTCAAGTTCATAGGGGCCGGGGGTGGCGGAGGTGTAGATGACCTGATTTATCCGGGCCTCGAATTCCTCGAAGCTCAAGGGGCGGTTATCCAAGCAGGAAGGGAGACGGAAGCCATATTCGGCCAGCGTCTCCTTGCGGGAGCGGTCGCCATAGTACATTGCGTGAAGCTGGGGAACGGTCATGTGAGACTCGTCAACGATGAGTAGAAAGTCATCCGGGAAGTAGTCCAGAAGCGTCCAGGGAGGTAGTCCACAAGGACGGGCCAGACGGCCATTGGTGGGGCGATGGCGGCGGGCGAGGTGGCAGGAGTAGTTCTCGATGCCGGTGCAATACCCTGCCTCACGGAGCATCTCCATGTCATAGCGGGTGCGGGCCTGAAGCCGCTGGGCCTCCAGCAGCTTCCCCTGAGACTTGAGTTCTTCCACCCGCTCCTCCAGCTCCTTCTCAATATCGGCGATGGCCGCCTCCAGCTTCTCTCGAGAGGTGACGAAGTGCTTGGCCGGGAAGATATCTATCTCCTCACGCTCGCCCAAGAGCTCACCGGTGAGCGGGTCTATCTCCACGATCCGCTCAACCTCATCCCCCCAGAATTCCACCCGCACCGCCAGCTCCTCATAGGAGGGCTGAATTTCAAGGGTATCTCCACGAAGGCGGAACTTCCCCCGGGTAAAGTCAATATCGTTCCGCTCATATTGCATCTCCACCAGGCGCCGCATGATCCGGTCGAGGTTACGCTTTTCGCCCTTCTTCAGGCTAAGCACAAAACTGTAATATTCCTGGGGTGAGCCGAGACTGTAGATGCAGGAGACCGAGGCGGTGATGATGACATCCCTCCGGGTCATGAGGGCCCGGGTGGCGGCATGGCGGAGGCGGTCGATCTCTTCATTGATGTCCGTCTCCTTCTCAATGTAGGTGTCGGTGCGGGGGATATAGGCTTCCGGCTGGTAGTAGTCGTAGTAGCTCACAAAGTACTCCACCGCATTGTGCGGGAAGAATTCCCGGAACTCGCTGCAGAGCTGGGCCGCCAGGGTCTTATTGTGACAGATGACCAGGGTGGGCTTCTGCACCCGCTCTATCACTCCGGCCATGGTGAAGGTCTTGCCCGAACCCGTCACCCCCAGCAGAGTCTGGTGCTTATAACCCCGCCTTACTCCCTCGGCCAGCCTCTCGATGGCCTGGGGCTGGTCTCCGGTGGGCTTAAAGTCCGAGACGAGCTTAAACTCCGACACTTTGTTATCCAGGCCTATGACTCTTTAAGTAGATCGAGGTAAAGGTTTCACGGTGTTTTAAGCGAAGCTGAAACTTTGCCTACCGCATTGCTTCCATAAACTCTTCAACCGTTATGCCAGCTCGAGCAATTAACTTCCTTAATGTCCCCTTCGCAATCTCTTTATGATCGGGAACCGATAATGTGGCAATGTGGCCTTCCTTTACCAAGATAATGTGGCTCCCTCGCTGACGCGCTACCTCCCATCCGAGCCTTTGGAAGACCTTTACAACATCACGGCCGCTAAGAACGGGCAATTTCACTAGACGGGAACCTCTATTTCACGCGTCTGCACCCTAAGAGGCATCCCTCTTTCCGCCCGCACCTCCAGGCATTGCTTAATGGCATCCCTGATATTTTCCAGGGCTTCCTGTTCTGTTCTACCCTGACTTATACACCCAGGGATGGCTGGACACTCAGCGACGAACGTGCCATCTTCATCCTGTTCAACAACTACGACGAACTTCACAAACCCCTCCTAATCTTCCTGTCGGGCTTATATTATAGCTCATTATAAGGGACAAGTCTCTATAAAACTCAATACGCTGAGGAATTTGTTGTGAAACTAGATCTGAGGCTCTCGATGGCCTGAGGCTGATCTCCGGTGGGCTTAAAGTCCGAGACGAGCTTAAACTCCGGCATCTCCTCGACGCACTAGCTCCTGGACTAAATCTTAAAGGCGGTACGCCTCCCGGCGATGCCTTACACGCATGACTCTTACCGCTTTTTCCTGGTCATCAATCTCATAGATGACTCGGTAGTCTCCAACTCTGATACGCCAGTCATTCATCGAACCAGAGATTTTCCGACAACCTGGTGGCCTAGGATTCTTGGCCAAAGCTTTGACGGATTGGATAAGGCGATAAAAATTTTCAGACGTTAGGCGCTTGAGGTCTTTCTCGGCTGCCCTTTCAAGGTAGACTTCGTACACCTGGCGTATATTCATTAAGGAAATCCTCTAGCTTCCTGAACTTGAGGGGCTTGCTCCTCATTTCCTCAAGTGCTCTCAAGTCCTCTATGTCCTCCAGTTCTTCCAACATCTCCCGATATACGTCTATATCTAGGATAACCGCTACCGGTTTCCCATCTCTCACAATGATCTCAGGGTTTCTCTGTCTGTTACCCATGCTCTCACCTCCTGAACTCCCTGAACTTCGGAGTTCGGCATTAAACATGCTGGCGTCAAAGGCCCTCTCCTCTTCT
>CAZJSO010000055.1:0-8623 GCA_964548795.1 uncultured Dehalococcoidia bacterium | reverse complement strand
GATAGAGTATATTGAAGAAGTGTTACCTACGTGGTCAGCCAGCACACGTACTTGATTCTTCGTAGAGCACTGTGTATAATGATGTGGAAATATATGTGGAGGTCGTAAGTGCCAAAGAAAGTAATACAAGTACCAATTGATGAAGAGCTCCTTGGTTCCCTTGATGATGCAGCTAAAAAACGAGGGCGACCCCGGTCCGAGCTGATTCGCGAGGCTTGTCAGCAATATTTGAAACAAGTACAGTACGAGAAAATGGACAGGCTTTACACAGAGGGATACAAGCGCATACCTGAGGAGCCAGCGCTAGGTGAGGCTCAATCGGCTCTGGCTGGCCAAGTGCTTTCTAAGGAGTCTTGGTAGTGCGGCGTGGCGAGGTATGGTGGGCAGATTTACCTGCCCCTGTCGGTAGAAGACCGGTGTTGTTGCTTTCACGGGATGCCGCTTACAGAGTGAGGACATCGGTTACTATTGCAGTCATAACACGCACTGTGCGTCATATTCCGGTGGAGGTTCCTCTAAGCACGGAGGATGGCATGCCAGATAATTGCGTAGTTAACCTAGACAATATCATGACCATCCCAAAGTCGCTTTTGACTGAGCGAATTACCGTGCTTCCCCCCGATAAAATGGCTCTAGTAAATAGAGCCATTTTATTTGCCTTGAATATTGACACAGAAACTTGAATCTGTATTGGAGGGTAAATTCCTCACCTGAAATGGGAGGACGGGATGCGATTTAATTCGCAGCGTTGACAAACACGCTAAAATATGGTATTGTAACTAAGTGATGCCGTCTTAGTAGCTCTCTGGATAACTTACCTCGGTTTCTTCCAGTTCCTATTTATTAATCGGCTGTTGTACTCTTTCATGAGTGTATTGCCCCTTTTCACAAAATGCTGAGGATGAGCCACGCTACCCTAGCGCTTTCTCTAAGCCCACCCTCTAGGGTATCTTATGGCCGTGTCCGGGAGGTCCTAGGGGTTCCCGACCTCATTCAAATTCAGCGTAGATCATACGAATGGTTCCAAGAGGAGGGCCTGAGGGAACTCTTCGGGGATATCTCACCCGTTAAAGACTACACTGGCACCCGGTTAGAGCTTTACTTCCTAGAGCACCGGTTCGGCGAACCCAAGTACTCAGAAGAAGAATGCCGGGAGAGAGAATTGACCTACGCAGCCCCATTGAAGATTAAAACCAGACTGATCGTGAAAGAGACCGGTGAGATCAAGGAACAAGAGGTCTTCATGGGTGATTTCCCCGTGATGACCGCGACAGGGACTTTTATTGTCAATGGCGCGGAGAGAGTAGTAGTGAATCAGCTCATCCGGTCCCCTGGCGTTTACTTTACCACCCTGAGGGATCCATCGAGCGGACGCCAACTGTGTCTAGCCAAGCTTGTACCCGATCGCGGTGCTTGGTTGGAATTCGAAACGACCAGCCGGGGAGTAATCTTGGTAAAGATAAACCGCAAGCGCAAGATCCCGGTCACCATTCTACTTCGGGCTGTTGGCTATGGGGGCGATGAGGAACTTTTTGAACTTTTCGCCGATGTGGACATTGATCCTGAGCACCATTACATCAGGAGTACCATTGAGAAGGACCCCCTAATCCGAAGTGAAACTGAAGCCTTACTGGAATTCTACCGCAGACTGAGGCCAGGAGAGCCCCCTACGGTTGAGAATGCCCGGGGCTTACTTCATGCCCTATTTTTCGATTACCGACGCTATCGGCTGGGCAAGGGCGGCCGTTACAAGCTGAACACCCGGCTCGGGCTTGATCTTCCACCAGAGCAACAGACCCTTACCCCAGAAGATTTAGTAGCCATTGTGCGCCGAGTTCTGATGATCAATAATGGTCTTGATTCCCCCGATGATATTGACCACCTCGGAAATCGGCGGGTAAGAGCAGTAGGAGAGCTTCTACAGAGTCAACTTCAGGCAGGACTGCTTCGCCTAGAACGAGCCATTAAAGAGAGAATGAGCCTTATTTCTCCCAGTGCTGCTACCCCAGCTAATTTGGTGGACAACCGTGCCGTGATATCCGCTGTAAGGGAGTTCTTCGGCAGTTTCCAGCTTTCTCAGTTTATGGATCAGACAAACCCCTTGGCGGAGTTAACTCACAAACGAAGGCTCTCCGCATTAGGTCCGGGTGGCTTCTCTCGGGAGCGTGCCGGGTTCGAGGTTCGCGATGTCCACCATTCCCACTATGGCAGGATTTGTCCCATTGAAACACCTGAGGGGCGTAATATCGGGTTGATTACATCCTTGGCTACCTATGCCAGGGTCAACGAGTATGGCTTTATCGAGACCCCTTACCGCCGGGTGATCCGAGAGGTAGAAAATGAATTTGAAAAACTGGTAGGAAGGACTCTGCGTGAACCAGTGCTCGACCAGATGGGGAATTTGCTAGCTGAAGCCGGAACAGAACTAGACGAGGGACTGGCCCATAAAATTGCCAGCCTACCGCCACAGAGAATTAAGGTGAAACCCTTTGCCTCCCAAGAGATAGCATACCTCTCAGCCGATGAAGAGGAAAACTACGTCATCGCACAGGCCTCAGCCTCGTTGAACGAAAAAGACGAATTCGCTGAGCACAGGATTGAGGCCAGACAAGGCAAGAAATTCTTGCAAGAGAGCCCAGAGAAGGTCGACTTCATGGATATCTCCCCCAACCAGATAGTGAGTGTGAGCGCTGCACTTATTCCCTTCTTAGAGCATGATGATGCCAATAGGGCCCTGATGGGATCCAATATGCAGCGCCAGGCTGTTCCTCTTATCTGCCCTGAATCTCCGATCATTGGCACAGGTATGGAGCGCGAAGTGGGCTGCAACAGCGGACAGGTTATTTTTGCTCCGGTAGAAGGAGAAATAACCTCAGCCACTGCAGAAAGGGTAATCCTTCGAGGTGATGACGGGGAAGAATATGTCTATCCCCTGAGAAAGTTCTGTCGGAGCAATCAAGGTACCTGCATCAATCAGCACCCAGTGGTGAACAAGGGACAACGGGTGAGGAAGGGCGAAGTCCTAGCCGATAGCTACTGCGCTGACCGGGGAGAGTTAGCCTTAGGTCAAAATGTCATTTGCGCCTTCCTGAGCTGGGAAGGCTACAACTACGAGGATGCGGTTGTCATTTCGGAGAGACTGGTTCGAGAGGACAAATTTACTTCGATTCACATCGAGAAATATGAAATCGAGGCCAGAGAGACGAAACTTGGCCCTGAGGAAATAACCCGGGACATCCCTAACGTTGGTGAAGCCAGCCTGCGTAACTTGGACGAACGAGGAATAGTTCGCGTTGGGGCTGAGGTCTCCTCCGGTGACATCCTAGTGGGCAAACTTACCCCCAAAGGTGAGAAGGTGCTCACTGCAGAGGAAAAGCTACTCCGAGCTATCTTTGGCGAGAAAGCGAGGGATGTCAAAGATACCTCTCTACGAATGCCCCATGGTGAGTCAGGGAAGGTCATCGGGGTAAGGGTTCTCTCACGTGAAAACAAGGACCAGTTGGATCCCGGGGTTACCCAGATGGTCGAGGTATTCGTAGCACAGAAGCGGAAGGTCTCAGAGGGAGACAAGCTGTCTGGTCGTCACGGCAATAAAGGAGTAATTGCCAAGATTCTGCCAGTAGAGGACATGCCCTATCTTCCGGATGGTCGTCCAGTAGA
Organism: uncultured Dehalococcoidia bacterium; assembly: GCA_964548795.1. Lineage (GTDB taxonomy): Bacteria > Chloroflexota > Dehalococcoidia > SZUA-161 > SpSt-899 > CAZYDA01. Next base: position 4,963 of record CAZJSO010000055.1, on the reverse strand, counting down.
TGTTCTTCTTAGCCCCCTAGGTATCCCTTCTCGAATGAATGTGGGGCAACTTTTCGAAGCACATCTTGGATGGGCTGCCGCGTCACTTGGCTTCAGGGTTCTCACCCCGGTTTTCAACGGGGCTGAGGAAATTGATATCGAGGATGCCCTAGCTCGAGTATGGTTCCTGCAAAAGGTCAAGAACTCAGGTCTGGAAGAAGAGCCAGCCAAGCTAATAGAGAGAGCCAAAGACTGGCTAGCAGAGCAAGGCTTTGACGGCGAACGGCTTTTCAGCCGGGAAATCCGCGGTGAGGCCAGGAAAGCTTGCCTCAAACTCTGGCTGGCAGAGCAGGGGCAAGAAGATGCTCTTAACTGGGAGAACCGCGATCTAGGAGAAGCAGTCCAGAAATTATACATTGAGAAAAGGGTAGCACCACCTATTTCTGGTAAAATGGTACTTTATGATGGGCGTACTGGAGAGCCTTTTGATCAGCCGGTGACTGTGGGTTGCATGTACTTAATGAAGCTGATTCACCTAGTAGAGGACAAGATTCATGCTCGTTCCACTGGCCCCTATTCCCTCATCACCCAGCAGCCCTTAGGAGGAAAAGCTCAATTTGGCGGACAAAGGTTCGGCGAGATGGAAGTCTGGGCCTTAGAGGCCTATGGTGCAGCCTACAATCTCCAGGAGATGCTTACCGTCAAGTCGGACGATGTGATAGGCCGGGTCAGAACTTACGGTTCTATCATTAAGGGCGAGGAGGTCTTAGGTGCTGGTGTACCCGAGTCCTTCAAAGTGTTGGTTAAGGAATTGCAGAGCTTGGGGTTAGCAGTGGAGATAATTGGCAGAGAAGAAGAAGTAACTCCTCTGGAGTCCGCTCAGCGAGAGTTGCCAAGATTGGGGATAAATCTAACTGGCCCAGAGACGGAGGAAATAGACGATGCCGGAACTGAATGACTTCTGCGGGATCCGCCTTTCAATAGCCTCACCAGAGCAAATCAGGAGCTGGTCATACGGTGAGGTAACTAAGCCGGAAACCATTAATTACCGTACCCTAAGGCCAGAAAAAGATGGCCTCTTCTGTGAGCGAATCTTCGGCCCCACCAAGGACTATGAGTGTTATTGTGGCAAATATAAGAAGATGCGCTATAAGGGGGTCATTTGCGAGAAATGCGGGGTTGAAGTAACTACTTCACGGGTAAGGCGAGAGCGCATAGGGCACATCGAGCTAGCCGCGCCTGTAGCCCATATCTGGTTCGTCAAAGTAGTCCCCAGCCGCATCGGACTCCTCCTCGACCTTTCACCGAGAAAATTGGAACAGGTAATCTACTTTGCGAAATACATCATTACTGAGGTAAGCGAGGATGGCTGCCGCAGGGCCATAGAGCATCTTAAGGAGGATTTCGAACTGGAGTTAATGCAACTGCAGGAAACTAGACTCGAGAAGATCAAAGAGGCCGAGGAGCAGGGTAACGCAGAGGATATAGAGCGAATCCAGGGTCAGCTTGATCTAGAGGAAGCAAAGCTGCGAGAGGATTTTGAAAGTAAGCTCAAGGAACTAGAAAGCCTGAAGCCGCTCGAACTTTTGGGGGTAACTGAATACCGAGAGCTGAAGAAGCGCTGGGGAGACCTTTTTCAAGCGGGAATGGGGGCAGAAGCGGTCCAAGCTATCCTCTCCCACCTTGACTTGGGCAAGCTGCGGGAGGAACTTTATGAGGAGATAAACTCCACCTCCGGCCAGCGGCGCAAAAAGGCCATGAAGAGGCTGCGAATAGTTGAGGCCTTCTACAAAAGGGGGATAAAGCCAGAGTGGATGATCCTCCAAGTGCTTCCAGTTTTGCCTCCTGACCTGCGGCCGATGGTTCAGTTGGATGGGGGCCGTTTCGCCACGAGCGACATCAACGACCTCTATCGGCGGGTGATCAATCGCAATAATCGTCTCAGGCGGCTAATAGAGCTGGGGGCCCCAGAGGTTATCATACGCAATGAGAAGCGCATGCTTCAAGAATCAGTAGATGCCCTTCTTGACAATGGAAGGCGTGGGCGGCCCGTGACTACCTCCAGCGGGCACCAACTCAGATCGCTTTCGGACATGCTTCGGGGGAAGCAAGGCCGATTCCGGCAGAATCTGCTGGGCAAGCGGGTTGACTATAGCGGCCGCTCAGTGATCATAGTTGGCCCTGAGCTCAAGCTCGACCAATGTGGCCTGCCTAAACGCATGGCCCTAGAGCTGTTCAAGCCTTTCGTCATGCGAAAGCTAATAGCCAGAGGCCTGGCCTACAACATTCGCGGCGCTAAGCGCATGGTGGAGCAAGGAAAGCCCGAGGTCTGGGATATCTTGGAGGAAGTGGTTCAGGAACATCCAGTGCTTCTTAACCGAGCTCCCACCCTCCATCGCATAAGTATTCAGTCTTTCTACCCAGTACTTATCGATGGCTGCGCCATCCAACTTCACCCCCTGGTCTGCGCTGCCTTCAATGCTGATTTTGACGGCGACCAAATGGCAGTCCATGTGCCACTTTCCAAAATGGCAATTGAAGAAGCTAAGGAAATCATGCTGAGCAGCCGAAATATGCTTAAGCCAGCCTCAGGTGAACCAGTGACAGTGCCCACCCTAGAAATGGTCCTCGGTTGTTACTACCTTACTGGAATCAGGCCAGGGGCCAAGGGAGAAGGGCAAAGGTTCTCCAGCTTGGAGGAGGCCCGGCTGGCCTATGAGCTAGGTTTGGTCGACCTTCAAGCGGAGATCGAGGTTCGCCGGGATGGAGGGAGGATTCGAACCAGCGTGGGGCGTATCATCTTCAACGAGGTCCTACCACCAGAGCTTGGCTTCCGCAACCAGTTGGTAGATAAGAATGGCCTAAAACAGCTCGTCACTGAGTGCCATAGGCGCCTTGGCAACGAGGTAACTGCTGCAATGCTGGACAAGATCAAGGAACTAGGATTCAGGTATGCTACCAAATCGGGCATTACTATGGCTGTCAGTGATCTTCGGGTTCCAGTAGACAAGAGAGACATCCTGACTCAGGCAGACCAGCGGGTGACCGAGGTAGAAAGGCAATTTCAACGCGGGCTCATCACCGAAGATGAGCGCTACGAGAATGTGGTGAAGATATGGACTGAAGCTACTGATAGATTAACTGCCAGTTTGCAAAATGCCTTTGACCCCTTCAACTCTGTTTTCATGATGGCTAACTCCGGAGCCAAGGGGAGTATCGGGCAGATCAGACAGATGGCCGGAATGAGAGGTCTGATGAGTGACCCATCAGGCAAGATCATCGAGCTCCCTATTAAAGCTAACTTCAGAGAAGGGCTCTCAGTGCTGGAGTTCTTTATCTCTACTCATGGTGCCCGCAAGGGTCTGGCCGATACCGCTCTACGCACTTCGGACGCTGGTTACCTCACTCGAAGGCTCATTGATGTAGCGCAGGAAATCATCGTGACCGAGGATGACTGCGGTACCGAGGAGGGAATCTGGGTCCGAGAGCCGACTAAGGGTGAAGGGCTATGGACTTCTCTAGCTGAAAGGATTGTGGGGAGGCTAGCTGCCCGGCCGGTAACTCATCCCCAAACCCATGAAGTAATTGTGGAACGAAATGAGGAAATTGACGCCGATAAGGCAAATCAAATTGTGGCCGCGGGGATCACAGAGGTCTACGTCCGTTCTCCACTGACCTGCCACACGAGGCGAGGAATCTGCCGACGCTGTTATGGGACAGACTTAGGCCGAGCTGAGCTAGTGGACAAAGGCGTGGCAGTAGGGATCATCGCCGCTCAAAGTATTGGGGAGCCGGGAACCCAGCTTACCTTGCGCACTTTCCACACCGGGGGGGTAGCCGGGCTAGATATCACCAGCGGCCTTCCCCGAGTAGAAGAACTCCTCGAGGCCCGGGCGCCAAAGGGCCAGGCAGTCATGGCCGAAATTGATGGCGTGGTCGAGATCGAGGATCTAGAGGAAGCACGAAGAATAAAAGTGATAAACTCCCAAACGGGTCAAGATGAGTATCCCCTGCCACCTGGGTACAAGGCAAGCATTGCCTCCGGTACCTGGGTTGAGGCTGGCACCGTGCTAGCTGAGCCAGTGGAAGGGGCTGAAGAGGCCTCTGAGCTCCCAGCCACTACTCCAATATCTGCCCGAGTCGCTGGCCAAGTGCAGACAGAGAATGGAAGACTCCTAGTTCTCTACGAGGAGAAAGAGGAAAGAGAATACCTTGCTCCCCTCGCTGCTCCCTTATTAGTGCGGAATGGTGACCGAGTCAAGGCTGGGGATCAACTTACCGAAGGGCCTCTTAACCCTCGTGACATTCTACGCGTTCTGGGAACCGAAGCGGTACAGCGTTACTTGGTGGATGAGGTGCAAAAGGTCTACCGGGCTCAGGGAGTAAACATCCACGACAAGCACATTGAGATCATCGTGGCCCAGATGCTGCGCAAGGTGCAGGTTGACTCACCCGGTGACACCGAAATCCTGCCGGGAGAGCTAATCAACAAATCAGAATTCGAGGCTACTAACGCCAAGATTCTGGCCGAAGGCGGCGAACCAGCCACAGCTCATCCAGTGCTTTTGGGAATAACCAGGGCCAGCCTGAGCACCAGTAGCTTCTTGGCTGCGGCCTCTTTCCAAGAGACCACCAGGGTGCTCACCGAGGCTGCTATTACGGGAATGGTTGATTGGCTGCAGGGGCTGAAAGAAAACGTGATCATCGGAAAATTAATCCCCGCGCAGTGCCACGTTCCTTCAGAGGGAGAACCCGAGGAATCTGTGGGGGAGATTGAGCCGGAGCAACTATCCCCCAGCCAAGAATGATCCCGCCTTCCCAGCTGCCCGATCCTTGCTGTTCAACGGGAGAGCCTGATGAGATTTGCTGGTCAGCTCAGACCAGCTACTTTTCTGGAGCGCAGAGGCCTTTTCACCGCCCTAGTACAACTTGAGGGGCAAGAGGAGGAAGTGTAGCTCCCAAACTCGGGAAGGCTGACAGAGGT
>CAZJSO010000054.1:0-8632 GCA_964548795.1 uncultured Dehalococcoidia bacterium | reverse complement strand
AGGGTGGGTTACGGGCTGGGCAAAGGGAGGGAGATCCCCGAGGCCATAAGAAAAGCCAGCGCCAAGGCCCGGAAAAACCTCATCCGAGTGCCAATGAAAGGAACCACCATAACACATGAAGTGACGGCTAAGTTCGGCGCAGCTAAGGTTCTGCTTAAGCCAGCCTCCCCGGGAACTGGGGTAGTTGCTGGGAGAGCGATTCATGCTGTAATTGAAGCTGCTGGAATAAAAGACGTCCTCAGCAAGTCCCTGAGGAGTTCCAATCCAATCAATGTGGTTCCGGCAACGATTAAAGCCCTGAGCCTGCTAATGGATCCGGAGGAGGAATTGGCCAAGCGGGGAAAGAAAAGGGCTCCGGAGGAAGCTCATGCGGGAGAATGAGTTGGTCCCCCCTCGGGGCTCGAGGCACAGGAGCAAGAGAGTTGGACGAGGAAGGGGTAGTGGACATGGCACTTATGCCACCCGGGGGCTCAAAGGCCAGAAGTCCCGTTCTGGCGGGGGGGTACATCCTCTCTTCGAAGGCGGGCAAACCCCCTTATCCATGAGGTTACCCAAGCTCCGAGGCTTTACCAACCCCTTCCGCCGGGAGTATGCCGTCGTGAACCTGGACAGGCTGGGGAATTTTCCTGAAGGGGATACAGTAACCCCGAAGAAGCTGGTGGAAAGCCGGGTGGTGAAAAACCTGAAGAAGCCGATCAAGATATTGGGTCGTGGGGATTTAACTTACTCCCTCGTGGTGAAAGCTCACAAGTTCTCCCGGACGGCTGAAGAGAAGATAAGAGCTGCGGGAGGGAAGGTGGAGGAGATACCTTGGTAGGGCAAAGAGTAAGCCCGGGGATGCCAAAGCTGCTCCAGGCAGTATTGGATGCTCTGCATCTTCCAGACCTGCGCCGAAAGATACTATTTACCTTCGGCATCCTGGTAATTTTTCGCTTTCTGGCCCATATCCCGCTACCTGGGGTGAATCTGGAGGCCCTGCACAGGCTTTTTGAGCATAACCAACTGCTGGGCATGCTCGATCTCTTCAGCGGTGGGGCCATGCGGAACCTAAGCATTGTGGCCATGGGGGTATACCCTTATATCACTGCCTCGATTGTGATGCAGCTTCTGGTACCCATAATACCTCAGCTTCAGGCGCTGTCTCAGGAAGGGGAGGAGGGCAGAAGAAAACTGGATCAGTACACGCATTGGTTGACGGTTCCACTGGCCATGCTCCAGGGATATGGTCAGCTTGTTCTCTTCAGCCGTCCCGTTTCAGGCATGGCACAGCCCCCTATCAGCGGAGTAGGTCTATCAGGTGCTAACCTACTCCCTACCTTTGCCATGATACTCTGCCTCACAGCGGGCACCATGTTCTTGGTCTGGCTGGGTGAGCGCATTACCGAGCATGGAATCGGTAACGGAATTTCCATAATAATCTTTGGCGGGATTGTAGCCGCTCTTCCGGCAAATATTGGACGTAGTTACCTCACTACTGGAGCCGGTGGCGTGGTGAGACTGATAATTCTTTTCTTGGCCATTACATTCTTCATTGTATATTTCACGGAGGCTTATCGGCGTATCCCGGTGCAGTACTCCCGGCAGATATTCCGTGGAGGGAAAGTGTACCGCCAGAGTGGTGGCACCTATTTGCCCATTCGGGTGAACTCGGCAGGAATGATTCCCCTGATCTTTGCTATAGCGGTGATGGTCTTTCCTGGGACAATAGCCAGCTACTTCGCCAACCCCGTGGGGCAAAATCCTAATCTGGCCAATTACATTCAGAACCTTTTTCTCCCTAATGGAAGCTACTGGTGGTTTTACTGGGGCTTATATTTCCTCCTTGTCGTTGGCTTTACCTTCTTTTATACCATGATCATCTTTCAGCAGCAGAACATCCCCGATACCCTGCAGAAGCAAGGCGGATTCATTCCCGGCATACGGCCAGGGAAAACTACAGCGGACTATCTCGACCGGGTGATCAATCGGGTTACCTGGGGAGGGGCAATCGCTCTGGGCTTGGTGGCCATCATGCCTATCTTTGCCCGCTGGATAGCGGGCACCCCGGCCAATGTGGCTCCCACCAACCTCATGATTCTGAGCAGTGCTGGGCTTCTAATCGTGGTGGGGGTAGTTCTGGACACCATGAGGCAGATGGAAGCTCAACTCTTGATACGCCATTATGAGGGATTCCTCAAGTGAGAGAGGAAAAGCTGAAGCTTGTTTTTCTAGGTGCTCCAGGGGCTGGTAAAGGGACGCAAGCGGCCCTCCTTTCTGAGAAGTTCGGACTGGCTCATATCGCCTCGGGAGATCTCTTCCGTCAGGCAGCAAATAGTGGGACCGAGCTGGGCAAGCTCGCTGAATCCTACATGGAAAAAGGCCTGCTCGTTCCCGACGAAGTGACCATAAGGCTAATTCTGGAGCACATTTCAAGCCTTAGTCCGGGTCAAGGTTTTATTCTGGATGGTTTTCCTCGCAATAGGTCCCAAGCAGAGGCCTTGGAAAAGGAAGTTGAGATCGATAAAGCTATCTATATCAGGGTCTCAAAGGAGGAGTTGGTCAAGCGTCTTTCCAGCCGCTGGATTTGCAGGAATTGCCAGGCAGTGTACAATGTAAGGAGCAAGCCACCAAAGGTTGCCGGGAGGTGTGACCTCTGTGGAGGTGAGCTCTATCAGCGAGAGGATGACAAAGAGGAGACCGTTAGGAAGCGCATAGAGGTTTATCTGGAGCAAACCCTCCCTCTGCTAGATTTTTATGCCCAGAAAGCAAAGCTCGTTCAAGTGGATGGTGAAAAGGATGTGGAAAGAGTAGCAACAGAGTTGCTCCAGGCTTTAAAAAAGTTCTAAAATAATGGGCATCATTATTAAGTCAGCCGATGAGATAAAACTCATGAGGGAGGTAGGCCGGATCGTGGCGAGGGTTCTTGAAGCCTTGGCTAGGGAGGTAAAGCCGGGGATAAAAACCTATGAGCTTGATGCCTTAGCTGCCGAAGAGCTGAAGAGGCATGGAGCCGTTTCCTCTGACAGGGGGTATCGAGGATTCCCAGCCAACATCTGTACCTCGGTGAATGAAGAAGTGGTTCATGGGATACCTGGAAATCGAGTGCTTCAGGAAGGAGATATAATCTCCCTGGATATAACTGCAAACCGCAAAGGTTTTCATGGGGATGCTGCAATAACCCTAGGAGTGGGAAAGATAAGCCCTTTAGCTCAAAAGCTTATCGAGGCTACTCGGGGAGCTTTGGAAGCTGGCATTGCTGTGGCCAGAGCTGGGGTTCACTTAAGTGATATATCTTATGCTATTCAGAGCTATGTCGAGGCTCGAGGTTTCTCCCCTGTCAGGGAGTATGTAGGGCATGGAATTGGGCGAGAGATGCATGAGGAACCTCCGATACCCAATTTTGGCCCTCCGGGAAAGGGTCCTATATTGCGCCAGGGCATGACCCTGGCCCTGGAGCCGATGATCAGCGCCGGTGATTGGAAGACTAAGGTGCTCCCGGATAGGTGGACAGTGGTCACCGCTGATGGGAGCCTCTCAGCTCATTTTGAGCATACCATAGCCATCACCGATGGGGAGGCAGAGATACTGACTCAGGCTTAAGGCGTAAGTCATGCCAAAAAAGGAAAAGATCGAGGTTGAAGGGACAGTTGTGGAACCCTTGCCTAGTGGGATGTTCCGGGTGGAGTTGCCTAATGGGCATCGGGTTCTAGCTCATGCCTCCGGAAAAATGCGAAAGTATTTTATCCGAATAGTGCGTGGGGATCGGGTTTTAGTGGAGCTCTCTCCCTACGATCTCTCCCGTGGAAGAATAACCTACAGGTTGGGTTAAGAGATGAAGGTAAAGGCGTCAGTAAAGCCCAGATGTGCCAAGTGCAAGGTAGTGCGGCGTAGGGGCATCGTGCGTGTCATCTGCTCTAATCCGAAACATAAGCAGAGGCAGGGATAATTTACCTGAGGAGGGAGGCTTCCAAGAATGGCCCGAGTTGCCGGAATTGACATCCCAGATAATAAGCGGGTGGAGATCTCGCTACAGTACCTTTATGGAGTTGGGCCCACTCTAAGCAAAGAGGTGTTATCCAAAGCCAATATTGACCCGACCAAGAAGGTGAAAGATCTCTCGGATGAGGAACTGAGCCGCATTCGTGAGATTATAGATAAGGGGTACAAGGTTGAAGGCGATTTAAGAAAAGAGGTACAGCTTAATATCAAGCGCCTGATTGAGATAGGCAGTTACCGTGGGATAAGGCACCGCCGGGGCCTTCCAGTTTGGGGACAACGCACTCGAACCAATGCTCGGACGAAGAGAGGCCCTCGCAAGACTGTAGCTGGCAGAGGTCGCCGACGCGGTGCAGCGAAGAAGTAAGGGGGGAAAGTGCCGAGGAGAAGAACTACCACAAGAGTCAGAAGACGGGAACGAAAGGGGGTGGTGCATGGTCGAGCTTACATTCAGTCCACCTTCAACAATACGATTATCACCCTCACCGACCAGGAGGGGAATGTCATTTGCTGGGGAAGCTCTGGTACGGTTGGATTTAAAGGGACGCGTAAAGGAACAGCTTATGCTGCTCAACAGGCAGCTATGCAGGTGGCCAGGCGGGGGATGGAGCATGGATTGCGCCAAGTAGATGTTTACATCAAGGGTCCCGGAAGCGGTCGGGAAGCTGCCATTCGCACCCTTAAGTCGGCTGGACTAAATATTCTGAGCATCAGGGATGTCACTCCTATACCTCACGATGGTTGCCGTCCACCGAAGCGGAGAAGGGTATAAAGGAGAATTAGCGTGGCTCACTATACCGGTCCAGTTTGTCGGCTTTGCCGCCGCCATGGTGAAAAGCTGTTTTTAAAGGGGGAAAGATGCTACACTCCAAAGTGCCCCCTGGAGCGGCGATATGCTACCCCGGGACATCGGGCTCACAGCAGGCGGCCCCGCAAGCTCTCGGAGTACGGACTCAGGCTATTGGAGAAGCAGAAGGCCAAGCGTATTTATGGGGTCTTGGAGCGCCAATTCCGTCGCTATTTCGAAATGGCCCAAAGGCTTCCTGGGCTTACGGGAGAAAACCTGCTCCGAATTTTGGAAAGGAGACTGGACAGCGTGATTTACCGGATTGGCTTCGCTGAGTCACGTCCCCAGGCCAGGCAACTTGTTCGCCATGGGCATTTCAGGGTTAATGGTCGTCGGGTAGATATCCCCTCTTACTTGGTCAAACCTGGAGATGTTATAAGCTGGAAAGAGGGTGAGGAGAAACATTTCCCCTATCAGAGTGCTGCCCAGCGAGTAAATGAAGTGAAAGTTCCCAGTTGGCTGAGCCTGGATCAGGAGAAGCTAGTGGCCAAGGTTTTAGGTGAGCCGACCCGGGAGGACATCGGGTTTACCATCAATGAGCAGCTTATTGTGGAGTACTATGCTAGGTAGGAGGCAAGTTGCTGGAGATAAAGCTAGAGATATCACCTAGACTGGAACGTCAGGAGAGCTCTGGTGATTACGGCCGCTTTGTCATCGAGCCACTGGAGCGAGGCTATGGTATCACCTTGGGCAATGCCCTTCGGCGGGTGCTTTTAAGCTCTCTTCCTGGAGCGGCAGTGACCGCTGTCCGCATCGAGGGGGTGCAACATGAGTTCACCACTTTACCCCACATGAAGGAGGACATAATTGAGTTTTTGCTTAACGTGAAAGAAATATGTCTCCGGTCGCTGACCGGGCACTCGGGTAGTCTCTTCTTGGAAGCCGAGGGCGAGGGGGAAGTCTGCGCCGGAGATATAAAACCCTCGGCTGATTTTGAGATTATCAATCCGGGGCTTCATCTGGCAACTCTGGATTCTCCGGAGGCGAGGCTCGAGGTGGAGTTCTTCGCGGAGGTCGGCAGGGGATATATCCCCGCTGGCACAGTTGGAGGCAAACCTCTTGGTGTGCTGCCTGTGGATGCTATTTTCACCCCCATCCGGAGGGTAAATTACAAGGTGGAGAAGACACGCGTCGGGGATAGGAGTGATTTCGACCGACTGATGCTAGAAATATGGACCAATGGAGCCCTCTCCCCCGAAGATGCCTTAGGTCAGGGGGCTCAAATCCTGATTCAACATTTTTCGCTTTTCTCCAAGCTTGGTCAGCCGGAGGTGGCAGAAGAAGAGGTGAGGCCAGGATTGCCTGAGGAGACGGCTGGGGTTGAGCGTGAAGAAGTGCCTCTGGAGAAGTTAGGGCTCTCATCGAGGGTGCTTAACGCGCTTCGACGGGGAGGGGTTAAAAGCGTGGATGAGCTGCTTAAAAAAAGTAAGGAGGAGCTACTCAGCCTGAGCAATTTTGGGGATAGGGCCTGGGAGGAACTTCAGGAGCGCCTTGAGAGCTTAGGCCTGGCTGGCAAAGCAACTGAAGAGGCCGCCCCCGAAGAGAGAGAGATGGAAGAACTTAAGCGGAAGCTGCAAGAGAAGTTTAGGGTAAAAGAGGAAAAATGAGGCACCGGGTTGCTGGACGCAAGCTCTCACGGAAGACTAGCCACCGGCTAGCTCTTTATCGTAACCAGGTGACCGATTTGTTAAAGCATGGTAAGTTGGTGACCACCGAAGCCAAGGCCAAGGAGGTTCGCCCCCTGGCAGAGAAAATGATAAGCCTGGGTAAGGCGGGGGGGCTTCACTCCCGCCGACGAGCGCTTTCCTTCATCTACGATAAAGACGTGGTGAAGAGGGTCTTTGAAGAACTCGCACCTGAGTATGCTGATCGCCCCGGTGGTTACGTTAGACTTATCAAGCTCGGGCGCCGACAGGGGGATGGGGCCCCAATGGCTCGATTAGAACTCGTATGAAGCTAGCCTTGCTCATTGAGTATGATGGGACAAATTATTGCGGCTTTCAGTATCAAACTAATGTCCCTACGATTCAAGGAGAGCTGGAGAAGGCTATAAAGAGGGTGACTGGAGAGGAGGTTAGAATTAAAGGGGCAGGACGCACTGATGCTGGGGTGCATGCTAGGGGGCAGGTAGTTAGTTTTGAAACCCAAACTCCGCTTCCGTCGTCGAGTTTGGTCAAGGCTTTGAACTCCTACCTGCCGGATGACATTGTCGTTAGGGATGTCCGTGAGGTGCCAGGGAATTTTGATGCCCGGCGGTCTGCCCGCAGCCGAGAATATTGCTACGTGATATTGAATAGCCCTTTGCGCTCGCCTTTGCTTCGAAATCGAGCTCTCCAGGTTTCCGGGGAGCTCGACTTGGAAGCGATGAGCCAGGGCTCGAGGATGTTATTGGGGGAGCGCAGCTTTGCTCCCTTTGCTGGCAGCCTGGGGCGTCGAAATCCAGTGCGCCGGGTTTTTCGAGCCGAGCTTGGGAGAGAGGATAAGTTCATTTTCTTTGATGTGGAGGCTGATTCATTTCTGCCCCAGCAGATGCGCCGCATGATGGCTGCCTTGATTCGGGTCGGGCTAGGAAAATTGGGCCTACAGGAATTCCAGGAATTAGCCGAATGCAACGTAGTGGGGGCAGCCAAGGCAGTGGCTCCGCCTTATGGACTTTATTTGGTCCGAGTAAATTATGCGGATGTGCAATTTGACCCAGGCTGGCTTCCCTGGGAGATATGGGCTATGGAATCTGTCAGAACTTGGGTGACGTCATGAAAACTCACTCGGTCAAAGCGTCGGAGATAAAGCGTGAATGGAGGGTAGTTGATGCTTCGGGGAGGACCCTCGGGCGTCTTGCCTCTGAGCTTGCCATTATCCTGCGAGGGAAGCATAAGCGGATTTACACCCCCTGGCTCGATACGGGGGATTACGTCATCCTAGTAAATGCCTCCAAATTGAGGGTTACGGGGAAGAAAGCTGCTCAGAAGCTGTATTATCATTACTCAGGTTATCCGGGGGGACTTAAGTCAGTTACACTGGCCCAGCTAATGCAAAAGGACCCCTGTCGGGTAATTCGACATGCGGTGAAGGGGATGCTGCCTAAAGGCCCCTTGGGAAGGGCAATGTTGAGAAAGCTCAAGGTTTATCCTGGCCCTACACATCCCCACCAGGCCCAGGTGAAAGATTAGAGAGGGGGGACTCTTTGGAAGAAAGATATTTCTATGGCACTGGACGGAGAAAAACAGCGGTGGCCCGAGTGAGGCTCTACCCGAATGGCGGGGGGATTCTCATCAACGGGAAATCCCTTGACGAAGCCTTCCCTACCGAGAGGCTTAGGGCCTCTGTCCTTCAACCTTTTCGGCTCACAGAGAAAGTGGGGAAGTTCCGGGTGGTGGTTAAGGTGGAAGGGGGTGGCATCACCGGACAGGCTGAAGCAGTCAGGCATGGCATCAGTCGGGCCCTGGCTGAGGCCGATCTTAATCTAAAGCCACTGCTCCGCAGCCAGGGGTTGCTCACACGTGATCCCCGAGTGAAGGAGCGCCAGAAGTATGGTTTTCGACGAGCACGTAAGCAGAAGCAGTACCGGAAGCGCTAGCCTTTCTTCCTGGAGAGGAGCTTATCCAAGACGGTGGCCAGATGAACGAGTGGGCTAACCAGATGGCCAAAAATTTCTCCCTGGCTCAGGGAGACAAGGAAATCCTCTGGGCCGCTAAAGGGGGGCATTCTTACATAGGCGTTGCCCACTTCCCGTGGCAGGTGGGCATCGCTCCCTGCGCTCGCCAGAAATCCATTTTGGCGAGCGAAGGAACGGGCTTTAGCTGAAGCTCC
>CAZJSO010000053.1:0-8644 GCA_964548795.1 uncultured Dehalococcoidia bacterium | reverse complement strand
CCATAGCCCTACTGCCCCTTCTTGCCCTCTGCGATCGAAACGATATCGGCGGCGTCTCTACCCCTTTTCATCCCGACACCGGGAAGCCACAGATCTTTATCTATGATGCCCATCCCGGTGGAGTGGGCCTGGCTGAAAAGGGTTTCGAGCTGGTGGAGGAACTCTGGCAAGCCACCTTAAAACTCATCTCCGAGTGCCCCTGTGAAGATGGCTGCCCAGCCTGCGTCCAGTCTCCTAAATGTGGCAATAACAACCAGCCACTGGATAAAAAAGCCGCCAGGCTGATTTTCAAGCTGTTGCTCGGTTAACTAATGCTCTCGAGCCGGGAATGACTTAAACACTAAGGGATCTCTGGCCTTTGGGCGAACTCTATATCATGCTGAGGTATGAGGATTTCACCTAGACCCTTGAGTTTGAGGGCGCTATCAAAGGCCTGTAGTGGGTTGACTGAAACACCGGGAGCAATCACTGGCCACTTAGTCCTCAGCTTCTCTGGAGGGAAGAGATTTTCCCCTATGCAGCAAAAACCACTGATGACGGCCCGTCCCTTCCGGGTTTCTATAGAAACAGCTTGAGTGCCGGGAGTGTGACCTGGAAGATGAATTACTTTTATCCCTGGCAGAATTTCCACCTCCCCGGAGACAATTTCAAAGCGCAGACCCTTTAAAAACTCCAGATTATACGAGCCCACAAAGACGGCGTGAGGGGAGTAGGCAAATTTGAGTTCCTCCTCCTGGACGATGACTTTTGCCCTATTGCACTTGTAAGTGTTCCCACAGTGGTCGAAGTGGAGATGGGTTTGGATGACCAAGTCAATATCCTCGGGAGACAGGTTTACCGAGCTTAGAGCTTGCTCGAAAGTCTGAACCTCCTCACAGGGACGTCCATAGGAGTATTTCCTCTCGTAAATGGGGAAGGGGATCCCCGTATCTACCAAAATGTTCTTCTCACTCCCATTGATATACCAGACCACATGAGGGAGCCATATTCGCTCCTCATAACCCACCAGGTAGGTCATCAGTCCTTTGCTCTCTCTAACCTTGTTTAATATCAGCGGCTTAATGCTATAAGTCATGGATAAGCCCCCTTTCAAAGTTTTGAGTGCCAGTTCTCCAGACGAGCCAAGCCTTCATCGAGTTCCACATCGGGAAGAGTAAGGGAAAGACGGATGTAGCCCTCGCCATATTCCCCATATCCGGTCCCCGGAGTGACCACCACCCCAGCCTCATCTAAAAGCTTGGCCGCAAATTTCTCCGAGGTGAAACCTTCGGGGACCCGAGCCCAGATATAAAGGCTAGCCAGGGGCTTGCGAGCCTTTAGTCCAATCTTCTCCAAAACTGGAAGTAGTTTATCGCGCCGACGGCGATAGGCTTCGTTATGCTCGGCGATCATATCCTGCGGCCCAGATAGGGCTTCGATAGCCGCCTTCTGGATGGCCTGCGGGATTCCCGAGTCAAGGTTGGACTTGAACCTCATCAAGGCACCCACTAGCTTCTCGTTCCCCGCCACCATCCCGATCCGCCACCCGGTCATGTTGTAGCTCTTAGAGCAGGAGTGGAACTCCACCCCAACCTCCTTGGCCCCAGGCACTTGAAGGAAGCTCGGTGGCCGATAGCCATCATAGGCCACTTCCGAATAGGCTGCATCATGGCAGATGAAGAGATCGTGCTTCTGGGCGAAGGCCACCGCCTTCTCGAAGAAATCGAGGTCGGCCACTCCAGAGGTGGGGTTGTTAGGGTAGTTGAGCCAGAGAACCTTAGCCCTGCGGGCCACCTCCGGCGGTATGCTTCCCAATTCAGGCAGAAAGTCATTTTGCTCGGTCAGAGGGAGAGGGTAAGGCTCACCCCCCGCCAGCCGGGTACTCATGGAGTAGACCGGGTAAGCCGGGTCGGGGACGAGGGCCAGATCACCGGGATCAAGGAGGCAGAAGGAGAGATGCCCTATTCCTTCCTTAGAGCCAATAAGCGGGAGGACCTCCTTAGCCGGGTCAAGCCTGACCGCAAAACGACGCTGGTACCAGTCGGCTATGGCTTGGCGAAGCTCGGGCAGGCCATCAGCCTCAGGATATCGGTGGTTAGCCGGATCGTGAGCTGCCTGGCAAAGATGTTCGATAATGTGAGGTGGGGTGGGGAGGTCAGGGTCACCGATGCCGAAGTTGACCAGCTTCTCTCCCCTTGCCCGTTTTTCGGCCATCTTCCGGCTTATCTCTGCGAAAAGATAGGGGGGAAGTTTGCTCAGCCGCTCAGCTAATTCCGCCATCGTTAAGATTTTACCCTCGCAAAGCAAGAAGCACAACTCCCCAAAGCAGGTTGCAAACTTTCGGGGTGATAGATTAGACTAGAACCGCATGCGAAGGATAATTTGGGATATGGATCCGGGTATTGATGACGCTCTGGCCCTGATCCTGGCCTTGAAATCTCCCGAGGTTGAGATTCTGGGGGTCTCCACGGTGGCTGGAAACGCCCCGGTGGAGCTTACTTCAGCCAATGCCCGCCGAGTGCTCGAATATCTCAAAGTCCAGAGCATCCCTGTGGCACAGGGGGCAGACAGACCCTTGAGCCATCCACTGGTTGATGCCCGAGATTTCCATGGCGCAGATGGACTGGGAGAATGTGGCCTCCCTCCTCCCACCACCCCTCCGCACCCTGAGCCAGCCGCTAGATTCCTGACCAGCCTCATCCTAGATAATCCCGGGTGCCTTACCCTTCTGGCCACTGGTCCGCTCACTAACCTCGCCCTGGCCTTTCAGCATCATCCTCAATTGCCCCGGCTCTTGAATGGCTTGGTCCTCATGGGAGGGTCCTATGGGCTTACTCCCTACGCCAAGGGGAACCAAACACCCTTGGCCGAGTTTAACCTGTGGCAGGATCCTGAAGCAGCCCAAATAGTCTTCCGAGGGGGGGAGAGCCTTACTGCCGTGGGCCTGGATGTAACTCAGGATCCGTCCACCTGGCTCGAGGGCAAGCATTTGGCAAAGTTTAAGTCAGGGCCACCAGCAGCACGCCTCGCCGCCAGGCTGGCTGGGCATGTCATAAAGCGATATGGGCACTGTGAGCTTCATGATCCCCTGGCCCTGGCAGCCATACTTCAGCCTTCCTTATTCGAATTCATCTCTGTTCCCGTAGGTATTGCCATAAAGGGGCCTGAGAGGGGGAGAACCACTCTGGCCCCAGGGAAAGAAGCATTGCATGTGCGGGTAGCTCGAGCGGTGAAGGGAGAGCAATTCCTTGAGTTCTTCCTTTCCAGACTCATGGAGGAGTGAGATGCCAAGTCTGCTAGTTTGTGGAGCCATCAACTGGGACACCTGCTTTTTTGTGGAGAGGTTACCTTCGCCAGGAGAGGAGGTAAGGGTAAAGGGGATAAGCCGAGTCTCCGGGGGGACGGGAGCTAACGTGGCCGTAGCCGCAGCCAGAATCCTGGGGCCAGGCGAGGTAGCTCTAGTAGGCGCCTTGGGCCAGGACGAACTGGCGCAACGGCAACTTGCCGCTCTGGAGAAGGAGGGGGTGGTCACCCAACAAATCAAGCTTCTTCCCGGAAGGGAATCGGGCCAAGCCTATATTCTCATCGAGGAAAGTGGACAGAACCTCATCGCTTCCTACTTAGGCGCCAATGCTGCGCTTCATCCTGAGCATTTGCCAGGCGCAGCGGACCTGATTTCGGGATGCCAGGGGATAGTCCTCACCGACCCTCCCCTGGACGTAGCTGCGGCGATCCTGGATTTGGCCAAACAAAATCGGACCCCGGTGCTGTGGGACCCGGGAATCCTGATTGAAGCTGGCCCGGAGAGGCTGAAAGAACTCCTCAAACAGGTGGACACCCTGTTCCTCAACGAGTCTGAGGCAGCCGCCCTGCTGAGCACTTCTGAGCCAGGGACAGCCCTGCGCCAACTCCGGGCAGGACGACTTCGCCAAACAGTGCTCAAACTCGGTGGGCGGGGGGCGGCCCTGCTTGAGCCGATGACGGGCGAAGTGACCCAAATTCCCACCCTCCCGCTGGAGAAGCTCGGGCTGAAGGCGGTGAACACGGTGGGTTGCGGGGATGCCTTTGTAGGAGTCTTCGCCGCCTATCGCGCACTGGGGGCCAAGCCCAAGGAAGCTCTAATTATGGCGAGTATAGCTGCCGGACTTAATGCCGCTCAATCGGAAACCCGGGGTAGTCCCCACCGCAAGGACCTGGAGCAAGCAGCCCGGCGAGCCCAAGAAATCGGCTTCGCCAGCAGCTCGCTTGAAAGGGGGCTTAGCTAATGTTAGAATCTGGTGAGTGTAGCAGGTGAAGAAAAACTGGGCTTGAAGAGGGTTTAGCATGGACTTAAAGCTGGCCCTGCCCAAGGGAAGGCTGCAGAAGGCCACCGCCAACTTGCTGAGGAGGGCAGGCCTCAATTTCAACGATTATGAGCAGGGCAACCGACTTTACCGCTTGAGCTCACCGAGCCTCCCCCACCTTTTTGCTAAGGTGTTCCATGAAAAGGATATCGCCGTGCAGGTGGCTATCGGAAACTATGACCTGGGCATTTGTGGGCTTGATTGGGTGGAGGAATTACTGACCAAGTACCCCAGCGACGCGGTGGTGAAAGTTCGGGGATTGGGCTACGGGAGGCGCAAACTTTTTGCTGCCGTAAGTAGCTTCTCCAATCTTAGTTCACCCCAAGAACTGAGGAAGGGGGACGGCCCTATCCGTCTAGTAAGCGAATACCCCCACCTAGCTGAAGCTTTTGCCTTAGAACTTCGCCTGCCAAATTTCCGGGTTTTCCCAGTATGGGGAGCGGCTGAAGCCTATCCTCCGGAGCAGGCTGACTTAGTCCTTATCTCTACCGGTTCCGCTGAAGACCTGGTAAGGCTAAACCTGCTGCCAGTAAAGAGAATCCTAGAGGGTGAGGCCCTCCTCTTGGCCAATCGAGATAGCCTGGAAAATGAAGACCTCAGCGGCCTGCTTTCAGCTCTATATAAAGTCAGGTTGGAGGAAGAAGCTGAGGAGCCTGTGGAGGCCAGTTTAGACGTAGGGAGCCCACCAAAAGGAGAGAATCTAGTCTACCTAGCTTTGCCAGACGGGCACCAGCAAGCTCCCACCTCGAGCTTTCTGGAAAGGGCGGGGCTTGAACTTCCGGGGTATTCTCCTTTACTGGCTCGGAGGCCTTCACCCAAGCTCCCCAGACTGGCAGTTAAAGTAATCCGGCCGCAGGATATGCCGCTTCAAGTGGCGAGCCACAACTTCAGCTTAGCCATTACCGGAAAGGACTGGCTATTAGATCACTTGGCTCGCTTTCCCTCCAGCCCTGTGGAGGAGATAACAGAGCTTCCATTCGGCCAGGTGCGCCTAGTAGCTGTAGTCAGCCAGGAGCTCGGAGTAAACAGCCTTGCTGACCTAAGGGCTCTGCTTCAGAGTGGGAAGCTAAAGTTCCTCCGCATCGCTTCCGAGTATGTCAATCTGGCCGACAGGTATGCCCGGGAAAATCACCTAGCCCCATACAAGGTAATCCCCACCTGGGGAGCCACCGAAGCCTTCCTGCCAGAGGACGCCGACCTCCTGATTGAAAATACTCAAACTGGAAAAACTTTGGCCAAGCATAGCCTCAAAATCATAGATACCCTGTTCGAGTCCTCCGCCTGTCTCATCGGTCATCCCGATGATCTTCGTCAGGAGAGCGTCAGCGAAATAGCGGACATTCTGTGCCGAGGAATCTGAATGCAATTAATTGATAACCTAGAGCTGGCCAGAAAGCTCCTGAGTCGCACCCATCCTCAGTTGCCCGAGGCTTCCAGCCGACTAAGGCAGCGGATAAAGGAAACATTCGGCCAGGATCTCTCTCCGGAGGAGGTGGTGGACCAAATAATATGGGAGGTGAGGGAGAGGGGCGAGGCCACACTTCTGGATTATACCGAGCTCCTTGACGGGGTACGCTTGGAGCGACTTGAGGTGAGTCCAGAGGAGCTGGAGAAGGCCTATGGTGAGGTGCATCCCGATTTGCTTCAGGCGCTTGAGATGGCAGCTGAAAGGATACGCTCTTTCCACCTAGCTCAAAAGGGACAATTGTTCGAGGGAGAGTTGGGAAAGGGGGTAAGCTTGCTCACCCGACCTCTGGAGCGAGTAGGAATCTACGTTCCCGGCGGGGCCGCCTGCTATCCCTCAACCGTACTTATGACGGCCATTCCAGCCAAAGTGGCTGGAGTGAAGGAGGTCATCCTCACCACGCCACCAAGCAAGGAGGGCAAGGTACCTCTACCCACGCTGGCAGCGGCCAGACTAGCAGGAGTGAATCGGGTCTTTAAACTCGGAGGGGCTCAAGCTATTGCAGCTCTGGCCTTTGGCACCCAGTCTGTCCCCAAGGTAGACAAAATCTGCGGGCCAGGAAATATCTTCGTTACCCTGGCCAAGAAAAAAGTCTATGGCTGGGTCGACATTGATGGGCTCCAAGGGCCCACGGAGACCATCATCCTGGCCGATGACTCTGCCAATCCCTCCCTTTGTGCTGCAGATCTCCTAGCCCAGGCAGAACATGATGAACTAGCTACCGCTATTCTGATCACCACCTCATCTGAGCTGGCTCAGAAGGTCAAGGACGAAGTGAATCGCCAACTCGAGGACCTGGGAAGCAGGGCCGCCCGCAACTCGCTGGAGGAGAGGGGAAAGCTGATAGTAATCCACAACCTAAATGAAGCTCTTGAACTAGTCAACCTTTATGCCCCAGAGCACCTTTCCCTCATATTACGGCAGGCTTCTTCCTGCTTGGGCAAGATTCAACATGCCGGCGTTATCTTCATCGGAGAGGAATCAGCTGAAGTATTGGGGGATTACATAGCCGGGCCAAGCCATGTCCTACCAACTGGCGGCACAGCTCGCTTCAGCTCCCCACTCAATGTGACAGATTTCCTCAAATTTACCGCCCTGATTGAGCTGGACGAAGACGACCTCCGGAAGCTAGGGCCGGCAGCCAGGGTCATAGCACGGGCAGAGGGGCTCCTGGCCCATGCTCAAGCGATACAAAAGAGGCTAAAATAGGCGAGGAGACGAGGATGAACATTCTGCTTATCAACCCCCCTTCCACAGCGGGTTACTACCGGGTGGGCATAAAACTTCCCCCTCTAGGTCTGGCCTATCTGGCCGCCGTGCTTCGGGAACACGGACACGGGGTAAAAATCGTCGACCTGGCGGTGGAAGGTGTTAATTGGCGGACCTACCCGTATCAGGAGTTTGACCTGGTCGGCCTCTCGGTCGACACCTTGAGGTATCCAGCAGCCCTACAAATAGCCGAAGCAGTAAAGAAAAAGGGGAGCAGGGTAGTCTTTGGGGGACCACATGCTACCTTCTTCGACCAGGAGTGTCTCCAGTCTGGACTGGTGGACTGGGTAGTGCGTAATGAAGGAGAGTACTCCCTGCTGGACCTGGCTGAGCACTTGGAAAAGGGTGACCCACTTGCAGAGGTAAAAGGTATCTCCTACCTTTCCAACGGGAAACCAGCGGTCAATCCCCCGGCTCCCTTTGTCGAAAATCTCGACTCCTTGCCCTTCCCCGCCCGTGATCTTCTCCCCTTAGATTTATACACTCACAAACTCGAAAAACGATACGCCGCCACCATGATCAGCTCGAGGGGTTGCCCCTTCGACTGCGAATTCTGCTCCTCTTCTCGATTTAATGGCCTACGCTGGCGAGCTCGCTCAGCGGAAAATATGCTGGAGGAACTGGATCTGCTCTACAACAAATACGGCTATCGGGCCGTCATATTCTTCGACGATAACTTCACCCTTGACCCACAGCGTGTTGATAGGTTCTGCCAAAAGCTTCTTAAAAAGGGGTGGGACCTGGCTTGGTTCGCGCTATCACGAGTTGATACCGTGGTGCGGAATGCCAAGCTAGTGGAGCTGATGGCCAAAAGTGGGCTACGCATGCTCTTCCTGGGCTTCGAGAGCGCCAGCCAGGAGATACTGGATAAATACGGGAAGAAACTGAAAGCAGAGGAAGCTTTCAAAGCTATGGACATCCTTAGGAGGAATAAGGTAAAGGTGATGGGGAGTTTCATCCTCGGCGCCTTGGATGAGAAGAAGGAGATGATAGAGCGCACCATTAGACTGGCCAAGAAACTCAACCCCTACCATGTCCAATTCACCATGCTTACCCCTTACCCTGGCACTCGACTTTATGAGAAGGTGAAGGGCAGGCTGCTGACAACCAACTGGAGTGATTTTACCGGTTTGACCCCGGTAATAAGATTGGATAACATAAGCTCTAGTGAGCTTAAAGCACTCTTCAAAAAGGCTTACCTCTCCTTTTACCTCCGGCCCAGCCGGCTGCTCACTCAGGGCCTTCCTTGGATCTCTCGGCTCCTCTGGAGGTCCAAGCGGACGGAAAGAGTGCCCTTGAGAAAAGTAGGGAGTGATTGGGTCCCCGTTGGAAAATAAGAAGGGCAGACTCAGCCGGAAGTTGTGGCATCTCGGTGGCGGGCTTGCCTTCCCCATCCTGGCCTTCTTCATCCCCAAAGTTACTCTGCTCACGGCCGTGGGGGTAGTTACCCTCGCCTTTATCGCTTGGGAAACCAGCCGGTTTGCCTCCCCTAAGATAAACAGCTTGGTGGTCTCCTTGCTCTCCCCGTTCCTAAAAAAGGAAGAGCGCGCCTCGGCTCTTACGGGGAGTACCTGGCTTCTCCTGCCCC
>CAZJSO010000052.1:0-8866 GCA_964548795.1 uncultured Dehalococcoidia bacterium | reverse complement strand
TCCCAGAGTATCACACCCTCTTCCGCCATCCCTTCAGCCCTACCTCCCGACACCTCCTCCGCCAAGCGGTCGCTGCTCACGAGTTCGCCGCCTGGCCCCTTCAGGAGCTGACGGAGGCCATCAGGAAAGCCAGCCGAGGTCGCCTCGGCCCCTCCCTGGCCCGTCGAATCCAAAGGGCGGCTCAACACTCCCTGGGCATCTGCTCCCTGGAGAAGGCCGCTCGGCTTGAGATGGCACTTCAGCTAGACCGGTGGGAACTCCTGACCCAGCAGAGGACCATCTTCGATGGATACCTCTGACGAATGGTCTCGCCGCCTCCGGGATGAATCGCCATGGGGCGGATAGTCTCCATCGAGGCGAGGCCATTCGTCATCGCCGCCCTCCTGGCTCAGGAGGAACAATAGCTGGATACTATCCCAGGCATCAGCACTGCCTTGGCTGCCACCATCCTGGGCGAAATCGGGGATATTCAACGCTTCCCTTCGCTCAAACAGTTGGTGGCCTATGCGGGCCTGGACCCCACCATCCACCAGAGTGGACAATTCCAGGCTACTCAGGCTCGCCTCAGCAAGCGGGGGTCACCCTATCTCCGCCGAGCGGTCTGGATGGCGGCCACGATGGCCCGGCAATACAATCCCGACCTGGCTGCCTTCTATCAACGCAAACGGAGGCAAGGTAAGCACCACAACGTGGCCATGGCAGCTGTCTGCCATCGGCTCCTGGCTCGGATCTATGTTGTTCTTAAGGAACAACGCCCCTATGAGGTACATGGAGGCCCAATAACCCTGGCACACCCCTTCTGAACGAACAAGCTGGTTGATCAACTTCGCCTGTCGCAGGGGATATCCCCAGGAAAGTCTCTCCCGCTAACTCCGCATAGCAGGTCTTCCGAGTATTTCTTGGCGTCCTTCTCAGTTTCCTTGAAGAGGCACCAATGGATGGGAATAGACTCTGAGCAAAGTCCTCAAAGCACTGGAAACTCTTGCCTCCTGACCTGACTTATCCCCCCAACCATGACATGCCACTAATGCTTCTATACATCTACGTCTTAGCAGTTTGAAAACGTTTCATGAGAAAGGGTTCGATGCTCACTGGCAGATTGCTTGTCCCTGCAATACACTCAGCGATGACTTGGCCACCAGCGGGCCCATGTGATATTCCGGTTCCTCCCCATCCGCAATCATTAATGTACCCTGAAACTTCTTCTACAGGCCCAAGAATTGGCAAACCATCTGGGGTAAGCGAACGTATGCCCGCTGTGCAAGTCACTATTCCCGCTTCCGCTAAGGCAGGTGCACGATGCATAAGGTCATCTAAGTGTGTCTTTATCAAGAGCATGAGGTCAGGTTTGTGTTCAAATCTATCTGTTTCAAAACTGCCGACTGTGTAATCTGCCCGTCCCCCTGTTGATCCAATGTATATCTGTACAGGGTTAAGAACTTCAATCAAGGGCATATCTTCTGGAATTAGAAGATCGGTAACCACTATATGCCGCAAAGCATTGGTGATAGGAATATCAAGACCTATCCACTTACCAACTTCCTTTGCATATATGCCGGCCGCGTTGACTACAAAGGGTGTGGCTATCAGTCCGCGTGTTGTTTTGACTCCGATGACTTTCGCGTTCTGAACTATTATATCGATGGCTTTCACCCCTTCTTCAACCTCTGCACCGAGCAACTTGGCTGCTTTACTGTAGGCGTACACAATCGCATTAGCATCAACAACTCCATCCTCTTCGCAATATAACCCTAACTCTATATCACTAACATTCAGGATAGGCGCCATTGATTTGATTTCACTTGCAGTCAAGATTTTGACCGGAATACCTAGAGATTTCTGGAGTTGGGCCCGTTCACGCATTTCATCTGAATGCCCAATAGTGTTTATAGAAAGCGATCCCTTTTGCCGAAAGCCTATATCGACACCGAACTTGTCCTCAAATGAGCGGAATTCGGCAAACGATATCTGTGACAATTGCATCTGCTCTCTACGTGGTTGCTGAAGCATTATCCATCCAGCGGTATAGGCTGTGGTGCCACTAGCCAGCTTATCCATTTCAACAAGTACGGTGTTGCGGATGCCGCTTTCAGCCAGATAGTATAAAGCGCTTACACCTTGGATTCCTCCACCAATTATCACAACATCTGCGGTAGTCCTCATCCTGACCTCCTTGTGGGGTATCAGTGGCAAGTTACAAAGGGACATTTATGGCAATTAGTTCATTTCTCGGCCGAGACATGCCCCGGCGGCCTATCGGCGACGATGGCTTGCAACCATTTTGCAAGAGCATGCCTTTGCTGATCGAAAAACATTGCCAAGGATTCGTCAAAGGTTAGGAAATTTGCCATCGCGAACTTCGCCAAGAGGACTAAACTGGTGCAATCCGTAAAACTAAGCTCCGTATTCTGCACCTGCAAGTACAGTTTCCAAGCCAACATTTCGCATTCCGGCGTTATTCTAATGACCCTTGCAATATTGCCAGTCCACAAATCCCAGAAGAAGTATACGACATCAATGCTAAGATTCTGTTCGTTAATACACTCAACTAGCTCGTTGATGATGTAATTAGTTGTTGCTAACGGAGCTGATGATTCCGCAATCATGCGCACAGCCTCAGTATGCCTTTCTTGCTTACAATCCAGGAGGGCATACCAATAGTTTGTATCTACCAGCACAAAGTCTGAAGGCACCCATATACCTAGGGACATGATGCTTCGAGGGGAGATTACGACTAACAACCTGAAATGCAGCCGATATACGCTTGCAAGTTGCGCCGTTGAATACGGGCAATCGCTTCCACTGCAGCTTGACGCACAAAATTGAATTTGTGCTCCGGTTCCCTTTGTATGAGCGCTTCAAGGGCTGGAATGCTTCTGGGGTCCCCAATATTCCCTAAGGCATCTGCCGCTCGCATCCTGACAACTGCATCAGCATGATCAAGGTAGCCAATCAGAGTGTCTACTGCCTTGGGATCACCTAACGTTCCCAGCGCGTAGACAGCGTCCTCAATCACATAAGGGTCTTCGACGTCCTCTAACCAAGAGATTATGTCGTCTACAGCATCTAAGATCCCTAACTCTCCTAGCGAATATACTAGATTGCCTTTAGTATATCTATCTCCTTCGATTTCAAAGAGGGCTTGCTTCAGTATACTGCTTACTGCAGGGTCATGAATGCCTTTCAATGCCCACGATGCAGAGTCTCTATATTCGTTGCTCGGATCAAGTAGGTACTCGACAATATAGGGAATCGCTTTGCTGCTCCCAATTTGTCCCATTGCATTGAGAGCATAGGCTCGAATTCGAGGGGGGGTATCTTTACCCAAGCAGCTACGCAGAGCCTCTATCGCCCTCTCATCGCCCAATTTGCCAAGGGCGATCGCAACTTGGCCCCGCACAGCATAACTATCTGTCTTTTCCATTACCTCCAAAAGTGTCGGCAGCGCTTCCTTAGCCTTTCGCTCTCCGAGCGTCCAAATCGCATCAATTTGCAAATCCTCATCATAACCCTTGCAGTATCTAATCAATGTCGCGGTATCCAGATGCTTGAGATTTCTAGGGGTCCGTACGGCATATTTGTCGAGCCAGTAATTCATGTCATCGATCACTCTTGGGCTCAACGCTGGGCTCCGCCTGTCAGAGATCATCTTTAAACAGAAAATTAAATTATAGTTGAAAGCTACCTTGCCATATTTAAATTCGGTTAAGGTGCGGTTAATAACGTAATCTACTAGCTCCGCATCCACGTGCTGGGCTGCGCATATGCATTGAGCTGCAAGGTATAAATTGCCTTGGGATTGAATATAGTCACATAGTCTGGTGGAGTTATCCATCAGTCCCGAGAGAAATTTCATAGTATCCCACCACCGTGTTTGGTGAATATAAGGCTCTAAGTCCTCGATGCACATTATCGTAGTAAGTTTCTTGTAGAGTTCACACGCCGTATAAAATTCTTGAAAAGACTGATGTACGAAACTTACCTTGCCGGCTTGCCCACTTTGTGACTTTACGATTGGTGGCAGCTCCAGAGTATCTCGGAGAACCTGAGGAAAGGGAATCCGGTAAAAGTCCATTTCTGCCCGATATTTCTCTTGGACCCATTGTTCTGCTAGTCTATACTCGATGGATAATACATTATTATGCATCCGATATGCCAGATCAGATAATAATGCCTCACGGAGCGATATAGGGGTGCGGATTTCTCGCTTAGCTTCTTCCCACTCTAATATCTTGGTGAGAAATATTTTGTACAATTGGGCCCTATTGTTTGGCAAAGGGGAGCCAGGAGGCGAGTGTTGGGCAACAAAAACTAACATAGATAGCATTAGTGGGTTCTCACAGAGAGATAATAAGGTGGTGTCCATCTGGCATAGCACTTTCGTCCTTCGGTCCTTATCGCTTATGCTTTTAGTGAGATACCACCTAATGTCCTTAAGCGTTATAGGTAGGATCTCTAGCCTCTCAAACTCATCTTCAAGAAAGCCGGGGTATTGGGCTGTTCTACATGTCAGTATATACTGGTTCTTAGGGTATTGTAATCTCACTAGTGTCCTTATGTCCCTCGCCGCTTGTTCCAATGAGCTTCCGGCTTCGTTCAAAGCATCTAAAAGGATGAGGCAATTGCCTCCCTTGAGAAGCTGCTCCATAGCTGCGAGCGGTACTCCATTAATACGCAAAAGTTCCAAATTCCTTATGTTTGTTCCATCGTATCGCTTTAAGTCCACGTAGATTGGCAGCCAGTCCGACAATGCCTCAACTTCTCCCAGCGCGCAGCTTATTGCTAATCGCCGCAGCAGCGTAGTCTTGCCAGTCCCTGGGCCGCCTAGAATGACAACAGGCTCGCCAACGAACTTCTGGGGAACATCAAATATCTGAAACCCCTCTGTCCGCTTATCCTTCTCCTTCTCATACCATCTTCTCAGGCGTATAGGGATAAGGGACAGAGGAATAAACCTGTCTAACCAATCGCCTCTTAATCGAGCAACTAACTGGGATTTATAATCCACAAGCTGTTGTTCTAGAGCGCTATCTATCTTCCCAAGCCTTTGAAGTTCCCGGAGGCTTTCTCTGAGCTTGCTCTTTTTGAGTCTCATCACTCACCTCTGCGTTACTCCCAGCATCCCTAAACCGAGCCTGCTTATGTCTCTAAGCTGCGAAGTTCAGACTTTATTCCGGTTATCGCCTGTTCCACTTGCTCCAATGCATCCTCGGCGGCTCCATGGATTAATCTGTCTTTTAGAAAATGCCGTGCTTGTTCCTCTCTTGCGCCTGCAGAAGGTAACAATTGAACCTCTATCCACTTGAGCGATAGGTTATTGACCGCCTCGAGATATTCGTAGGCCTCTGCAATCTCGCTAAGTAATCTAACGTTTTCAACCCAGCGCATTGCTCCTCCTGCCGAGAGAGCTTGCCATCTCGCTATATGAAAGGGGTAGGTGACAATGTGCTCCTCAATGGTCACTCTCAAAGAGGGTAGATTCTCCTCCAGTTCATCCAGCAGGATAGTCAGTATTCTATGCACTTGTTGTCTTCTGGAAGTCTCCTCTATTTGCTTGCGCCTTATTTCGGCTTCTTGCTGCATTCTCCGGTTAGTCCAAAATCCAATAGGTAGACCAGCAGCAATACCTATTATTGTCGCCAGCCATTCACTCATTACAGATTGCCAATAACTATCGAAGAAGCGAACCCCGCCCCTGGAGATGATAATCATAGCGGAATATATCAGTGGCAAAGCGAGGGCGACAATAACTGGTAGCCAAATTAAGAACCCGCGCACCGTATCCTCCTATGTAATCCATGTTCTTACATCTAGCTATAGCTACCTGAATTGACAAACCCCTAGGTTTGTCTTTCCACTTGAAATGAAGCCTTTAACCCAATGAGTAGCCCAACAAATACAAGCCCTCCTCCTAACAACTCTGTAGTCTTAAAGGTTAGGCCTGGAAGCAATAGAGCTGAAAATATGAAAGAGAAAATCGGCACACTCAAGAAGAACATCCCAAATATGTTGGCTGGCACCTTACGCAGGGAATAAAAAGACATATAAAATGGCAATGCATAACCAACCATCGCTAAGATAGCTATTTGCCAAAAGTTGCTTGTAGAAGACAATTCAGCCCGAACCAGCAGATACAAGAACAGTAGAATATCTATCACCAGGAACCTATAGAACATCACTTCCTCAGGAGAAATGCCTTTAGACAGGACTCTTTTTATCAAGGTAATGGAAAGAGCATAGAAAAGCGACGAGGATATAGCGAGTATAATGCCTGCGCTTAGCCGTACCTGGATACCTTCTAGAGCCTGTAATTGAAACACCAAGATTCCTACCATAGCCACTAGCAAGCCAGCAATCATCCCAATAGGGAATTTCTCGCGTAGTACAACATGCGCGAGGATGCTAACAAACACCGGATAGAAACTATTGTCCACCAATGTATACAAGACGGGTCCAGCGTCAGCAATTGAGTACACCACACATAAGAATGCAATCGCCGAGAAACTGCTTAAGAGGAACAACTCCGAGGTAATCTCTCGCGAGAATCGCTTCGGTGAATATGGGTTCTCCTCCTTCTTTGCCCTTGTTCTTGCCAGTATGAAGATCAGTGCATAAACGGTGCTAAAAAGCGATAGAAGAAATGTAAGCTGAACAGGATTAGTAACATCTAGCAGAAGCCTGGTGACTACGTCCTTGAGCGCCCACAGGATGCAATATAACGTCAGGATAGAATAATACTTAATCACTAGTATTCTCCCCCATTGGCGTCTGCACCGACGATTAGCAATGTCAGCTGCATCACCTTACTCCCACCGCACTTAGATCGAGGGTCTAAAAGCCCTGGGGCTGCCTCGACCATAGACGCATTCCGATGGTCCTCGGCGATCGGTGCTACAGTGATAACATCCTCCCTTGCGCTCACCGCTGCATCGGCAACGTCAGTAGCCTGGCACGTTTGCTCCCCAGGCTCCGAGGGAGGACGAAACACCGTCCGCTTTAGACATTCCAAGGTACAGCTATACTACCAGACGTTCAACTCAGCATCGATCGCCCGGTGCTGCTGAATCAAGTAATTGAAGATGCCAATGACCCTCTGCATCTATGCTGAGGTGAGCCCGTCTTGTAGGTAACATATTCGGGATTCACAATATATGGATACTCCTCTTGCTTCACTAATATAGAGATAACGCTGTTTGCAGCCATGTCACACATAGTATAGATCGAGTCTTCAGTCAAGTAGGCCAAGTGGGTGGTAATTATGAACACATCATCGGGGAGCTGAAGCAGCTTGTAGGGGTCCTCCTCAGGCCTTGGTGCTGGCTCGATGTAATAGCCATCCATCGCTGCTCCTGCGATTCTCCTATTCACCAAGGCCTCATATAGCGCCTCTGGCTGGACGATCCAAGGACGTGCTGTATTAATCAATATAGCGTCCTCTTTCATTAAAGCTATTTCTCGCGCTCCAATCATCCCCTTTGTCTCCGGGGTAAATGTGCAATGGATGCTGACGAAGTCTGACTGGGTTAGCAGCGCATCTAACGAAACAAATTGAGCACCTATTTCGGCCTCAATGTGCTCCTTACGGGTTCTCGAGTAGTATAGAATCTCCATGTCGAACCCCTTATGAGCCCGTCTGGCAACTACTTGGCCTATAGCCCCCATCCCGATGATGCCTAGCTTGTTCCCTTGGAGATTCCGGGAGACTATGTCCTCCCTCCACTGACCAGCCTTGGCGGCCGCGTTGATATAAGGGATCTGACGGCGCATGGCAAGCATCATGCCTATCGTCATCTCCGCCACTGCTTCAGTGTTCGCCCTGGGTGTGTTGGTAACTGCGATGCCACGCTTTGTGGCAGCATCTACGTCTACGAAAGACTCATATCCGACACCCAGGAATGCAATGACTTTGAGGTTGTCAGCTGACATTATTGCTTTAGCAGTAGCCTTCTCCACCCCGCCAAGGAGATAAGCATCAACGCCCTGTAGCGCTTCAATTAAGTCCGCTTCTTCAAGGTGCTTTGTCGGATTACTTATCTCAAAGCCCGCTTGTTCCAATTTCTGCTTAACTTCTTCCACAAAGGTTTGACCTGTGATAAGAGCCTTCATCGCTATACTCCTCCTTATAAAATGCTTTTTAGTGGAAGGTGCCCCCATCCTTCACTTATAACCCATTGGGAATTTCTGGCATCCTAAGAGCTGACCAAAGGGTAAGTGCTCCAATGCGCATAATCCCAAAGTGCTCTGCGGCTACACGCTGTAGCACACTTGCAGATTCCCCCCCACACCTCCTAGACAAGCCAATGGATTCGGAGCACCATCATACTTAACAGCCTCGGGCGAAAATTCGACTCTATAGCCAATGCTCGTTGCAAACCTCTAAACATGGATTCTCTAATGAGGAAAAAGCTATCAGCAAGCTACGCATTGCGTTGCTCCTCATGCTCCTCAAACATCGGATTCAGCAACGCCTCCAAATCCTCTCGCCTGATCCGTACCAGCCGCTCGCCAGCAACCTTGTACGCTGGCAGCCGGCGGTCATAGATGTAGCGACGGATTGTGCTGACGCTTAAACCAAGAAATTCCGCAGCTTCCTTGACACTGAGCAATTCCTTCTGCTGCCAATAGGTCGCTTCCATCCTCTTACACTCCATGGTCTCCCCAACCCAGCCTGTGGCGAATCGTCCTGCCCATCCTTTTGTCACTTCCGGTAATCTGCAATCAGCACTCGAAGCCAGGCCCTTCACCAGGTACTTATTTTATGGTCTATTATACCATGACATATCACAGTTGTCAATAAGCATTCACTGAGGTCTGAGGTTTTGAATCAACTCAAGGTGGAAGCCCCGCAGCAGCCAGCCTGATCCTT
>CAZJSO010000051.1:0-8995 GCA_964548795.1 uncultured Dehalococcoidia bacterium | reverse complement strand
GGGGTTCAGGGAAGGCAGCGAGATAGAGTTCTTGGCCCATATTCGGCATGAGTCCTTAGTCCTCGAGATCCAAGGCAATCGGAGTTATCAGAGCACCAGCAGACTGTGAAGGCCATCCTCTCCACCTACTGGGCCGACAAGAGCTAGATTTAGGTTATCCCTCCGAAAGAGGTTCTGAGCTACTCGTTGCACGTCCTGGGAGGTTATTTCTTCCACCTTTGACAATACCTCTTCCACCCTCTGAATTTTCTTCACCAGCAGCTCTTGGCTGCCAAACCAACCAGCAACGTTACGGGTATCCTCCAGCCGAAGTAGCAGGCGCCCTTTGCCCAGTTCCTTGGCCTTGTTCAGCTCAGCCTCGGAGACCATCTCCTCCTTCAAGCGCCGAAGCTCTTCCAAGATAACCTTTGTGGCCTCTGTAACACTGCCCGGCTGGGTGCCAGCATAGATGATCAGCGAGCCAGTATCGAAAAAATGAGTGACGTAACTCTGCACATCATAGACCAGCCCTCTTTTCTCCCGCAGTTCGAGGAAAAGGCGGCTGCTCATCCCCTCACCGAGGAGGATATTCAGCAAATCCAGAGTGAACCTGTCAGGGTGGAGGTGGGGCAACCCCCTCAAGCCCAAACAGAGATGAACCTGTTCAGTCTCCCGAGATTCAATTGAGATTCGGGGGCCGTTTTGCCCCTCTTGGGCCGGAAACCAAGCCCGGGGCGTGCCCTCCTCCCAATCTCCCAAGGCTGGCTGAGCCAGTCCGATAGCCTCTTCATGGCTTATATTACCAGCAACTGCTACAACTGCATTATTAGGCCGATACTGCTGCTCCAGGTACGCTAGGGTTGTTTGACGGCTGAGTTTGGCCACGGTCTCCTTCCTCCCAGCTACATCACGTCCGAGGGGCTGATCAGGCCACATGACCTCATCAATGAGCAAGTTCACCCGCTGGTGAGGGGAATCCAGACTGGAATTGATCTCCTCCAACACCACCTGGCGCTCTTTTTCCATTTCCACTGGGTCCACTCTGGGATGTCGCAGCATATCTGCCAGGACTTCCAGTGCAATTTTGAAGTGAGGCCGAGCTACCTTGGCCCAATAAACCGTTAGCTCCTTGTCTGTCCCGCCATTGAACACCCCACCAACCCCCTCCACAGCTTCGGCTAGCTCTTTAGCCGTGCCCCAGCGCTGTGTCCCTTTGAAGAGTAGATGCTCCAGGAAATGAGAGAGGCCTGCTTGCTCCTCTGGCTCATAGCGGGAACCAGCACCCACATAGATGCTAAGACACACCGAGTGAACATGCGGCAGGCTAATGGTGATCAGACGCAGGCCATTATCCAGGACGGTCTTCTCATATTCCATATGCCAAGATTTTACCGAAACCTACCACCAGCGTCAAAAAGGCTGTAACTCAGGTGCCTCATGAAAGAGCCTCACAAGATTACCATAACGTAGACAGAATTAACGTTGGTTCCTGTGGGTCCCGTGGTCACTAAAGCCCGACCTTTTCTCAGGCCTTCGTAGGAACTATGCCTGGTCAAGTGCTCCTCCACATCAATCCCTTCCCCTTCCAAGAGCTCTAGAGTAAAGCTGTCAGCTAGCCCGCCGGCGGCGTCCGTCGGCCCATCTGTCCCATCGGTATCTACCGCCAGGGCAGCGGCTCCCCTCAGGCCTCGGATCTTCCTTGCTATTGAGAGAGCGAACTCCTGGTTAGGACCACCCAAGCCAGCTTCGCCCAAGATGGTCACGGTTGTCTCTCCCCCAGCTATTAGGACACCCGGCCTCTCCAGAGGCCTGTTTTTATGATGAATCTCAGCGACGATTGAGCCAAGGGCCAGGGCCACATCCCTTGCTTCCCCTTCAAGCGTCGTTGTCAGGATCTGCGCCCTTAAGCCAAGCTGCTCCGCCTCCTCTTTCATAGCCTCACAGGCAGCCCCCACGCCTCCAATCAAGAAGTTGTGAACGTGGGGCAGATCCTTCTTTAAGGTTTCCTCGGCCCCTCCCTTTAAGCCAAGTGTCAAATAGTGTCTAACGCTCTCCGGGAGTTTACCCCAAAGATTATAGAGCCTTAAAACTCGGTAAGCCTCGTGAAAAGTGGTTGGATCTTTAACCGTCGGCCCGGAAGCTATCACCTCTAAGGGGTCACCAACTACATCGGAGAGGATTAAACTTACCAAGACCCCCCTCGAGAGCTTGGCCAAACCTCCCCCTTTAACCCTCGATATATGCTTTCTGACCGTGTTGATTTCATGGATCTTGGCCCCGCTTCTTAAGAGTAAATCATTAACTTTTATCTTATCCTGCAGGCTAATGCCCTCGTGAGGGCATATGAGAAGAGACGATCCCCCGCCGGAAATCAAAACCAGAAGGGTGTCGCTCTCCCTCACCCTTCGGACTAGCTCAAGGGCCAACTGAGTGCCTCGGACTGAGTTCTCATCCGGAGTTGGATGCCCAGCCTCGATTACCCTAACCATCCTTAGAGGCAAAGAGTAGCCATATTTAGTTATGGCCAGGCCTTCCTTTACACGCTCACCCAGAATCTCCTCGGCTAGCTTCGCCATAAGGCAGGCCGCTTTCCCAAAAGCCAGGAGATAAACATCCCCCTTCAGCAGGAATTCCTGGCCACCAATCACCAGGCTGTCTCCTTTGAGTGCCAGACATTTTTTAACCGCATTGTAGGGGCTGGATTCCTCCAGGGCCTTCTCCATAAGCCTTAGTGCGATCTTCTTGGCCTCTATATCACCCGAGCTTAAGAGTTCTGCCCTGTTGACTATCATGTCAGATTTTAGCGGCAGGTTTTTGTCAGGCAACTCAATCTTCGGTTTCCATCAGGGTAGTTCGGGGCCAGCCAGGTGCATCAGTCACCACGCAGTCAACTGGCAACTTGTCCTCCCGAAGTCCGAGAAATACGGGATAGCGAAGTTTCCGATCCAGGGTGAACTCACCGTAGCTGACCTGACAGACCAGCTCGGGGCGGCACCAGTAGATAAACCTCTGGAGGACTGGAGGATTTTTGAAAGGACAGGTGGAGGTGTGCAGTGGCTGGAGGAGCGAGTAAATTCTCTTGAAATCAGACCCTGAAAACCCGGTGCCCACAAGTCCAACGAAAAGGAGGGTTTCCCCATCGTATAGTCCCAGGAGCAGAGAGCTGAATAGCTCTCTGCTCCCCCCAAAGGTATAGCCACCAATTACGAAGTCTGATTCCCGCAACCTCTTTATCTTGAGCCAGCTTGAGCTCCGTCGGCCAGGGAAGTAAAGACTGCCCTTCTCCTTCGCCAGGATGCCCTCCAGTCCATATTCACAGGTGGCCTGAAAGAAGGCGGTGCCATCCTTTTCGATGAACTCGCAAGCCTGAGCAGAATCACCCGGCTGGAGAATCTCATGCAATAGGTTCTTTCTCTTCCAGAGTGGCTCCTCCATGACCGACTGTCCGTTCAGGAAGAGGATATCAAACACGATGTAGTGGACTGGAGGATGCGGTAGCTGGCGGGAAGATCTAGAGCTGCGTTGCATTCTTTGCTGTAGCTTTTGAAAGCTGGGGTGCCCCTGCTCATCGAGACAAACCAGCTCCCCATCGAGCACCACTCCATTACCCTTGACCTGCTGCGGCAAGTTTACTAGCTCGGGATATTGAGGGGTAATATTCCTCAAGTTCCGACTCTGCAACCTGACCTGCCCCCCCTCGATAAAAGCCAGGGTTCTGATTCCATCCCATTTAAGCTCAAAGAGGTGATTAGGAGAGTCAAATGGCTGACGGACCAAGCCGGCTAACATCGGTTTAATAACCGTAGGCAAAGTCGCTGAAGTTCTCACGCCCATACTTCACTCCCCTTCCGTTTGCCGTACCCCCTCTGGAGCTACTATCCTCTCAGTTGTGGCTCGTTTCTTGGCTGCCTCAACACTTGCCTTGAGGGCTGACATTAGATCGGTAATTTTGCTCGGGGACACTGCCGGGGCCTTTATCTCCTCACCCTGAATTTTAGCCTGGATTATCTTCTCCAGCGCTAGGCGGTACTCATCTTCGTATTCTTCCGGCCTAAATTTCATGGCCATGGTCTGAACTAGGGTAATCGCCACTTCCAGTTCCTCCGGCACAAACTTCGCTTGTTCTGTAGGCAGCACCAAGTCGCTAACCGGCCGGATCTCATCGTGATAGTACATGGTATGCAATAATAGGGCCTCATCAAACGGACGCAGGCAGCAGAGGTGTTCCTTGCCCTGGAAGGTGACCTTGGCCACAGCCATCCGTTTGGTGCGCACCAGCGCCTCTCGGAGCAAGAAGAAGGGCTTCGCCCCCAGTTCCTCCGGTTCTAAGTAGTAACTGCCACGGTAATATAGTGGGTCTATCTCCCGGGACTCCACGAACCCCGATATCTCAATGGTGTGAATCGTCTTCACCGGTACCCTCTTGAAGTCGCTCTCCTCGAGCACTACATACTTCCCCTTGGCGTACTCATAGCCCCTCACCGTGTCCTCCGGCCCGAAGAATTCCTCGCAGGTGGGACAGTACCGCATTTGCTTTGCCCTCTTCAGACACTTCCTATGGAGCAGGTTGAAGCTCAAGCCTTTGCTCTCGGTGGCCGTGTACATTTTAACCGGAATGGTCACCATCCCGAAGCTTATCGCTCCTTTCCAGATAGCTCTCGCCATGTTAACCACCCCCTTGCCAGAATAATCGAGCAAATCACCTAAAACCCGGAGAGATACCCTGACATGGGTTCCACATACCTAACCGGTTTTCAGCCTTCGACCCCCTTCCGCAGGGACAAGGTTGTTTCAGCCACAGTGTAAAAGAAA
The DNA here is from genome assembly GCA_964548795.1 of uncultured Dehalococcoidia bacterium. Taxonomy (GTDB): domain Bacteria; phylum Chloroflexota; class Dehalococcoidia; order SZUA-161; family SpSt-899; genus CAZYDA01. The sequence continues at coordinate 4,204 of CAZJSO010000051.1, read as the reverse complement.
TCAGGGCAAATGTCCATACAGGGCACAAAGCTTTAAGCGCTGCCCGCCAGATAAGGCTCGCCAGTTTGCTGTCTTTATTGAAGTGATGCTATAATATCCCAGGGCCGCTAGCTCAACTGGTAGAGCAACTGACTCTTAATCAGTAGGTTACGGGTTCGAGTCCTGTGCGGCCCACCAGAAAGCGACCTGAAGATTCTCAATTCCTGGTGAGCCTTCAGTTATCAGCCCCGTGGGGTAAATGAAGCTACTCCATGGGGCTCTCAGAAGTGGAGCGTCCCGAGGGGTAAGTGGAAAAAGGGAAACATCTAGAAATCATGCGTCACTCCGCAGCCCATATTCTAGCTGAGGCAGTGCAGAAGCTTTTCCCCCAAGTTAAGTTCGGCATTGGCCCAGCAACTGCAGATGGTTTCTATTATGACTTTGACCTCCCCCGCACCCTCACCCCGGATGATCTGGCCCAGATCGAAGAGCTGATGCGCCAGTCCATCGCTGCTGATCGTCCGTTCATCCGGGACGAGGTCAGCCAAGAGGAGGCTCGCCAAATCTTCGCCTCTCAACCCTATAAGCTGGAGCTCCTGGAGGAGATCCCAGACCAGAAGGTAACCATCTACCGGCAGGGCTCCTTCGTGGACCTCTGCCGTGGCCCTCATGTAGCTTCCAGTGGTGAGGTTAAAGCCTTCAAGCTCCTAAGCGTGGCTGGGGCCTACTGGCGCGGCGATGAACGCCGACCCATGCTGCAGCGGATATACGGCACTGCTTTTGAGACCGAGGAAGAGCTAGCCGAATACCTTAGAAGTCTGGAGGAGGCCTCCAAGAGAGACCATCGCCGGCTGGGACGAGAATTGGATCTCTTCAGTATCCATGAAGAGGCTGGAGCAGGACTTATTTTCTGGCACCCTAAGGGGGCCATCATTCGCCAGCTGATCGAGGACTTCTGGAGACAGGAACATACTAAGCGGGGCTACCAGCTGGTCTACACCCCTCATCTGGCAAAAGCGAATATCTGGGAAAGGTCAGGCCACCTCGATTTCTACCGTGAGAGCATGTATCCCCCGATGCAGTCTGAAGGGCAGGACTACCTAATCAAACCGATGAATTGCCCGGGGCACATCCTGATTTACAAATCCAAGCTTCGGAGCTATCGCCAGCTTCCCTTACGGCTGGCTGAGTTAGGCACAGTCTACCGCTGGGAACGCTCTGGGGTGCTCCACGGGCTCAGCCGGGTCCGAGGATTCACCCAGGACGATGCTCACATCTTCTGCCGGCCGGAGCAGCTTGAGGACGAAGTAGTCGGAGTGGTGGAGCTAGCCCGTTTCATGCTCCAGAGCTTCGGCTTCCAGGAGTACCAGGTTTTCCTCTCCACCCGGCCGGAGAAATACGCCGGAACCCTGGAGATGTGGGAAAAGGCCACCTCAACCCTGGAAAGCTCGCTCAAGCGCCTTGATCTACCTTATGAAATTGACCCTGGGGAGGGCGTCTTTTATGGCCCCAAGATTGATATCCTGCTAAAAGATGCGCTGGGGAGGGGCTGGCAAGGGCCCACGATTCAGGTTGATTTCAACCTCCCTGACAGGTTCGACGTGAACTATATCGGTGAAGACGGAAGGGAGCACCAGGTGGTCATGGTGCACCGTACAGTGCTGGGCAGCATGGAGCGCTTTCTGGCCTGCCTCATCGAGCACTACGGCGGGGCTTTCCCCGTGTGGCTCTCGCCGGTCCAGGCAGTGGTCATTCCCATAGCTGACCGACACCTAGAATATGCTCGAAATCTAATTTCCCAGCTCAAGGCTGAGGGGCTAAGGGTTGAACTCGATGACCGCCGGGAGCGCATGAATCTAAAGGTCAGGGAGGCTCAAACTCAGAAGGTTCCCTATATGCTAATAATTGGCGACCGCGAGGTGCAGAGTTCCACCCTCACAATACGCCTACGCAGTGGGGAAAACCTCACCTCACAGTCGCTTTCTTACTTCAAGGAGAGAGTCAGGAAGGCGGTGGAGCGTCGGGAAGGACTCTAGTGAGCCACTCCGTTTGACTTCTTCAAAGGGAAATGGTAAGCTCAGTTAAGCTAATTCAATGCTAGGATCAAACTCGTGAGAGGTTCGCTTGTTTAGAAGGAGGTGGTGGGGGATAGTCAAGGAGTATCGAGTTAACGAGCAGATAAGGGCTAGAGAGGTGCGGTTGATCGGGGAGGCTGGGGAGCAGCTTGGGATTATGCCATCAAGGCAGGCTCTACAGCTTGCCCGGGAGAGGGGTTTTGATCTGGTTGAGGTGGCGCCCAAGGCTAGCCCTCCGGTATGCCGGCTGCTCAATTACAGCAAATTTAAATACGAACAAGCCAAGAAAGAGAAACAGGCCCGCAAACATCAGAAGGCGGGGGAGTTAAGTGAAGTAAGGATGCGCCCCCGGATTGACCCGCATGACATGGAATTTAAGATCAGGCACATCAAAAGGCTGCTCGAGAGAGGTGACAAGGTGAAGGTTATGATCACCTTCCGAGGTAGAGAGATCATTCATCCCCACCTGGGACACAATTTGCTTCAGAAGGTGCTCGGGTCCCTGGATGAGGTCAAGGTGGAGAAACCGCCCACCATGGAGGGACGCAATCTTAGCTTACTTCTCTCGCCCGCCAAGAAATCAAAGGGAGAGTGATGCCCAAGCTGAAAACGAACAAATCACTTTACAAGCGTCTCCAGAAAAGTGGCGGCGGCAAGCTTCTCCGGATGAGGATTGGCCGCAGCCACCTACGGCGCAAGCGACCGAAGCGGGTTAAAAGAGCTTATGCGGATACAGTCTCTCTTCACCCTTCGGATGCTGCCCGAATAAAGAAGGTCTTTCCGACATGAACTGGAGGAGGAAATGCCCAGAGTTAAGGGTGGTCCATACAGCAGGCGACGTCATAAAAAGGTTCTGAAGCTGACCAAGGGACATTGGGGGACAAAGCATCGGCTTTATCGTCGAGCTCACGAGTCTATGCTCAAGGCACTGAGTTATGCTTATCGTCATCGCCGAGAGCGCAAGAGAGAATTCCGCCAACTCTGGATAAGCCGAATCAATGCTGCCGCTAGGGAGAGCGGCCTTTCCTACAGCCAATTTGTAGGACGGCTCAGCCAAGCGGGGATAGAAATCAATCGAAAGATGCTGGCTGAACTTGCCATAAGTGACCCGGCAGCTTTCGCCGAACTGGTAGAACTGGCCAAGCAGGATACATGCGGTCAAAATTAGAGGAACTTAAATCTCTAGCTATCTCAGAGTTGAGGGAGGCTGGTAGCCTCAAGGCGCTTGAGCAATGGCGGGTAAGCTATCTCGGGCGAAAGGGACAGCTAACCCAGATTCTGAGATCGCTCAAGGAACTGCCGCTAGAGCAGCGTCGCGAGATAGGCTCGGCAGCCAATAAGCTAAAGCAGCTTTTGGAAAGGAAATTGGCCGAGAAGGAAAAGGAACTGAAGGAGGCTGAGCTTGCGGAGTACCTTCAGAAGTCCCGCCTCGATGTTACCCTGCCCGGCTATCCAGTGGAGCTGGGTCGACTCCACCCCACCACCCAAACCCTCCGCCGAATAGGCCAGATCTTCTCCAGCATGGGCTTCGAAATAGTAGAGGGGCCTGAGGTGGAGTGGGATTATTACAACTTCGAGGCGTTGAACATCCCTCCAGAACACCCAGCCAGGGATATGTGGGCTACCTTATGGATAGATAAGGATAGAGGGATGTTGCTCCGTACTCACACTTCACCCATGCAAATCCGCCTGATGGAGAAGAGGCGCCCACCGATAAGGGCCATCATGCCCGGCAGGGTCTACCGTTATGAGGCCACCGATCCTACCCACGAATCAATGTTTTACCAAGTTGAAGGACTGGCTGTGGATAAGGGCATTAGTCTGGCTCATCTTAAAGGGACGCTCTATGAATTTGCTCGCCGGCTCTTTGGGCCGCAGAGAAAGGTCCGCTTCCGCTGCGACTACTTCCCCTTTGTTGAACCTGGGGTAGAGATGGCCATTCAATGTCTTCGGTGCGGCGGGAAGGGGTGCCGGGTCTGTGGTGGGAAGGGCTGGGTGGAAATTCTCGGGGCGGGGATGGTCCACCCTAAAGTATTGGAGCGTGTAGGCTACGACCCCGAGGTGTACACCGGCTTTGCCTTCGGAATGGGTGTGGAACGCATCCCCATGCTCAAATACGGGATTGACGACATCCGCCTCTTCTACTCCAA
>CAZJSO010000050.1:0-9058 GCA_964548795.1 uncultured Dehalococcoidia bacterium | reverse complement strand
TCAAACAAACTCTGCCTGAAAGCGATTTTGGCCCTTTTAGAGCTTGAACCATTCCCGGCCCAGAAGCACCCTCCTTAGCTCCTCGGCGAACTGAGTATTCAACAGCCTGTCCGCTTTGCCTATCGAGTCCTCCAGGTGGGGGTCAAAACGTATTTCACCCAGTAAGGGAATATCGAGGGTTTTCATCTCCTCCGCCACCGGAGAGGAGCCGCTGAACCTCATATTTGTAATAACGCCAAGGAAGGGGACTCTCAGTTCTTTTAGCATCCTCAAAAGCTTCCTTACAACCTCTAAAGACACCTTGGACTGGGTAGTTATGAGGAGGAACTCGGCCCGCTTCAAGAGTCTAATCGCATCCAGGGTCGTATCGCCGATCCCGGGGGGCATATCAACCACCAGAAAGTCAAGCTCCCCCCAGCGCGTGATGGCCAGGAGTTCTATGAGGGCGTTGGAGATGTCAATGCCCCTTATTGGCGAGGGGTTATCTCCAGCATAGTGTACTATGGACATAAATTCCAGTCCGTCGATCTCCGGAGGGATGACCCCCTTCTCCTCCCGGGGCAGGACTCCCTTCGCTCCCAGTATGGTATGGGTTGAAGGGCCACAGAAGTCGAGGTCCAGCAACCCGGTCTTATAGCCCTGCTGAGAAAAGATCAGAGCCATGGTGGAGGCGGTCAAGCTTTTCCCCACCCCACCCTTGCCCCCCGAAACAGCGATGATCCGCTTCACGTCCTCCAGCCTTCGCTCAATTATGGCTAACCTGGGATCCATCCTACTCGCCTTCAATTGATTCCACCCAGACCCCCCGCCCCTTCACCACCTCAAAGTCCGGGCTTTTACACTGGGGGCATCTGAGATAAACCTTGGCCATCTCCGGGATGAAGTGGATTAGCTCGGCGTCTTCCTCGCTCAGCTCCTTCTTTGAATCGCTGAAGGGCCATTCGTGCCCGCAGACCCGGCATTTTAGGATCGCCTCCTCCGTCTCATACTCCAGCTTTGCCTCCTTTACCCTAGCGTCCTCGACCCGGAGAACGTCCTCCAGAAGGGATCTGAACAATTCACTGTCTATCTGCTGAAGTTCCCCTATCTTAACTTTGATCCGGGCGATTTTTTTAAGTTGGCCCTTCTCCGCCTCCTTTAGGGCGGTGGAAACCACCCCCTCCGCCAGCGCCCATTCATGCATCTGACCTCCTTCACTCCACTTTGCCCGCCAGTTTCCAGGCCTTGGGCTTCCTTCCTCCTTTGCGCCGGGTCCTTCTGGCCTTTCCCTCCCGGTCCAACTCCTCCAGGGCCTTAATCAAGGGCAGGTTAACTTCCTCCATTCGCTTGCCCGCCTCCAGCATCTCTTCAGAGAGCTCGCTCTCACCCAGTTGCCTTGCTCTCTCCGCCCATAACCTGAAGTCCTCCATGTGCTCCCGGTTATGTCTGATCCAGTAATTGAGCAGTATCCTGAACCTTTCCCTTCCTGCCTCAGCCATAAACCTCCTGCACCCACAGGACTAGAGTAAAATACCCAGAAACTTCCCTCAGGCTCTTAAACCAGATTTAATGGAACTGGCCACAGCAGCTCATGAAAGGCTCATTTGCAGCTCAAGCAGTGTCCGAAAATGGCCAGGTGCCTTATGTCCGGCATGAAATTGTATTTACGGATGAGAATTTCCCTAAGGGGCTCCACAATTTCTTCCTCCACATCGAACACTCGGCCACATCTTTGGCAAATGAGATGATGATGGTGCCCCTTTTCAGCATGATGATAATAAAGCCTATCGCTGCCGAAGTCGGTCTCATCAACCTGGCCTAGCCTCTTCATCAGCTCCAGTGTGCGGTAAACAGTGGAGCGGTTGATCCTGGGATACCTGTCCCGTACGCGGCCGTAGATGTCATCTGCAGTGAGGTGGCTCTCAGAGCCATGCAGCACATCCAGTATAGCCACGCGCTGCGGCGTGAGGCGGTATCCTTTTTCCCTAAGAGCCTGATAACAACTCACGTGCTACTGCCTCCAAGAAGATCTCCAAGTTACGTTTGCGTGATGAGTCATCTGACTGCAACTAGTTGCACCGCCATAATAGCAAAAACCAGGCTCAATTGCAAGAACAGCACAATTCGGCCGCCAGCTTGAGGTCTGGCGGCGTTGACGGTTAGAAGGGCCGGGGGGCTTATCTGGATTGGGCTTCCAGGGCCTCTTGGGCCTGTGTTGCCACCACAGGAGTGAAGACCATCGTCGCCAGAGCTACGAGGGCTCCTATCCCCACCAGCAGCTTCTTCATGCGATGCCTCCTCTAAGGGTTTTTCATCTCCATAACGGAGATGCACGGGAAAGGCTAGCTCAGTTTTCAAACAGCGCCCGTCAACAAACTGAGCTTCGTCGGTAGAGAGCCTGCTGTTTGAGAGGCCTTAACTAGAGGTCAGCAGGAGTTCTCTGAGGCTTTTGTGGATCTCCTGGAGGGGTACTAAGCCGGTTTTATCCTCCCGGCGGAGCTTTATTTCGGCGCTACCTTGCTTGAGCGTTCGAGGGCTGAGGACCAACCTCAGGGGTAAGCCCAAGAGGTCGGCATCGCTAAATTTGACCCCGGCAGACTCATCCCGGTCATCGTAGAGCACCTCCACCCCTTCGCCCGTGAGCTTTTGATAAAGCTTTTCCGCCTCCTGAGCTACTCCAGATTCCTTCAGACTCAAGGGGCAGAGATACACCTGATAAGGAGCGATGGAGGGAGGCCAGATAATGCCCTTCTCATCGTGGTTCTGCTCCACCACAGCTGCCAGCAATCTCCCCAAACCGATTCCGTAACAGCCCATGACCACCGGCTGCTGATGACCTTCCCCATCCAGGTAGAAAGCTCCGAACTTCTCACTAAATGTAGTGCCCAGTTTGAACAGGTGCCCTACCTCAATGCCCCTAGCGGAGAGAAGTTCACCGCCGCATCGAGAGCAGCGATGGCCCGCCTGGGCCAGGGCAATATCAGCCATGAGGTCAACCTTGAAATCACGAGGGTAGTTGGCATTCCTGAGGTGGGTATCTGGCTTGTTCCCCCCGACGACGAAGTTACTTCCCAGGAGAATGGAGTCATCAGCTATAATCTTTATTCCTGAGAGTCCTATCGGGGAAGCTGAGCCAGCCACTAAACCAGCCTCTTCCACCTCTTCGCTGCTGGCCAGCCTGAGATCAAAACACCCCAAGGCATTCTTAAGTTTCACCTCATTGACCTCTAAATCTCCTCGGATAAGCACGAAAACAATCTCCCCATCGGCAGAGTAGAACACGGCCTTAAGGATCTTCCCTCGAGGCACACCAAGATACTGCGAAAGCTGCTCTATTGTCTTAATGCCCGGCGTAGTTAGCTCTTCCAGAGGCAAGGGTTCCTCTTTCTCCAGCGCTGACTTAGAGGAGGTGGCCCGCTCCGCATTTGCGGAGTAGCCACAGTTCAGACAATAGATGATCTCATCCTCTCCCCTCTCAGAGGGGGCCATAAACTCATGGGAGTCCTTGCCCCCGATAGCACCGCTATCGGCCTCCACCACCACGGTTTTAAGGCCACAGCGCTGATAAATATTTCCGTAGGCTCGCATCATGAGTTGGTAGCTTCGTTCCAGCCCCTCCTCATCGGCATCGAAGCTATAGAGGTCTTTCATGGTGAATTCACGGACACGGAGCAGTCCTCCGCGGGGCCTCGGTTCATCCCGGAACTTGGTCTGTATCTGATAGATCAGCAGGGGCAGATCACGGTAACTCTTGACCCAGCGGCGAGCCAACAAGGTCGCCACTTCCTCATGGGTTGGACCGAGGCAAAGCTTACGCTGACGGCGGTCGGTGAGGGTGAAGAGAGACTTGCCGAAGGAACGGTAGCGACCACTCTCTTCCCAAAGCTCAAATGGCTGAAGGGCTGGCAACATAAGCTCCTGCCCTCCGGCTGCATCCATTTCCTCTCGAATTACCTGCTCTATTTTTCGAAGGGCCCTCCATCCCAGCGGCAGGTAGGAGTAGATCCCCGCCGCTACTTGCTGTATCATTCCGGCCTTGAGGAGTAGCCTATGACTTAGAGTCTCTGCCTCCATCGGTGCTTCACGCACAGTCCTTCCGAAAAGCTTTGAAAACCGCATTCTTCCCCGCTTTTTATGCCCGCACTCGAAGATCGCGACTCACCATGGTGCTCAAATTCCAAGCACCGTTGTCCAAATCGAACTTCGTGAGAGCCTCAAGGACGACTCTGAGGCAGTCATTTGTTCATTCGAATTCAGGGATGGGGGTTTCCCCCCCAATTTGGAACGTCTGCAGTGCACCCGGTTCACAACACCCCTGAATCTACATTCCGGATTTACCTTTTGGGCTGAGTTTACATTTCCTTCGGCCTCTCTGCCAGCACCACCCACACCTCCTTCTCCTCCTGGCCCCTCCAGAAGGTGATCCTCACTCTCTCCCCAACTTTGCATTTCCAGATAGCCTTTATGAGCTGAGTGGCCTCAGTTAGCTCCTCGCCCTGAAAGCGAGTGATAATATCACCCGTCTTAAGCCCAGCCCACCCTGCTGGGCTATCTTTCTCCACCTGCACCACCAGCACCCCCCTCGAGTGGCTCAGCCCTCTCTCCGAGGCTAACTTGGGGGTAACGGTCTCCAAGACAACCCCAAGCCAAGCCCTTATCACCCTATGTGGTGGCTTGACCAGGGCCTCGAAGACCGGCTGGGCGGTATTGGCGCTGATGGCAAAGCCGATGTTTTGTGCCCCGCTCACTATCACGCTGTTTATTCCCACCACCTCTCCTCTCAAGTTAACCAGCGGTCCGCCACTGTTACCGGGATTAATCGCCGCATCGCTCTGGATCACGTCATAGTAGGTGCTTTCTCCTACCCGAAAGGAGCGCCCTAGATTGCTCACCACGCCCAAGGTGACGGTCGGGCCACCCTGAAGTCCCAGGGCATTGCCAATGGCGATCACCAAATTGCCCGGTCGCAGCTTGGAAGCATCTCCAAAGCCAACCGTGGGGAGGTTCTGGCCTTTGATCTTGATCACTGCCAGGTCACTAAGCTTATCAGTGCCTACAAGCTTGGCCGGGAACGTTTCGCTGCTTCCGGACAGGGAAACCTCTATCTTCTTAGCTCCTTCCACCACGTGATTATTGGTGAGGATATACCCCGCAGGATCAAGGATTACCCCCGAGCCGCTCTTCGTCGTCACCACTGGGCCGAAGAAAAAACTCTGCTCGACTACCTTGGCTGAGATGTAGGCTACGGCGGGCATAACCCGGCCCACCACAGCGGCGATCTGATCTGACAGCTCGCCCAAGGAGATGGAAGAGGATAGCTCGGATTGAACTGGGTTTTTGGGGGCCGGGGAAACTACCGGGCTGGGGTTAACACTACCCCGATAGGCGGGGGTGCACCCAGCGAGCAGCAGGAAAATCAATAAGAGCCAGATGATGGCCCAGCGTCCGAGCTTCCTCATGGGCCTGAAAAACCGCGCCATTTCTTCAGCAGGCTTGGCCAAGATGGTCTTGAGGCTCCAGCCTTCTCCTTCGAAGGCTCGAACTGCAGAAGCACTGGGGTTGGTTGCTGGGCCTGACCCTTTTCCCCCTTCTCAGCCTCCGCTGCCCAAAACCTTTGCCGGGAGTAGACCGACGTAAGCTTAGCGCAGAAGAGCAGAATTAGAGCTGAAATGTAAACCCAGACCAGCAGGGCAATTATGGCTCCAATCGGACCATAAATTAGATTGTAGTGGGCAAAAGTGGTAGTATACCAGACGAAAGCCTGCTTGGCTATTTCAAAAAGTATCGCCGCCGCCAGAGCACCCGGCCAGATGTCTCTCCAACGCACCCGGGCATTGGGGATGAAGCGATAGAGGAAAAGGAAGGTTACGAAAGCCAGGGAGGTAGTCAGCAAGGCCAGCGCTGCCTGCCACAAGAGGTCACCATCGAAGAAATGAATCCCTAGTACGGGCAGACTCAACTGGCGAACTACGCTCAGAGCAGTGGTTAGAGAAAAGGAGAGGAAGAGAAGGAATCCCATCCCGATCATCATGAGGAGTTCCGTTAACCTCTCAATGAAGAAGGGGCGAGGCTGCCTTATTCCCCAGGCAGTATTCACCGATTTGCGGATGGCGCTAAAGACAGCCGAGCCAGCCCACAGAAGTCCCACAACGCTTATTATCCCCGTCGCCTGCCAGGCACTCGACACCCCTTGAATGGTCTGGGCAATGAAGTTCCCCGACACTGGAAGAAAGCTGCTAATATACTCGATGAGACGATTCTGAAGGGTGGAGGAGCGGAGAACAAAGCCTACCACCGAGACCAAAGCCAGGATCAAGGGGAAGAAAGAAAGCAACAAGTAGTAGGAAATCGAAGCTGCCAGGTGAGGACAGTTGTCGCTCAAGAATTCATTTATCACACCCCTCACAAAAGCAATTAAATCCCTTCTGCTAGAAGGTCTCTTCAACCAGGAGAAGCGAGCCAGCCATAAGCTTAAATACCAACGCATCTCGGGCACTGCTAAATCAGCCTCCGGGGAGGAAGGCTGCCTCCATGCTACAACACCACCCAATGGATGTCAAGCTGACCGCCAAATGTGTTTCACCTGACTCACGACCACATCCGGCCTAGCGCCCCTCTATGCCTCTCGGGGCTGCACGAGAGCGGCGCTCGTCAAACCAGACCATCAGTGAAGGAAGTACTACTATCGCACTTGCCAAGCAGAGGAAAACGTCTATCACCGTCACCTTCCCAAAGTCACGAATCATGACGAAATTGGAGGCCATGAGTGTAGCAAAACCTCCCAGCGTAGTGACCCCCGAGGTCACTATCGCTCGCCCTAACCTTGAAGAAGCAGTCAACATGGCCTCACGGGGCAGGAGTCCCCTGCTCCTTTCCTCGTGATATCTTTCCAACAAAAGCACATTGAACTCTGTGCCTATCCCAATGATGATGGCCCCCAAGATAGCCGTCAGTGGATTTAAGGGTATTCCGGAGAAGAACATAATGGCCGAGGACCAGCCAATAACAAGGACAGAGGGAATAACGGCGAAGAAAGCTCGATAGAAGCGCCGATAGACAATCAGGAGCACAAAGAATACGCCAAGGATCCCGGCCACCAACATTGGAATGCGGGTGCTAACCACCGCATCCATTGTCCTGATCCCCAGAACAAAGGTGCCAACCGGGGAAACTCGAATGCCCGGGGGCGGCTTCGCCTCACTTTCCATTTCCCCCAAGAGGTCGTGAACCTCCTCCAGGGGCAGATGCCTTACCGGGAAGGATATTATGGCCGTTGTTCTGGCCTCATTTATCAGCCGCTGACGTAGGGGAGCGGGAGTGGCCATCAGGATGTGGCGGATCAAGGCCTCGTTCTCAGGCATGACTCCTCCGGCGGCCTGAGCAACCAGTTCGGCCGGACTGGATACCCCTACAAGCTCCGGGTGAAGCTTCGTCTCCGCTTCGCCATAACTCCGCATCCAGTGAAGCACCTGCAGTCGCAGAACATCCTCCCCCTCGACCATAAACCGTAACTCACCGGTATGACCCACCACGCTGCTTATCTGCCGTGCCTCCTGGAGGGCCGGCACATCCTGGGGCATCAGCCTCTCCCAGTCAGTCACCACTGGCAGCAAGTGATCCAAGAACAATCCAGCCGCCGCCAGGGCTATGGCCAAGGTGAATATAGGAACGGGATGTCCGATGACTCCTCGGGCGATGAACCCCAGGATGCGCTCCACCCGGTAACTGGCCTTCCTGGCCTTTTGCCGCAGCCTCTCCAGCGACAGGGCCCTATCCCGTCGATAGAGCACAGCGTTCAAGAGGAACAGGGCCACTAGGTAAGAGAGAAAGATTCCCAGAGCCAGAACCCTTCCGAAGTCCCTCACCATCGGCACACGAGATAGTAGAAGGCTGAGAAAGCCAATGGCCGTAGCCAAGAGAGCCATCCCCACCGCCGGGGAGGTACTGGCCATGGAATGAATTAGGGCTGCTGATACCGAATCCTGCTCTCTCAGCTCCTCCTGGTAACGGTTATGAAATTGGAGGGAATAGTCAATTCCCAGGCCAATGAGGATAGGCAGAACTGCCATGGTGGCCATGGATAGGGGGATGGAGAAATAGCCCATGAGTCCAAAAGTCCAGAGCGTAGCTATCAATACCATGAGAAGGGACAGAAAACGCCACCTCACCCGAAAGAGCAGGAGGAGAATGAGTAACATCACCCCGATCGCAAGTCCCAAGAGGAGTGACATGCTCCGGCTTATTCCCTTACTTATGGCCTGCATCAGCTCAGCATCGCTGGACACCAACAAGCTGGCTCCTCTAATGGGATGCCGCGAGAGGAACTCCTCCACCTCTCGAGTGGCCTCGAGTTCCTCCTCTTCGGATGATCCGCCTGCTGGGGTGAGGCTGATCAGGACGTGCTCGGGATCGGGGATCACCGAAGAGAGAGCTGGATTCAGGGAGCCATCGGAACTATAAAGCAGGCTCTTCAACACATGGGGGTCTCTTAGAGCAGGGAGGCCGGCTCCTGGGGTAAGTTTATTCAGGGCTGGTCGTATAAAATTTAGGGGGCTGACCATGCCCCTAAAGCGGTCATCCTGAGCCACTTTCTCCTCTAGCTCGCTCATCACTTGAAGATTGCCCGGCGAGAGGATATCCTCTACTTTACCCTGCAGTAGGATGACGATTGGTTCCCCTCCAAACTCCCGCTTATACTTGAGGTAGTCCTGATAGGTCTGGGAACGAGGAGAAAGAAGCGTATCGAAGCCAGCTTTGGTAGTGAGCCGGAAAACTCCCGGTACAGAGGCTCCGATGAAGGCCAGGATGAGCAAAAGGATAAGGAGGGGGTGCTGCTCAAGAAAAACGGCTACTCTCCGAGCTATGCGCTGCATGCTTCCAAGGTAAATTCTCCCCCTCAAAGCCTTTCAGGTCAATACCTCTCTATACAAGGCTTAGGGTTGCTACGCTGACCTGGAGAATCACCACAGTTTGCACCAAAATCGAAATTCTGACGTTTTTCTGAACAAAGACACATAAACCACCCCCCACCCCTAGTTTCTCTTCGCCAAGAGTCTGTTCACCCTAAAGTCATGCGAGG
>CAZJSO010000049.1:0-9136 GCA_964548795.1 uncultured Dehalococcoidia bacterium | reverse complement strand
CGAGATGAGCGAAAGCCAGCTCAAGCGCCAGGTCCTGGAAGTGGTTGCCCGTGACTTGGGCGAGCATGAAGTCCTGGTGCACGATGCCGGGGCCTCCATCGCCGACATGCAAGCGGCTGGTGTGCAGCGATGCGTGGTGCGGATGGCCCTCAATTGCACTGCCCGGCGCAATCAGTTGCCACCCCGCAAGCCGAAAGGTCGCCCACACCTACAAGGGCCGCACTTTACCGGCCACCCCACCGGATGTCAAAACGGAATTCTCGTTCCAAGGGCGCACCATTCGGGTTCATGGATGGCAGAGCCTGGTGATGACCTCCCAGAAGGTGGCAGCAGCGAAGGAGACCTTCACCATCTGGGCTTTCTTTGATCCGCTGTATCGCTACCCCTTGGTGCTGGGGACGAACCTGACGGTCCGGCCGGAGACCGTCTTCCGGCTATTTCTGGACCGCTGGCCTGTCGAAAAGGTCCCCTTGGTGGCCAAGCAGTTGCTGGGCCTGGAGCGGCAGTTTGTCTTTGCCCCGGCCAGCCGTGAGCGATTGCCGGAACTGGCCCTGCTGGCGGCTAACATCCTGACCTACCTGGCCGCTGTGCTGCCCCCCTTGCCCACCGGCTTCTGGGATCGGCAGCCGAAGCGCACCCCTGGACGGCTGCGGCGGGTGTTGGCTCAGGCCGGTTTTCCGGAAGATTACCCCTTGGAGGGGCGAATTCGGAAAAAGCAGTCGGTCACGGCCCACTTGCCCAAGGGCATTGAGGCCCACCGACGCCGGAAAGCCGCTTAGCTGGTGGCTTTCGGCCTGAAACGAGTCAAAAAAGGGCCTCCATTATCAATGTTCCCTAACCAGAGCTGTGCTCTGAACAACATCGCCTGCCCATTGGAGAGCAAAAGTTAGCAGAAACTAGAGGGTATAATGCTTTTAAAAAATATGGAGATGGAAGTTGGGGAGAGAACTATGAACGGTGAGGATTTTGATAAGGGGCAAAAGGCGTCCACAATTATTGTAGCGGCCTTAGTTATCATTGCTATCCTCACATCCGCAATTGGTTTCCCCCATCCGGCCTACGGGCAGCCTCTGGAGCAGGGTGTGCAAGATGTGCTCATCATCGTGGATAACTCTGGTAGCATGTTTCGGGAGATCTATCCCTCCGAGGTCAACGACCCGGAGGGGTGGCGCTTCGTCGCCGGGGCAGTGGTGGTGAACTACTTGGCTGTAGCCGCCGACCCCTCGGTCACCTACCGGGTGGCCCTCGTCAGCTATGCTCGAGAGGCCGTCACAATGGCCGATTTGTCGGGGTTGGAAGAAGCCTACCGAGCGGAACTCACTCGAATGCTGGACCCGGACAATCCGGCCATCGGCAATATCCACCAAGGATACACCAACCCCCATTTTGCCCTGGAGCATGCGCTAAAAGAACTGGAGGCTCATCCTAATCCCAATCCGGTGCGTCCTCCTATTGTAATCATCCTGACTGATGGAGACTTTGAAGACAACTCTGCGAGGATTCCAGCCGAGCAATACGTTGAAAAGGTGGAATCCGCCATCCTTGATCTGGCTAAACGGGGCGCCGTGGTATATGCTGTCCTGCTGGGTGAGAAGGCCAAGCGGAATTACCCCGAATGGGAGCGGTTAACAGATCTGACGGGAGGGCAAGCCCTTCGCGTGGATGAGGCAGAAGAATTACCTAGTGCTTATATCCGCTTGATCCATGCCACTGTAGGGGCTATGGGCGCAGGCTATAAGGAAATACCAATTAAGGCTGGAGAAACTAAAGAACTCGCGCTTCGCAAGTTGGGGATCTTCCTGGACGAGAATGAGCGAGATTACATAGACAGTGTGGTCATTGCTGTATGCCAAACTCGCAGAGATATCGCTGCCGTGGTTATAAACCCAAAAGGTGAAACTTTAGCACCCAGGGGAAGTGATTATGTAAGGGTATGGTTTATCGAGGGTCCTGCTCCGCTAACCGGGAACTGGAGTATTCGTCTACATGGAGGGAGCGAGAACGGCTCCACTCAAGTCTTTATAGACTATCTTCCCTTCAGGATAGTTTTATCCTCTCCTCATAGGGATGAACCTTTGCCCAGGGGAGAAGAAGTGACTTTTCTTGCTCAGCTAATAGATCGAAATGGGGTTCTCTTGGAAGCAACTAAGGCGTTGGAAGTCCAGGTTAACCTTTACCGTGAGGGAGCTTGGGAGCCCTTTCTTCGGAGGAAGATGGCTCTGGTGGAGGGTGAATATAGATCGTCCTATAAATTCGATCAGCCAGGGATCTACACTGTTAAGTTCCTCCCTCTGCTTCATTTAAAGAGAGGTGGAACTCGCCTCCTCCAACCACCTAAGGAACAACATTGGCCTATTAAAGTGGCTGACCTTCCAGTTATTCGAAATATCGGGTTTGAACCTTCAAGGGAAGCCGAGGTGGGTAAACCCGTTAGGCTGCGGGTGATTGTAGAACACGTTGGGAGACAAAAAATTTATCAGTTCTAGCCCGGATGCAAGAGAGCGAATCGGGGGAGACGGTCTGGGAGAGGGAACTCCATCGTGCCCTAGGTGGGGCGTTCGAAGGCTCCTTCCGCCTAGAGAAGCCTGGGCAATATAAGCTATTGATAAGCTTGAAGGGGGAAACCCTAGGAGGGATCCGCTATGGCTCCGACACTCCACACCCAATTTATCAGGAGAAAGAATATATTTTAGAACCCCCAATAACCGGCTTTCAAATCAGCAATATCCGGATCGGAAGGGCTATTCGAGGTGAAGAGATTCCTATTTGGGTATCTATTTCTTGCCTAGAGGGGGCATCTGTTCAGAAGGTCGAAGCAAACGTGGAAGAGGAAACTGTTTCCCTTCATGACGATGGTAAACCTCCAGATGAGCGGGCTGAGGACGGCATATTTGGGGGAATGTTGCCACCATTGGACGAGGTTGGGAAGCATCGGGTGGAAATCAAAGCTGAAGGCGAGACCGCCTACGGAGTTCCTTTTTCAGATCATGAGGAAAGGACCTTCGATGTGGGACCATCTCTTGTTTCTAGGCTCCTTCATTTAACCCTTGCAGGAGGGATCCCCTTACTCCTCTACTTAGGAATAGCGAAATTCCCAGCGCAAAAGTGGAGGGAAAGGCGGAGGAAGGCCTTACCCAGGGGTACCCTGTCATACGAAGGCGAGCGAGTATACCTCGACAATGTGGCAGTGGCCGGGGAGGTTCCCTTAGGCCTTGGTGAGGAAGGTATTGAACTGCCCCTTGAGAGAGGGGTCAAATATGCTTGTATCTATGGACGAAGAGAGGGGTGTTTCCCTCAGCTTCCTTGCTGGTTCTGGTTGCTTTGGCCGGCGGAATGGCTTTTCGGTGTACTTTGTAGAAGGAGCGGGCGTTGGGACTGGGGAATTGGAAAGGTGATTACCTACATAGAGGCAATCCAGGAAATCAGGGTTAATGGCGAGAGGCTTGCAAAAGGGAAAAATCTTCCTCTTAAGGGGAAGATTCAAATAGGGGAGCATACTCTGAAGTACTTCCCACTCTAATGATGTCTAGCGAAGGGAGGTTAGAAATGGGTATGGAGGTCCATGAATTAAGTCCAAGTCTGGTCATTGGCCTGGGGGGCACAGGAAAAATCGTTCTCACTCACCTGAAGGGCTATCTGAAAAGGCTGTATGGGTATGTTCCTAGAGAACGCATCCGTCTTTTAGAACTGGATATAGACCCGGAGGAGTATATAATTAAAATCGATGAAGAGGAAGTAAAACTTCGGAAGGGAACGGAGTTTCTGGTGCTGGGGGGTGTTCCGCTTGAAGAGGTTGTGAGCGAGATTAAAAGGGGTCGATATCAGGAATTTCAGCCCTGGCTTGATCCTGATCTCTCTCTATTAGCGGATCCGAATCTCATGATAAGCGCGCATGCGCAGCGCCAGGCTGGACGATTTGCCTTCCATTGGAACTTGGGCAGCCACTCCAAATTATACCTGTACAAGCAATTTAGCAGAAATATCGATGAATTGCTTCAGGTGCACGGCATTGGTAGAAGGGGCCCCAATCTTAACATCTATGTGATATCTTCCCTGTGCGGCGGGACTGGGAGCGGTATGTTAATAGATGCCGGCTTCGTACTTAAGCGCATAATAAAGGGGCGCCCTGTCAGGCTGACTGGTATTTTCATCACCCCCTCCTTCTATGACCGTGCCCCTCAAGGGTCTCTCAGAGCCAACGCTTGGGCAGCCCTTCGAGAATTGGAGTACTTCATGACCACAAGAGCCGAAGAGCGGAGGTACCACTTTATCGAATGTCGATCAGATGTAGAGGCGCATCCGATCCGGATTGACGGTAGGCCTTATGACTTGGTCTACCTTGTTGACACACACCTTGAGGATGGGAGCACTTTGCTTGGCAAGGAGCGCATGGGTCGCGTTTTGACCAAGGCACTTGGCTTGTTGATCACCTCTCGCATCGGGGATGAAGCCAACTCTAGGATCGGAGATGTGGAAAACACCATCTTCAGCAGCCTGGGCGTTGTCTCTACGGTTTTCCCAACCGATGAGGTGATCGATTGGTGTGCTGCTAAGGGAGCTGAGGAGATCGTTGAGGAGATTCTTAGCCCTCTTGCTAAAGAGCGGGAGGAAGCTATAGGCGATCAAGTAAGAAATTTCCTAAGCCGCATACGTTGGGGCGCTGACGAACTTCATGCACGTCTCTTGCCTAAGCTCGATCCAATTACGGAAGATCGTCGCCTGAGTCAAGGGAGATTAGAGGATCTCCTCCGTCAGGGGAAAGAAACACATTTCACTGGTGTAAGGAGAAGTGCAGAGGAAGTGCGTTCGGACAGGGAAACTGAGGCTCGGAATCTCCTGCGTGAAAAATACAAGGAGGAGCGGAGGCTCTTAGACGAATTAAACATTGAGGACCTGATTAGCGGTGAAGGGCCCCTCTATAGTAGGGAGTTTCTGGAAAAGCTGAAGGGGAGTTTAGAAAAGTTAGAGGAGGAAATCAAAAGCAATCTCTCCATAACCGAAGATGAAGAGGAGTGCAGTGAGAGGGAGGTCAGCAAAGCTGAAACGGATTTCAAAAAGGCCGGGGGATTCCTGGGCAAGGATCCCACGTCAGCTCGAGAAGGATACCTGGACGCAGTACAAAGATGGCTAGTTTCCACGGTGGATCGTCTAACGTGGGAGGAAGTAAAAAGGCTTGTGACCAGCGCCATAGGAGATGTTAGTGCTGAGATCGGGAAGATTGACGATGCTCTTGATACCTTTAAGGGTGTGAATTTTGAGGAAGATGCCAAAAATGCCAGGAAGGTCATCGAGCGGAAGGATAAAATACTGGAGCGTCCTATCCTCCTAGGCCCCTTGGGTAGGGAAAGGGAAGTCCTAGAGAAGAATTTGAAGGAGATTTATGAGGAGAACAAGGAAGTCCCCTTGGATAGGTTACGCCGAAGTGTCGATGGTGGTTTTGCACAACTTCGTGGCAAGTCCTTGGAGAAATTCAGGGAAAAACTTTTGGATTGGGGTAGGGAGGCTTTCCGACCTACTATTAAGGATATATCTCTTGAGGATTGGATCGATAAATACGGCCCAGAGGATCCTTCTGAGTACCTTTCAGACATCTCCCGCTATGCTCTCTACATGTTAAGGACAAGCGGGATCCCCCCTGACGAGGCTTTCCCAGACAAAATCACGATTATCGGTGTGGAAGACGAGGATGATTCCATCTTCTTAAGGGGCATTCAGGCCCCTGTGCTCAGCAGAGAGAGGGCCTGCCTCGTCTCCACTGGAGACCCGTATGCGCTGACCATCCTTAGAACAGGGCATGGGCTAAAGCTGCGGGATTTTGACCAGCGGGAAGAATACCTTAGCTCTTTTAGGGAGAGGATGGAGAAACCAACTCGTCCGTTGCATACCTTCCCTGCATTTAACCTAAGCCCCGAGGGGATAACAAAGGGAAAGGATCAGCGAAAAACCTTTGCCTTAGCCCCTGCTTATAGGATTATAGAAAGGGTGGGTCAGCGTTACCAATTTGATGAGAAGGGGCTAAGTGATCGAGGGCTCTTCGATGCGCTGTGGGCTTTCGTGCATGATGAAGAATTGATGGCTGAGGTGAAGGAAGCAATCGGAGAGCATGAGTCCACCAGCGATAAGGAGAGGTTGCTGGAGGAACTGAAAGGCTTCAACGAAACACTCGGCAAGGTAGAGGAGGACAATGAATGGCTTGCTCAAATCTTGAGGAACGGTGTTAGAAACCATATGAGTCGAATATAAAACTTGCCTTATGTGTCGAAAGGACAGAATATGAGACCTGCTTTTGTCCTTGGTATAGGGAGCAGAGGGAGGGAGGTAGCACGTCGACTCAAGGATAAGTTCAAAGAGGGGCGACCTTATTTGGTCTATTGTGCTTTATCAACCAAAGAAGGTGAGGGAGCCCCTCTTGAGCCGATTATCGAGGATTATTTCTTATCACCTGCTCCCAGGAAAACAGAGATGACTTCTGATGAGCTAGACCAGTACGGTCCTTTAGCCGATTCAGAACCTGTAAAGGAGATCTTAAGAGGTTTCTTGCACGCCAAGGATCGCCTTCAAGCTTTATTGTCTCGCAAAGCGGAGATCCTCTTCTCCCAGGAAAGGTGGGTGGGGGGTCCCCAGAGGACCGGAGAGGGTATAGCTTTATATCTTATAACCGACCTAGCTGACCCCTTGAGCCTCCTCACCCTTGATTTGCTACACCTTGTTCAAAAGGCAAGTGATTACCCTGTTCTACCTCAGGCCATCCTATTAGTGTTAGAGGAATCTCCTTATATTTATCCAGTTTTACAGGACGTCTGGAAAGCCTCTCAGGGCTCTACGCCCATCCTTAGTCGAGGGGCTTTTCTTATTGAAAGGAATAATGAGGAAGGGGAGAAAGGAACCGAGGAAGAGCGTCTGACGGCAACAGTTGAATGGTTAGGCCTGGTTATCGGCGATAGATTGCCATACCATGACGATATAGAGAAGCCCCATTTAGGCAGCTTTGGGATAGCCCAGGGAGTAGTCCCTAAGGAGCATCTTAGTCGTTTCTTCACCCTGCGTTTGAGCGGCGAATTTCTTAAAAAGTGGATAGAAATCGAGCAAGGGCCATCCATCGAGCAGGAAAGCATAGTTAAGGATCTTGTCGAGAAACCAGTAGTAGAACCAGTAGTAGAAGGAGTATCCCCAGACTACTCCACAGAGGTTAGAGGGGATCTGGCACCCCCATTCAAATTTCAGCACGAGAACGCCTCTCTTTATCCAGAAGGAAGGCTTCCAGATTTAGACAATAGAATCATTAATAGAATACGGAATAAGATCGATATCCAAGAAGAACGTCGTCATAAAGCCTTCCGTAGAAGCCTTCAGGGGAGAAGCAAGGAAATACTGGAGCAATTCAAACAAGGATTGAACGAGCAGCTTGAGGGATTCTTTGGCGGCCATCATCCATTTGCGGAAGGGATAACGTTCTTGAATCAACAGATACTCCTTCTGAAAGAGAGAAGGCAGGAGGCTAAGGAACAATTAGAATATTTAGAGGAATTAGAAGAAAGAGGTGTGTTCCAGGAGGAGTCGAAACGAAAACCCCTTTCCCCTCTATCCTTTATCCTGGGGGGTTACTTGCTTTTTGGGCTAGCTTAGCGATCTCTTTGGGATTCTTTGTATTGGGAACTGGCACTTTACCTCCCCTTTGGAAATGGATGGTGAGACATCCAATCTCAGGTCTATCTCTCCTATTGTCCAGCTTGGTTATCTTCGCTTTCCTTGGTTTTCGAACATCTCTCCCAATTCATATAGCCCCTATAACTGCTGGGGCAATAGCCACTATAGCAGGGATTTTGACGATGATTGTGCTCTTTCCTTTCCTTCCTGCCGAATTATACGGGTTTTTCCTCCTGACCCTTTTATTTGTTATCTTGACCGCTCTAGGTTCTCTTTTTTGGCCTAAATTTCAGTTTTATGAACTGATGGCAATTGGCTTTCGTCCTCTCCGTGTCTTTCGGAGTTACAATGAGGCTGAGAAGAGGACTGTAGATGCCTTTAAGAGGCCAAATTGGGGACTCTTGCTATGGCGATGGACATTTCTAGTAGGCATGTCGGTGATTATCCTTGTCTTTGCCATTCAATGGCTGGGCGGAAATTTCTGGGCTGTGCTGAACTGGCTAGGTGGCCTTCTCGCTTTACCCCTGGGATTCCTAGGAGAGGGTATAGGGATGAAACCATTCCCTGCGCTCCCTTTAAAGTGGGTGTTGCCCTCGCTGATGTTAACTGCTGTTCTCGCTACTAAATACATCATTGATTTGCTTTACGATGAATTTCGCTGCTCTCGAGGGAATCTTCTGATCCCTAAGCCAGCCTATCTTCGCACTTGGTTGTTTATTGCTCTAATAGCCTTCGGAGGGTTGTTCATCTGGTCTTTGCATCTTGTCCCTGGCTGGAGATGGATAATAGCACAAATCACCCTAGGAATCACCTTTCTATTTGGGATAGGCCGATACATTTGGGAGTATAAAAACGATCAAAAGCGTCTCTCTCTGCTTCGCAGGGAATGGATTGAGTGGCACGATGGGATGGCCTTTCTGCGTTTCCACCTCGAGACCTGGCGGGAAGCTACTAACCTCTACCCCTTGCTCCTTAAGGAGGCTCAGACTCTTAAGCAAGATCTTCAGAAATGGAGAGCAACTCTCCAAGAAACAGCCAAGGAAAGAAGTCAGCTTGCCGAGGATGAATTACACTCGTTGGAGAGAGCTAAAGGAAGAAAATTCCCTTATTATATAATGACTAAGACCCCCCAGGAGCTCTACGAAGATTTTCTACGAGAGGCAGGCCCTGATCTAGAAGGTGATCTAATCCGAGAATGCGGAGAGCGACTCTGGAAAGAGCGGAGCAGTCAAGCTGTGGAACAGGCAATTTCCAGTTTCATCGAGGGGAAGATGGAGGGATTCTGGAGACGGCGGGGCATCGTTCAACTCCTTGGCCCTAAGCCGGATATCTCTTGGATGCTAGAGCCGGCCTTTCCTTTCTGGAATTGTGTGCACCTAAAAGCACCACACAAGGCTTATTTGGGATTGCCTCCAACCTTGGACTCCAAGTATTATGAGGAAAGAATCTCTGCCAAATTCGGTCTTATAGATCCAACGACCGGGAGGTT
>CAZJSO010000048.1:0-9216 GCA_964548795.1 uncultured Dehalococcoidia bacterium | reverse complement strand
TGCCCCTGTGGCTATTTGGGTGACCCGGTTAAGCCCTGCACCTGTTCCCCAGGACTTATCTATCGCTACCGCCGGCGGATCAGTGGGCCTCTGCTGGACCGAATGGATATCTTCATCGAGGTACCACGGCTGGAGTATGATAAGCTAAGTGATGAGAGATTTGGCGAAGGCTCAGAGGATATTCAAGCGAGGGTAGAGGTTGCTCGTAGGCTTCAGCGAGAGCGGTTTGAGGGAACCAGGCTAAGCTGCAATGCTGATATGACCCCGATGGAAATCCGTGAGTTCTGTCGCTTGGAATCAGAAGGCCAAGGTCTGCTTCGGGCAGCAATGAAGCAGCTTTCTCTTTCTGCCCGGGGTTTCCACCGCGTGCTCAAGCTGGCTCGTACCATAGCTGACTTAGCTGGCGAAGTGAACATCGGGCCAGTCCACCTGGCGGAGGCACTTCAATATCGGCCCAAGGACTTCTATAATATTTATTGAGGGGGTGAAAAAAAGATGTGGCTGAAATTTAGGCTCTATTTGGTAGTGATAGCTATGTTCGCTATCCTCTATGGGATAGTTAGCGGCATTGCTACTTGGATGGGTGCCGGGAATTTCCTCGTCTATGCCATCATTGCTATTATCATCACCTTCTTGCAGTATCTCCTCGGGCCTTCCCTGGTGGGGATGATGATGCGGGTGAGGTGGGTCAGTGAGAAAGAGGAGCCTGAGCTTCACCGCATGGTGGCAGAACTGGCCCGCGCAGCGGGCATCCCCAAGCCAAAGGTGGGTATTTCTCAGGTGCCTATTCCCAATGCTTTTGCCTTTGGACGAAGTCAGAGCGGTGGCCGGGTCTGCGTTACCACGGCGATAATGCAGCTCTTGAGTCGCGATGAGCTTCGTGCTGTCCTGGGACATGAGATCTCCCACCTCAAACACCGGGATATGTTGGTGATAACCATGCTGAGCGTGATTCCCCTGATTCTCTGGTATCTTGCCTGGAGTATGATGTGGGGTGGGATGCTGGGAGGCCGGCGTGAAGGTGGAGGATATGCGGCCTTGATTGGCCTCTTTGCTTTTTTGCTGTACTTCATCACCAATTT
Organism: uncultured Dehalococcoidia bacterium; assembly: GCA_964548795.1. GTDB lineage: Bacteria > Chloroflexota > Dehalococcoidia > SZUA-161 > SpSt-899 > CAZYDA01. The sequence continues at coordinate 8,134 of CAZJSO010000048.1, read as the reverse complement.
ACTTGTGCTTTATGCTTCCCGAATTCGAGAATATTATGCTGACTTGGGTAGCGTTAAGCTGGGTAATCCTCCCCATCAGCTTGCCACCGCCCTCTATAAGCTGGTCTATGGCAATGCCCGTGCCTCTCGCTATTATGGTCAGCAGCTCAAGCAAGTAGAAGGGGCCAAGGCCTTCTTTATTAACGATCCCTCTCGAGCCTGGGATGAGGTAAAGGAGCTTTCCCAAGTGGATAAGGACATGAGCGGGACGATTGACCCGGATGAGCTCTTGGACCTGCGAACGAAGAAGGTGAAGCTCGGATTTACGGGGAAGCTCATGGAGCTTCTGAGCACCCACCCCAATATGTTGAAGCGCATTAAGCACCTTTCTTCGCTGGCTTAGCTCAGTATAGTACCTTGCAAAAATCTCTGGATTTTGGAGAAAATTTAGAGTTGCGAGAAATCGAAGAGGAGGCGAATGAACTGTCCAATATGTGGTCGACCGGTAGCTGATGAGGCTGAACTGGTGGCTTGCCTGGCCCGGCATCAGCGGGAGGAGGTAAAGAAGCAGGCTAAGGACATGCAGCGGATTTATATCATGCTAATGGCCAGCCAGTTGACTGTGGCCTGCCTCACTACTCACAGTTCCCCACAGGATGTTGTGACTACCTTTGGGGAGGTCTATGGGCTTTTAGAGAGCCTTGCCGGGAAAGAAGATGTAACTGCTGAAATCGAGGATTGGCTGAAGAAACGCTTTCAGGATGAATCTTAACGGGTTTTTACCTAGCGGACTAGAAGCACTTCCAGAACTCGCTCAGCCTCTTCTTTAATCCCTTCACTGTCCTCCTGGTTTCCTCCAGGCCAGCATCCTCGTTTAGCGAGAAAAAGAAAGGTTCCCCGAGCTCAAGCTCCAGTCCTGAGAGCCCTAGGACTAGCGCCAGCCAGCCGTAGGGCAGCACCTTGGCATTGTAGCCGCTGCCGATGAGGTCAACCACCTTCCCCCCGCACACCTCGTCTGCCACTTGCTTCACCAGGCGTGTTATGTCCCGCAGCCCCTCGACGGTGAGGCCGAGGTTGGTGAGCTCATCTGTGAAGTGGGGGTCGGAGCCCCCGTTGCGAATGATGAGTTGAGGTCGAAATTCCAGCGCCAAGGGGGTGAAGATCTCCTTCAATGCGTAGCTGTAGGCCTTGCAGGAGGCTCCTGGCGGTAAAGGCACGTTTACGGTAAACCCCTCCCCTTCACCTGTGCCCATCTCGTGCGCAAATCCTCGGCCGGGATAGAGAGTTCGTGGGTCTTGATGCAGGTCAATGAATAGAATCCTGGGGTCTTGGTAGAAGATCTCAGCGGTTCCATCGCCTGCGTGGGCATCGGTATCCAGTACCAGTATGCGCTCTAGGTTGTATTTTCCAAGCAGGTTCTTGATACAGATGGCCACGTCGTTATAAATACAGAAACCAGCTCCGTAGGAACTCCGGGCATGGTGTAGTCCTCCCCCGACGCCGACAGCGCAGTTAAACTTCCCTTCCCAGACGAGCTCCCCGGCAAGAAGTGAGGCACCGACTACCAGTCGGGCCGCTTCCCCCATCCCTGGCTGAAGTGGGGTGTCGGGGCTGAGGAACCGATAGGAAGGGGCCCAGAGTCTCCTTGAGGCTGTTTGGATGAAATCAATATACTCCTGACTATGGACTAGCAGGAGTTCCTGCTCGGTAGCCTCCCTCGGTTCAACCACTTCAAAAATCTCACTGTCCCCCACCTTCTCTCGGAACAGCTTCATAAAGTTGACATACCTGTCAGCTCGGAAAGGGTGGCCCCAGCCGAAGTCGTATCCCTTCAGCCTCTCGCTATAGACCACTGCTATTTTCATCTCTCCATCAGAGGTTGAACCGTCTGTTCAATCGGTGTATGAAAATAGAGTGCTTTAGTAAGAGGGCTTCTTCAAAACCAAAATGTCTTCTAACAGCTACCAAAGTACTTTATGGGGCGATGAACAGTGCCTCGGCTAGGGGCTTTACCCTCGGCTCAACTTCACCGAAGGTTTGTCTTTCCAGATTCCTCACCCTCTCCACAGATTCGCTTGCCTGCGAATTGTATGGCATAGTCCTTGGTTGCCCTCTTCACCTGCTCTTGTAACTTTCTTACCTCCTCCGGTTCTAGGTTGGAGCAGGTCAGATTTACCTCTTCGCCATACATCACCACCCCTTCGCCCTGCATATACCACAGTCGGTTACCCACGGTGAAGCTGCCGGGAATACTGTACTCTATCTCAGTTATCTTGGCCCGCTTCAGGTATTCCCTTAGTTTGTCCGCTGGCTGGCTGCCCAGGTATTCCTTCTCCGGTATGCCTTCCTTCTCTGCCGTAACCGTGAGATAACTTGCTCTTGGGTTAGCCCTTTCGCCATATGCTCGGGAGATCAATTCCACTAGGTCCAGATAGGCCTCCAACCTGAGGTGTGGGTCGTTTATGTTGGCTACCCTTCTGCTAATGGTCGCTTCCATTGTGGTAGAGCCTTATTCAATTTTACCCTAACGGGGCATAAATTTAAAGCGTTTGACAAACCCCGTGGCTCGGGTTAATCTAATCTTAACCCGACGGATGATCATCAAGTATCTTGGGCTGGCGTATGCAATCTCAAACCTTTTTAGGAGGTGATTCTTGGGCAGGAGGATGAGATGGAGATACTACGTGCGGTGGTGAGACCTTTCTTAGCGCTTTCGAGCTGGTGTGCCACCATCGCCTTTCTGGTGCTGGGGACGCATATTCCCGATGCTTGGTGGGCAGTGGTCAGTGCCATAACCACCTTCTATTTTGTACAGCGCCGGGAAGAGAAGCGAGAAAAGGGATAGGCAGTGAATCTCGAGGCTGGCGAACCTCGTCGTTTTTTGTGGTCTGCGTAGGGGAGGGCAGAGTAGGCCCTTTAAAACTATAAAGGATTGACAAAGAGGATTCAAGTTGGTACCATTGAGGCAAATCTGATTGATTGAAGGAGGATAATAAGGTGAAGAAAAGAGTAATAGTAGGGTTAGTGGCTGTTTTATTAATTTTACCCCTATTAGCTGCTTGAGCTAAGCCAGCACCCACCCCCACGCCAACCCCAGCACCTGCGGTTAGCCCTACGCCAGCACCCCCGCCATCCCCCACGCCAACCCCAACCCCTCCTCCCAAGCCAACACCTGCGCCAACCCCAACCCCCAAGCCCACTGCTAAGCCGGTAAAGAACCCCGATACTTATATTGCTGCCTCCATTGGTACTACCGAGAGCTTAGATCCGGCCTGGGCATATGACACCGCTAGCGCAGAAAAAATCATGAACGTCTATGAGCCCCTCCTGTTCTACAAAGGGGGAAGCACCTCGGAGTTTGAGCCACGACTGGCTACCGAGTGGAAGATCTCCCCCGACGGGAAGGCATACCGGTTCAAGATAAGGAAGGGGGTGAAGTTCCACGATGGAACCCCTCTCACCCCGGAAGATGTCGAATATTCCTTTGAGCGAGCTATGGTGCAAGACCGGGACGGAGGGCCAGTGTGGATGCTTCTGGAACCTCTGCTTGGAGTTGACTCCACCAGAGGAGCAGATGGCAAAATAGCTGTCAAGTTTGAAGATATAGATAAGGCGGTGGAAGTTGAAGGTGACTGGGTAGTCTTCCATCTCAAGAAGCCCTATCCTCCTTTCCTTCAAATTTTAGCCATGACCTGGGGTTCTATAGTCTGCAAGAAATGGGCCATCGCTCAGGGTGATTGGGATGGGACGGCGGCTACTTGGGAAAAGTTTAACAATCCCAAAGTACCCCCTCTGCAGAAAGTGATGAATGGCACCGGACCTTTCAAGCTGGAAAGATGGGATCCAGGGGTTGAGCTAGTGCTGGTGAGGAATGACAATTATTGGAGGGGGCCGGCTAAGCTTAAGCGGGTCATCTTTAAAGTGGTGTCTGAGTGGACCACTAGGAGGCTTATGCTGGAGGCCGGAGATGCTGACTGGGTCTATGTTCCTCGAGCTCATATCAAGGAGCTTGAGGGAGTTAAGGGAATCAGGGTTTATAAGAACTTGCCTACGCTGCAGAATGCGGCCATATTCTTCAACTTTAAGATTGACTCTAACAGCCCTTACATAGGTAGCGGCAAACTGGATGGCAAGGGCATACCTCCGGATTTCTTCAGCGACGAAAACGTTAGGTTAGGTTTTGCTCATCTTCTTGATTTTGATACGTACATAAAGGAAGCCCTTTTAGGTGAAGCCCGCCAGCCTGGCTCACCTATAATTCAAGGCCTTCCCTTCTTTGACCCCAAGGAGCCAAAGTATAGCTACGATAAGAAGAAAGCGGAGGAGTACCTTAAGAAAGCCTGGGGTGGGAAGCTTTGGGAAAAGGGAATGGAGCTCACCATCCTTTACAACGTTGGAAATGAGGAGAGGAAGACTGCCTGTGATATGCTCATGTGGGAACTGGTAAGACTCAACCCCAAGTTTAAGGTAAGGGTTCAGGCAGTTCCCTGGGCCTCCTACCTCAGGGATTTGGTGGGCCATAAACTCGCCCTCTTCTTGATCGGTTGGCTGGCAGACTACCCCGACCCTCACAACTTCATCTACCCCTACATGCATAGTAAGGGAACCTTTGCCAAATTCCAGGGCTATAGTAATCCCGAGGTGGATAAGTTAATTGAGGAGGGGATAAGCACAATGGATCCGACTAAGCGTGCTGAGATTTATAGTAAGCTACGGAAGATCTACTATGAGGATGTAATAAGTTTGCCCCTCCATCAGCCACTGATGAGGCGGTATGAGCGAGATTGGGTCAAGGGATGGTACTATAACCCTCTAATCGCTAACATGCAGTATGTCTATCCTTTGAGCAAGGGCTACTGATAGGCGAAGTTCCAGCCTTGGAAGGTTTAACAGGGGCTGTTAAGGCATTAGCTTGAGAGGCTTTTAAGAAGAGCCCCCGCAAGGGGGCTCTTCTTCTTCGGAGAAGGTCTTGGAGTTAAGAGCTTACATCATCAGAAGGCTCCTACTGCTCATTCCTGTCCTACTGGGAGTTAGTTTTCTTGTCTTCGGCATCCTCCAGTTGTTTAGCCCTGTAGAGAGAGCAAGCTTATACGCTACCAGTGCTAAACAAATAAGCGATGTCAGCCCTTTGATCGCCAAATACGGCTTAGACAAGCCTGTTTATGTTCAATACTGGGTATGGATAAACCAGGTAATACGAGGCAATTTAGGCTGGTCTAAAGCAGTATCTATGCCGGTGAAGGACGCCTTCCTTCACTTCTTGCCTGCCACTATTGAGCTCGCCCTTTACTCCGCCCCTCTCATCATTCTTATAGGGATAGTTTTGGGCCGGGCAGCCGCGGCTCATAAAGATAAGCCTCTAGACCACTTCTCTCGGGTACTGGCCATCGTTGGTTGGTCTCTTCCCACCTTTTGGCTGGGTTTGGTATTGTTGATGGTCTTTTATGGCTATTTTAGAGGATTCTTGCCCCCAGAGAGGCTAAGCGATCAGGTAAGCATTTATGTTCACTCCCCCCAGTTTGTGAACTACACTCATATAAATACCATTGACGCCGTGTTGAATTTGAATGGCCGAGTTCTGCTCGATGCTTTAAGGCACCTGATACTGCCAGTAATTACCCTCGTCGTGGTTCAAATGGCCTTTGTGATGAGGATAATGAGGTCGAGTATGCTGGAATCGCTCGGCAAGGGTTATATTGTAGCTGCCAGAGCCAAGGGGTTAAGTGAAAGAGCAGTGATAAGCAAACATGCTCAAAGGAATGCCTTAATCCCGGTGCTTACCATTGCTGGCTACATATTTGCTGGTTTGATGAATGGGGTGGTCATTACCGAAACCGTTTTTGATTATAAGGGGATAGGGTGGTGGTTTTGGCAATCGGCTGTTCATCTTGATATTCCTGGAGTTCTAGGTTTTACTTTATTTAATGGCGCACTCTTTGTGCTTACCAATTTAGTGGTTGACCTACTTTACGCTCGAATTGATCCCAGAGTAAGATTAGGAGCTAGGATTTAATCTCACCTTGAGCGAATTAAGAAATGGGCGAATTGCGTTTTATTTTCCATCAAATAAGAAGCAATCCTCTCTCTATAGCCGGGATAATCTTGATCCTTGTTTTCGGCCTGATTGCCTTGCTGGCTCCGGTTTTAGCTCCGGTCCCACCGGATAGTCCTGACCCGTACTGGATCCCTCGCTATGGTTTTTCACCGACTCCTCAGCTCCCCAGTTCAGAGCACATCCTTGGCACCACTCAGGGTCAATATGACCTCTTCTACGGGGTGATTTGGGGTACCCGCACTGCTTTCAGGGTTGGAATTCAGGTAATAATAGCAGCCTTAATTATTGGCATCATTCTGGGGAGCATCGCCGGATATTTTGGCGGGATAATAGATGAAATCATAATGCGAATTACCGATATATTCTTTTCCTTTCCTTTTCTCGTTCTGGCTGCGGCTCTTGCCGTTGCCTTTGGCCCTAGTTTGGACAGCGCAATCCGTGCGTTTATAGTTGTCTCCTGGCCGCCTTATGCTCGTCTTATCCGGGGAGACATCCTGGCAGTGCGAGAAGAGGGGTATGTAGAGGCGGCAAGAGCAGTAGGTTGCTCCCATAGCAGAATAATAGGGAGACATATCCTCCCCAATGCTATTTATCCGACGTTAATCATGGCTTCCCTGGATATCGGGGCCATCGTCTTAGTGGTCTCAGCTCTCAGTTTCTTAGGTCTAGGAGCCCCGGAGGGCTATGCTGACTGGGGGCAGCTAACTGCTTTCTCCAGAAATTGGATTGTAGGGCCTCCTGGGAACCCTCTCCGTTATTGGTACACGGTGACCATTCCTGGACTCTTTATCCTGTTCTTTGTCCTGGGTTGGAATTTGCTGGGCGATGCTTTCAGGGATATTCTAGACCCCAGGCAGAGGCGGCGATGACGAAGTTTTTGGAAATTCAGGATCTGGTCCTAAGGTTTTATACCTATGAGGGAGTGGTAAGGGCCTTGGAAGGGGTAAGTCTCTCCATAGCTCCTGGAGAGACGTTTGGTCTGGTGGGGGAGACCGGCTGTGGCAAAACCGTGAGTGCCCTCTCTGTGCTTGTTCTTCCACCTCCGCCAGGAAAGATAGAGCAAGGCAAGATCCTCTTTCGTCAGGCTGACGGCCAAGTGATAGACCTTTTGTCTCAAGGCGAGGCTGAGTTGCAAAGGATAAGGGGCAGGGAAATAGCCATGATTTTCCAAGAGCCTGGCGCTGCCCTTGATCCAGTTTACACCATAGGTGACCAGATTGGTGAGGTCCTCTTTCTTCATCGTTGGGAGGAGCTTTGCCGCCGAGCCCTGGCTGGGCTGGAGCGGGAGGAAGCTGAGGTTGAGGGGCTATTGCCCTTTTCGGCCTGGGAGAGAAAGCTCGAGAGGGCTATCCTTCAGCGGCTGATTCAAAGTCGAACTCTTTCAGGTCGCCTGCTGAGCAAGCTTCCTTTAGTCACCCGCAGGCTAAGGAAGGAGGCCAGGAAGATCAGCATCGAGCTTTTGAAGGAGCTGGAGATAGCGGACCCAGAGAGTGTAGTGGATAGGTACCCTCACGAATTAAGTGGAGGTATGAAACAAAGAGCGGTGATAGCCATGGCCATTGCTTGCCACCCAAAGCTCCTTATCGCCGATGAGCCGACTACCTCCTTGGATGTTACCATCCAGGCCCAGATCCTTGGGCTCCTGCGCAGGTTGAAGCAGGAACTGGGCTCATCCATTCTTTATATAACTCACAACCTAGCGATAGTGGCTGAAATCTGTGATCGGGTGGGTGTAATGTACGCTGGCAGCGTGTGTGAAGTGGCTGATGTGGGGGAGCTTTTTCATAACCCCCGTCATCCCTACACCAAAGCCTTACTGGAGGCCGTGCCCAAAGCAGGGAGTGAGCTCAAGTATATACCAGGAGTAGTACCTCGGCTAATAGATCCTCCTCCTGGTTGTCGCTTTCATCCCCGCTGCCCGCAAGTCATGCCGGTTTGCTCCCAGGAGCTACCACGTCTTAAGGAGATAAGTCCCAAACATTGGGTGGGTTGCCACCTTTATTGAGATGGCTCTGGTAGAAGTTCAGAAGCTCAAAAAATACTTCCCGATCCTGGGTGGTTTGCTCCGGAAAAAGGTGGGCGAAGTGAAGGCCTGTGATG
>CAZJSO010000047.1:1285-9474 GCA_964548795.1 uncultured Dehalococcoidia bacterium | reverse complement strand
AATGCTCTGGGCTGGCCGGGATTGATTTATGTCAGCCTCACTTTTGGACTGGTAAATATGGGCCACTTCTCAAGTTTGGGCCTTCTTGTTGGATTCGGGATGGGCCTTTTCTTTGCCTGGGTGGTACGGAGGACGGGCTCACTTTTTGGGGTAGCTCTCGCTCATGGCATAGCTGCCTGGGAGCTCTATCTGTTGCTCCCTGGGCTTGCCTAGGAATCCTGAGAAATTCCAAGCTTAGAAATGGGCAAATCTGCGCTATTGATTCTACTCTTGTTTCTTTTTGTCTCAATCGCTGCCTGTGGCAAAGTTGAGGTAAAACCAGTTGTTCGGCCTTCCCCTCCTGACCCCGGCACGCTAGTCTGGAAGTATAAAGCAGAAGACTCTATTCAATCCTCCGCAGCTGTGTCTGGCGGTACGGTATATGTGGGCTCCTGGGACCACTACCTTTACGCCCTTGATGCTCAAGACGGTGGCTTAAAGTGGAAGTATAAGTCCGGCGGGCGGATAGATTCCTCACCTGTAGTAAATGGAGGTCTGGTCTATTTCGGCTCTTGGGATGGCTGTGTCTACGCCTTAGAGGCTTCAAATGGCACTTTAAGGTGGAAGCACGGGACCAGCGGTAAGATTACTTCCTCGCCCAGAGTGGTGAGAGGCGGACTTTATATTGGCTCACATGATGGCTGGATGTACGCTCTAGACGCTGAGAGTGGTGAGCTGAGGTGGAGGTACGAAACGAAGGGTGAGATCTCCTCCTCGGCTTGCGTGTTTGACGACGTGCTCTACTTTGGCTCCAGAGACGGCTATCTCTACGCCTTGGACACCGAAGGCAACATCTTTTGGCGCTACCGTGCAAGTGCGGGGGTCAATGCTTGTCCGGCGGTAACTAGGGAGAGGGTTTATTTTGGTTCCGATGACGGCTGGTTCTACGCCCTGAAAAGGCCGAGTGGAGAATTGTGCTGGAAGCAGAAGGTAGGAGATAAAATTCGCTCCTCACCAGTTCTTTCTGGAAGCAGAGTCTACTTTGGCTCTGATGATGGTTCCATCTACGCTCTGGAGGCCGAGAATGGGAAACCTGAGTGGAGATTCAAGGCGGGGGATTGTGTTCGCTCCTCGCCGCTGGTGTATCGGGGCACGCTCTATGTTGGTTCCTGGGACGGCTACCTTTATGCATTGGAGGAAGAGAGTGGCAGGCTCAGGTGGAGGTTCAAAAGTGATTACTTCGTTTATTCCTCACCGGCAGTGGGAGGTGGCTTAGTTTACTTTGGCTCTTGCGACCAGTGGCTTTATGCCCTGGTTGCTGAGCCACCAGCTCCGCAGCTTCTTGCAACCTCGCTTCCTTCTCGTAAAGCTAAACCTTCTTCGCCCCCAGCATCTCCTGGGAAGCCGGCCTGGAAGTATTGCGCTGGTGGGGCAATCAAAGGCTCTCCAGCTTTGTATGCCGGGGTGCTCTACTTTGGCTCCACGGATGGTTCTCTATGCGCCCTGGGCGCAAGGAACGGGGAGGCCAGCTGGCACCGTGAGGTCGAAGGGTCAATTGAGTCATCGCCAACCATTGCTGAGGGCAAGGTGTACTTCGGATCAAGCGATCAATATATCTATGCCCTCAGAGCAGCTAATGGAAAGATGGTTTGGAAGTTTAAGACCCATGGCTGGGTTTGTTCCTCTCCCTGTGTGGCCGGTGATTTGACTTACGTCGGATCAGACGATGGGTATCTCTATGCTCTGGAAAAGGGGAGCGGCAAACTTCAGTGGAGGTTAAAGGTCGGTGGCTGGGTAAGAGCTTCACCCCGGATATTCGGGGACAAGCTTTACCTTGGATCTCAAGATGGCTGGTTTTATGCCCTAGACCCATTTACTGGCAATACCAGGTGGAAATTTGATGCTGGGGGCAGGATTAGCTCCGCAGCCGTGAGGATGGGTGAGATAGTGCTATTTGGCTCTTGGAATGGCCGTCTCTATGCTTTAGAGGCTGGGTCCGGAAGGTTGAAGTGGTCGTACAAGGCCGGTGGGCCGGTGGAATCCCCACCAGCGGTCTGGGGAGGGATGACCTACTTTAGTTCTAGGGATGGCTATCTCTACGCCCTAGAGGTAACTTCTGGAAAGTTGCGGTGGAAGTTCTGGCTCGGGGAGGGTATCTATTCATCCCCGGCTGTCTCTGAAGGCGTGGTCTATGCTGGCTGCTCGAATGGCTCGCTTTATGCACTTCAAGCTGACAAGGGGAAACTTTTGTGGCATTATCTGGCCGCTGGGCCTATCTACTCCTCGCCCGTCGTATCCAGCGGGCTGGTCTATTTTGGCTCCCGTGACGGGTGTGTCTATGCTGTGGGCCGCTGAGCTGCTTTTTCAGCCAGGCTCTGCTTCAGCTGTTGCAAGTGAGCCTGGAAGGAGGGAGAGCTGAGGTCTTCCAAGTCCATCAACAGGGCATCTTCACCGCTCTCGATGTAGTATCGACGACGAATTCCAGCTTCAACGAAGCCATATTTGCGATAGAGCGACTGGGCAGGCAGATTCGAAGTCCGGACTTCCAAGGTTAACGATCTGGCCCCTCTTTGTTGGGAGAACTCAATGGCAAAAATTAAAAGGCACTCCCCTATCCCTTTGCCCCGTTCCTCTTCCTTCACAGCGATGGTAGTAAGGTGGGCCTCGCCAGCCAGGACACGCAGTCCCACATAGCCTAGAATTTTACGGTTTGCCTCTGAATCCTCCTGGCGGCAGGCAACGAAATAATGAGCCAACTTATTATATCTAAGCTCCTGCTCAAAAAAGGTGAAGGACCAAGGGGAGGGAAACGAGGTTCTCTCAATCTCGGCTACCTGGGAAAGATCGTCCAGGGACATACGGCAGATGATATACCCTGTCCCTTTGTTAGCTCGGCGCAGGAGGGTCGGGTCTTCCATTTAACTAGCACTCCATGAAAAATCAGCTTGGCTCCTTTTCATGAGAGCTCCGTATTTTACCTATTCTTCCACACTGGCTTACGCCTTTCCAAGAAGGATGTCAGCCCCTCAATGGCATCCTCGGACTCCATGATTTTACGTGATAAATAGTTTATCATGTCAAGAGCCTGTTCGAAATCGCTCAGCTCGCTCACTTGGTACGCAGCTTGCTTGGTCAGCTTTAGAATATATCGGCTTTTCTCCAAAAACCTGCCGGCGAACTCCTCGGCTGCCTTGTCCAGCTCCTCATGAGGGACGACCTTGTTGATCAGCCCTATTCTCTCCGCTTCCTTGGCGTTTATTAAATCACCGCTCAGGATAAGTTCCAGGGCCCTTTTCATACCTAGAAGTCTTGGGAAGAGCACGCTCGCTGGCGGAGGATTCACCCCGAGCTTTATCTCCGGCTGCCCGAACTGGGCTTTTTCCGAGGCGATGGCCATATCGCAACCAGCCACTACCTCGCAGCCACCCCCCAAAGCGACGCCATTGACCACAGCGATGACCGGCTGAGCTACCTTCCTGAGGGTTTTGAAGAGCTGACCGAACTCCTCCAGCATTTGCGGCAGTTTCTCGCCCAGGTGATCTCGGACCTCAACGCCGGCAGAAAAAGCCCGGTCGCCACTGCCCCGCAGGAGAATCACCTTCACCTGCTCGTCCTCGCTCAGTTCCCGCAGGCCCTGATTGAGCTCGATTATGGTGTTCAGGCTCATTACGTTAACCGGGGGACGCTTGATTACGATCTTGGCTAGCTCATCCTCTTTCTGTAAGGTTATGTCTTGATAGTTCATCTTTTTCCTCCTAGAAGAGTTCCTCCAGTCTCGATTGCCCCACCTCACCGGCATCAGAGACTTCGCTCCAGGTTGATGGTTTTAGAGGGACTAAATTGGTTTGCGCTGAAAAAACGTATCAGTTCCGAATCACTCCAGTTGACCAAGGTGTATAATTTTCTAACGTTAAGATCCCTTAAATGATCCAAAAATTCATCAAGCAGCCGCTTACCGATGCCCTTATTCTGGTAATCGGGATCAACGCCTATAGTATCCAGAGTGGCTTCTTCTTGAATGCCATATTCTCCCATATATAGTTCCCCCATTACAAATCCCACTGCCGTTCCATCTTCCTTCTCTGCCACAAATGACACCGGCACATAATCTTTGGATTTAAAAAGCTTCTCAAACCTCATTTCGTAGTACTCCCGTCTAGAGGTCTGGAGTACTTTCTCGTCAATGGCAACCACGGCGTCAAAATCCCCAGCCTTCATGAGCCTAATTCTAATGGGACTCTCGTTCATACTGCTCCCTTCTTACTTTTCCCTCATTATGGTTCTTTCCTCTTCGGGAATGGGAGGGGGAACTGGCTCGGCCACAATCCTTCTTACCGCGTTAAAGCGGGGAGGACAAGAGTTAAAACAGGTTCCGCACTTTATGCATTTTTCTTGGTCAATTACATGGATCTGGTTCTTGGCACCTGAAATTGCCTCCACCGGACAATTCCGGCGACAAATCCCGCATGCCTGACACTTTTCCGGATCAATATAGTATGAGACCACCTCGCTAAATAGCTGCTCTATCTCTTCCCTGGTATAAAGCTTCCTGTATTCCTCGTCCTTAAGCCGCAACGAAAGCTTATCTTTTTTCATCAGCTTAATGTAGGGAATAAGCTTTCTAACTTCTTCAAGTTTAACTTTTAGTTCATCTATCTCCATTCCTTCGCTGGTGCCAAGCGATCCTAAGCCCTCCACCTTCTGGCTAAAATCCCTCATAATTTCGGCAAAGCGAATGCCCTCGGAAGCATTTACCCATTCGAGCCTCAATCTTTCAGGGTTAATCCCTATGTACTCTAGTATCCTTTTGCAGAGATAAACCATGCTTATGGCATGGTAGTTTCCTTCGGTAGCATAATGGCATTCACCGAGCCAACATCCGCCGACAAACACCCCATCTGCCCCATTCAAAAAAGCTCGGAATATGAATTCAGGGTCAATTCTGCCGGAGCACATCACCCTTATTATGCGGATATAAGTAGGATATTGGTAACGAGAAACTCCGGCAAGGTCCGCCCCGGCATAGCAGCACCAGTTGCAGGTAAAACCTATGATCTTTGGTTTTGATTTAAGCGCTGACATTCATACCACTCCTACCTCAGTTTTCATTTCCTCAAACCTTGCATCAATCTGACGGTCGATTTCCTCATTGGTGAAGTGCTTTAGTGAAATGGCTCCTGTGGGACACACTGAGTTACAGAGACCATCTCCTTTGCAGAGCACCGGATTAACCTTGGCCTTCTTGATTGGTCGTGTATCCTGCAGTTCTATAGCACCATAGGTGCAGGCTGAAGCACATGTCCCGCACCCTATGCATTTCTTCTCATCCACCTCAGCAACAGAGCCGGAGGCTATGACCTTATCCTTTGAGAGAATGGTTACGGCCCGGCCGGCAGCTCCATAAGCCTGACTGATCGCTTCAGGTAAATGTTTGGGATAGTGGGCCATCCCACACAGGAAAATGCCATCTACAGCAAAATCAACCGGCCTTAGTTTTACATGGGCTTCTAGGAAGAAACCATCTGGGTTCAGAGTCAGCTTGAATAATTTGACCATTTCCTCGTTTCCCGCAGAAGGAATGACGGCGACGGACAAAGCCAGTATGTCAGCATCTATGGCCAGCTTTTGGCCTAAGATAGGGTCGGTCACGGTGACCCTTAATACGCTCCTGCCATTTTCTTCAGCGGCTTCCACCTGAGGTTTATCCTCAGCTTCATAGCGGATGAACTTCACGCCTTTATCTGATGCTTCTCGGTAATAATCCTCCGTGAACCCATAGGTGCGCATATCCCGAAACAGAATGTAAATATCCATCTCGGGATTTATCTCCTTCAGCTTCAGGGCATTCTTTATAGCCTGGCTACAACATACCCGGCTACAATAATTTCTCTCTTCATTCCGGCAACCTACGCATTGGATCATCACCAGGCTTCCCGCCTTAGTCACCTTTTCGTCTGCCTTGGAGATCCTTTCCTCCAACTCCAACTGAGTCAATACCCTGTCATCCTCTCCGTAGAGATATTCGGTGGGTTTATATTCTTCAGCACCAGTAGCAATAATTATTACCCCATGGCGTATGAGCTTGACCTCTCCCTCATGCCTCACTCGGGTTTCGAAATTGCCAACATAGCCAGTGGCCTCTGTAATAGTGGCATCAGTATAGACGCGTATTAGAGGATGCTGGTAAACCTCACGCACAAGGTCATGCAAATATGCTTGAACATCCAGCCCTTCCACGGTGTAATAAAGCCTTCGAGCCATCCCTCCCAGCTCCTTTTCTTTCTCCACGAGGTAAACCTCAAATCCCTGCTCGGCTATGCTCAAGGCACTCGTCATCCCAGCCACCCCTCCACCGACCACCAGCGCAGCCTTGTTTACGGACAGCTCGAGTTCTTGCAGGGGTTCTAGCGCGCAAGCTCGTGCTGCTCCCATTCTCACCAAATCCTTCGCCTTTCGAGTTGCCTCTTCCTTCTCCCGAGAATGGACCCAGGAGCAATGCTCCCTGATGTTAGCCATCTCGAAATAATATTGATTGATTCCAGCTACTCGAAGCGTATCCCGAAATAGCGGCTCGTGTGTCCTAGGGGTGCAGGCAGCGACGACCACACGATTGAGTTGGTTTTCCTTGATTGCGTCCGCTATCCGCTGGGCGGCATCAGTGGAGCAGGAGAAAAGGTCTTCCTGGGCGTAAACAACATTGGGCAGCATCCGAGCATATTCAACCACTTCAGGGACGTTTACGACGCTCCCGATATTGGCCCCGCAGTGACATACGAAGACGCCCACCCTTGGCTCCTCTCCTGAAACGTCCCTTTCCGGCGGATATGTCCTTTTCCTGGCCAGCTTCCCTCGGCGGTGAGAAAGGAGCTCGCTGCAATGGGCTACAGCACCGCTGCCGGCGAAAACTGACTCCGGGATATCCTTAGGGCCCTGGAAGGCTCCGCTTACAAAGATTCCCGGGCGGGTGGTCTCAATAGGATCAAAGGGGTTGGTTCTGCAGAATCCGTGAGGGGTAAGCTCGATGCCGAACTTTTCCGCCAGCTCCTTTGCATCAGGAAGAGGGGCCAATCCAACGGATAACACCACCAGTTCGAATTCCTCTTCCTTTACCCCATCAGGGGTAGAATATCTTATGGTTACATTCTTGCTTTCCGGAATCTCTCGTCCTATGGATACATAGCTTCTTATAAATCGAACGCCTGGAAGATTGGCTGCCCTCTGATAGAATCGTTCGAAGTCCTTACCCCAGGACCGAATATCGTTATGGAATACCACGGCCTCAATATCCGCGTCATGGTCTTTTGCCAGGATCACCTGCTTCTGGGTATAGGTACAGCATACGGCTGAGCAGTAGCTGTTGCCACCCGGGGTAGCATCTCTGGAACCAACACACTGAATCCAGGCTATCTTCTTCGGGTGCTTTCCATCCGAAGGGCGTCTTATCTCTCCTTCATATGGCCCGGTGGAACACAGCAGCCTTTCAAACTCAAGGCTAGTCACCACGTTCTCCATCTTTCCGTAGCCATAGTCTCCCCTCACCTTAGGGTCAAATATCTCATACCCTGGAGCCAAGATGATAGCTCCTACTTTTATCTCTAGCTTCTCAGGCTTCTGATTAAGATCTATGGCCTGATTCTCACAGACTCCTACGCAAATGTTGCATTTTCCATCTTTAAGGAAGAGGCAGGCTTCAGGGTCTATATAACTGACAAGTGGGACTGCTTGAGAAAAATATATATGGGTGCATTTAGTGAAAGACAGGTTTCGATTAAATGGATCGGGCACTAAGACTGGACAATACTCTCTACAGGTAGTGCAACCAGTGCACTTGTTCTCGTTAACATATCTGGGCTTCCTAATCAGAGTTACCTTGAAGTTTCCAGCCTCTCCCTCCACGCTCTCGACCTCGGTATAGGTCAGGATCTCTATATTGGGGTGCCTATCACATTCAATAAACTTAGGGGACTCAATGCACATGGAGCAATCATTGGTAGGGAAGGTCTTGTCAAATAAGGCCATATGGCCGCCAAGGGCGGGAGCTTTATCAATCAGGTAAACCTTGAAGCCCATCTCCGCCAGGTCAAGGGAGGCTTGAATGCCGCTGATCCCTCCGCCGACCACCATGACATCGCCAAAATTACCTCCCGCTATGCTTCTTGATCCGCTTGCTTGCTCTCCCATAATCCCCCCTTTGAGTTTTTAACCAAGCG